>DATKLI010000029.1:0-65564 GCA_035542455.1 Thermoanaerobaculaceae bacterium
AACCTCGAACTACCCGCTCCCCAGTAGTGTCGCGGCGGTGCTACGTGCTCTTCGCATGGAAGCTGCTCGAATCGGGTCGCTCTGCTGGAGATGAAGATGGTGCCGCGGACGCGACGCGCCCACCGCACCTTGTGACGAACCGGAGATGGCTCGGTCGCTCTACCTACACGCGATCGGCACCAGTTTGGGACCCCCGATGAGGTTCCAGAGAGCTCGGGGCGCCAGACCTGTAAGCGGTGGTGGGTTGGTCTGCCCGGTGAAGTCACACGACGTCGGACAGTACCCGACCTCGACGACCGCCTGACCCACGTCCTTCGGCAGGCCCGGACACCCTGTGCCGGTGTACCAGCCGTACTGGCCCGCCGGTCCCGTGAAGGTGTTTCCGTACACCTTGAGGTTGGCCGCGCCGTTGATCGGCAGCGGATGGTTGAAGAAGCCGAACACCGTGCACCCTGGCCCCGCTTGCGGCGCCGCCTCAGCACGAACACTTCCGGCGATGCCTTGAGCCGCTGACAGGGGCCCCGGCGGGGGCAGAGGGGTGGGTTGGGGTGGGACGCACAGGGCGGCGAAGGTGTTGTTGTAGATGCCCGGCGTAATGCCCGGGTTCGGGTCGCCAGGGAGTGTGCTGAAGTCGCTCACCGGCGGCGCGTCCGCGCTCCATCCGTTCTGGGAGTTCGGGCAATTCCAGACGGCCCTGCCGACCGCGATGCCGACGTCGAAGCTCCCTAGGCCGGAGGCCCCGATGTGGTTCCCTGACACGGCCACCCCTCGCATGTCGGTATCGTCCACGAGGTTGATGGCGCCGAAGCCGCTCCGCTTGACGCTGGAGACGTAGTTCGCGTAGATCTTCGCGCCGGCCTTCCAGTTCACGATTCCGCCGTCCGTTGTGTCCTGGAGGGCATTGTTGTACACACGCACGGTGAGGGCTTGGATGGCGATCCCGTCCACCCAGAATCCCTGGCCGGTCGCAGGATCCTGATAGTTGAAGCCGCAATTTAGGATCCCGTTATCGTGGACGTCCGCGGACGCTCCGCCGTCCTCGATGAGGACGCCTGCGTAGGAGGCCACGTTCTCGATCAGGCAGTGGTGGAGCTTGATCCCGGTGTTCGGGCTGTGGCTGGCCGAGGTTCCGCCGATCCAAACGAGGGGGTATCCGTTCTTGCTCGTGAGTGCTGGCCGGCAGAATCCGCCGGATGCCGTGACGCCGTAGTTGCCGTTGATCACAAGGTAGGAGATCTCGCAGCTTGGGCATCCGACGTCGGGGAGCACGACACACGTCTTCGGGTCAGCTGGGCACAGGCCTGAGTGGGTACGGATTGCGTTCTGGAGATTGCCCCCGGGCTGCGTCACGGTCGGCGCGAGCTCGTTGTAGAAGAGGCCCGCGACGTGAGCATCTCCCGACTGGTTCGGCGGGAGGAGCAGCGTGGGCCTGTTGGTCGTCGACTGCGTCTGGCCGCGAAGGACCGTGCCGGCGCCCAGCAGGCGGACGGCGTGGTTGAGGTAGAACACCACCCCGTCCTTCAAGCACACGACCTTCCCAGGGTTCGCAGCAATGCTGGAGTCGATCCGGTCGGCGTCGCCCGAGGTGGCGAAGTCGGTCGTTCCAGACGGTGAGACGATAACCTGGCACGGCTGAGCCCATCCGCTGCAGGCCCAACCCAACGTGAGGAGCAGCGTTCCGACGATTCTCCGTGTCAACGTATCCTCCTTGTGACGGCATGGTTCAGTTGAGTTCGTCAGGATCGGCCATCGTGGAGTTCGCTTCGTGGGGGGTGGGCTGTGAGCCTCCTTTCATTGATGAAAGCCGGTCCGTCCAGCCTCGGAGCCATGGATTCCGCCACGCCGGATCGCCGCTGAGTGTACTCTTCTCCGAGGGCAGATGGGCCGCCGATGGCGCCGACCCGGCCCACAACATCGCGCGCCGCGTATACGCCGCACGACCCCAGTCCCAACGACGGTCGCCGTCGCACTACAACGGAGTGCTCGACGGACGTGTTCGGCGAGCCCATTGCTAGCCTCAGGAGATCGCCCTGGCGTCACCCAGGGCGTCACACTTCAGGCCGTAGAAGCGCAGCGTCTCGAACCTGCAGTCGCGCCCGCGAAACTTGGCGAGGTGGGCGGCCTCGGCCTCGGCCAGGGTCGCCGTCACTGGGAGCGGCTCGAGGCCTGCGGCGCGGCGCTCGAGGGTCCGGACGTACTGCTCGGCGTCTTCGAGGCGCGTGAAGGTGCGGCTATGCTCGCGGCCGTGGACGGACTTCCGGACGCGGTACCTCGCTTGGCGGCGGTCGTAGGTAATGTTGGGGCGGGCAGGCATGGCCAAATCGTCGGCCAAGCCAGGAGGGCGAACAAGGGCCGTGGGCCGCTCAGCCGCGACCGTGGCAGTTCTTGTACTTCTTGTCGCTGCCGCACGGGCATGGCTCATTCCGCCCGACCTTCATTGGATGGCGCACTGGCGTGTGATCCTCGGTGGTGAAGTCGATGTTCGCGCTCGAGGGCACCCGGAACGAGAAGGCTGTCTCTCGGCCGTTGTTCGTGACCGCGAAGTCGCCCAGGGCAATGATGTCCATCCCGATCAGGAGGTCCCAGTAGCCTAGGTCTCCTTTAGTGGCCTGGACCATCCGCACGCCCACGCCGTTGGGCAACCCGATGTTCACATGGTAGGTCTCAGCCGTCACCTTGCCGTGGGCATGCTGACTCTCAGCGAAGCCGGTCAGCTTCAGGTCGAGCGCATCCACCACCTTCTGGGTGATCACTGTGTTCGTCGCGCCGGTGTCCCAGAGGGCCCGAAAAACCACGCCTTCGGTGGAGGGGGCCCTCTCCGGCGATTCGAACGGCGAGAAGACCGCGACGTCGGTGACCAGAACCGAGCTCCCACCTGGGAAGCGCACGGTGAAACTGCGACCGTCCACGGCAGGACCTTACGCAGCGAAGGAGACGCGGGAGTTGAAATGCTGGGTTGTGTCAGTTTCACCAGGAGAGCAGCGTTGGATGATGAAGTTGCCGAGCCCGAAGGCGCTGATCGCGGATTGGAGAGCTTCCTCCTTGGTATCATAGGCGCCGGCCACGCGGCACTCCACCAGCACCAGGATCTTGCCGTTGTACTGGTTGACCAACTCGTCCTGATGTTCCAGGTACCACGTGAAACTCTGCTTGAGGTCAACTCCCATTCTGACTCCCAGGGTGATGCTATCACCGTCTGTCAAGAAGGGCCTTCTTACTCCGGACACTCAGGCAGGCTTAGGAGGTTGTTCTCTTCTTCCTCATCCGCCTCGGTCTTGAGGTACTTGTGACCCTGGCCGGTCTTGGCAATGACCACCCAGACCGAGTGGCCGCCAACGCTCACGTAGAAGCGCCACTTGCCGTCTTCGATGCCTTTGATGGCCTCGTCGAGAGTCAGCCTCCAGCGGGACTTATCTGGGTTGACACCGCCAATGTGTGAGATGCGCTCGTGCGCGCTCTGCCGGTCGGTCTTGTTGATGCACTTGACTTGGATGTCGTCGGCCATCAGGTCTCCTGTTCTGGGCGTCTTGCCCTGCATTCACGAACAGGCTGACCGATCTCCCGAGGAGAATCATCACCCGTTCGGGTGATGAGCGGCGCCGGGAGCGGGGCAGCTTGGCGAGTTCCGGTCCGTTCACAGCCCTGTCCCTCCCGCGTGGCTCACCTCGATCCGGTCGATGAGTTCGGGCCTCGACCAAGTCGTCGAACAGAGGAGATCCTTGTCGGTCGTCGTGGCGAACAACCGTACGACGTCGTTCCCCCGGAGCCAAGCGGTCAGCCCGTGGGTGGTGAAGCCCTCGGGGATCTGCTCGTCGAGCCACAGGTGGTGCTCCTGGGGCGGCCAGCCGCACCGGAAGAGGTGACGTCCCCACCTGCGCATCTCGCCGCGCGGTTCGACGTACTCCACCACCACGCCGCTCGTCGCCGCGGCGAGCAACTGCCGGACCGCCTCGATGTTCCTCTCGAGCCGGGTGCTCTCCATCCCAACCTCCGCGTGCCCGGCCCTGCCTCACTTGGACCAGTCCGAGCGGTGTCACTCGCCAGGTGCGCGCCCTTCCAGCGGCCGCCAGTCTAACCAGCTACGGTGTCGCCGCGCCGATGTGATCCTCCCAAGCACAAGGGGGTGTGGCTAGCGGACCTCAGCATCGGCGAAATCAACTTCGCGACTGTCACCAAGCCGTAGGCCCATTCCGGTGGCAATCGTGCGGACCACTCGCCGATTGACCGGCTCGTCCGATCGAAGAGTCAGAAGGGACCAACCTTCGTCTCCGGGAGATACGACCGCGATGAAGGACTGCAGCCCGGCGAACTCACGCGAGAGGGCCTTTGCCAACTTCCTAGCGTCCTCCTGCGAGCCCTCGACCCGGTAGCGATACTGGTGTCGGGCGAGGGACCGATCCAACTGGGGACCGAGCGCGCTGGAGATCGTCGGTGCAGCAACCCCCCCGGGCCAGACCGAAGGGGACAGTGCCCGATCCAGAATCCTCGACAGCCGCGACACCTGACCTTCGATCACGTCCAGACGCTCGAGAGCAAAACGCTCAAATGACTGCTTCGCCTGGGAAGGTGAGTCCTGCAAAATCCGCGCGGCGACAGTGGCGCGGTAGACAGGGTTGTCGGGTTGAGAGTCTCTCAAGGCTTGGCCGACTGCTGCGGCGAGTTTCGGCTTGAGTTCCTCAGCGCCAGCCATGTCGTTCTTGAAGAACAGAGTCCTTTCGGTCGCGACGTCGAAGGGCAGTGGAGTCCCTACTTCGGCCACGACGACCACGGGTTTCCTGCAAGCGTGACGGACCGCCAACTCATACATGACGTTGGGGTTCAGGCCCGTCAGGTTGGCGATCACGAGGTCCGAAGCTAGAAGTCTCTCGATGATTTGGCGGGTGATGGACCCTGGTGCTGAGATCTCATGGGCCGCTATGACGGCGAACCTGAGTTCGGCCGCGACAGGGCGGATGGCAGCTTCGAGGAGGCCGTCAGTCGCCCTGCGTGTCGAGGACTGTTCGTCACCGATGGGCGTGATGACGAAGCAGGTTGGTTCGGTTGGCTTTGCAGTAGTCCGTGTCTCTACCGCTTCCTCTGGACTCTTCTCGCCTTCCATCGGGGCCTCCCAGTCCACAAGAAACCTGTCAATTCATCAGCATACCGCAGGTTGTCGACGTCTTCTTGGGTGGTCTACTCGGTCGGTTCGCGCTCCCCAAGCGGCCAACAGCTCAAACACACCAGATCCATAACCACCGCTAGGGCGGATGCCAGAGTCAATTTCCTAGTGTGGGAACTCGTCAGCTGGGATCACGTCGATTTCCCTCAGATACCCTGGCCGAACCGCTGCGCTGAATGCGCGCTTCAGGTCGACCCGCCGAACAAGCGGGTGAAGCCAAGGGAGAGGCTTCTGCCGGTGAGCCTCTACCCGCTCGATTTCGACACCCCAATGTGGGAGCTACTCGACCCGTCGTTTCAGCCCGCACCTGAGGAACCGGAGCAGGCGTAACATACAAAGGAGGGACAGGTAGCCGGCCACAACTCGGGAGGAACCCTCATGCTCCAGGTAGCCCTGCTCGTGCTTGCACTAGCATCGCCTGTCCCGCCGCAGGCGACACCCTCCTATCACAGCACAGAGCGTCACGAACAAACCGGCGACAGCCAGAACCACTCCAAGTTGCTCGCGCCTGAAAGACAGGATCAACCCCAGGCCAAGCAGGCAGAGCGCACCGTGGCAACGCAGGCTGACTACAAACAGCAGGAACGAATGGCTAAGGCGACGGAGCGACAGGCGCAAGCAACCGTCGCAATGGCGGTCATTGCTCTTCTCACCGGCGCTGTGGTCGTCTACTACGCGGTTCAGGCTAGGGCGCAAGCCAAGGCGATGAAGAAGAGCACCGAGATTTCCGAGAAGCTCCTGAACCAAGACCGCCCGTGGATCACCGTCAAGCCGCTCGATCTGGTGAACTGGACGGACGGCAAGTGGACCGGGGAACTGCCTCTCACCGTTGGCCTCGATTGGGAAATCCACAACGTCGGTCGCACTCCGGTGTGGCTGGTAGAAGTCCGCGCGAGCTTGCAGGAGATGCGGGTCGACCGCCTCAACGGTACCCCCGACTACGGACTGGAACCGCTGTTCGGATTCAAGGAGCGGCCAATCGGGCCAGGACAGTTCACGGCTGGCGACACGTTCAGTGTCACCATCGACAACCCGCAGCAGCACCTGGATCTATCCTTTGGCAAGCGCGGCATCTTCGTCTTTGGTCAGATCACTTACCGAGGTGCACACGGCGGGTCTCACGTCATTCGGTTCTGCTTCATGATGTTTAGCCTGTTTCCACGAATCGGCGATCAGAAGAAACCTACGGAATGGGCCACCGCCGGCGGCGAGCTTTGGAACGAGTACACATGACGTCGCATCCCAAGTCAGCCTCGCGAGGCCTAAAGTCACCTAGCAGACAATCGCCTTTCAGAGCCCCGTTCCACCCGTCTCGCTCAGCTCGATCCTGTCGATGAGCTCGGGCTTCGACCAGGTCGTGGCGCAGAGGACGTCTCTGTCGTTCGTCGTGGCGAACAGCTTCACGACGTCGTTCCCCTTGAGCCACGCGAGGAGCCGGTGATTGTCGAAGCCCTCGAGAACCTGCTCGTCCAGCCACAGACGGTGCTCCAGCGGCGGCTGGCCGCACTGGAACAGGTGGCGCCCCCACCTGCGCATCTCGCCGCGCGGCTCGACATACTCCACCACCGCGCCGCCGATCGCCGCGGCGAGCAGCTGCCGGACCGCCTCGATGTTCCTGGTGAGCCGGGTGCTCTCCATACTGACCTCCGCGCGGGCCCCCCTCGCTCGGACCTTTCCGAGCCTCGTCACTCGCCCGCCGCGCGCTCCACGAGCGGTCGCCAGTCCAGCCAGGCAAGCTGCCGGCCCGGCCGCAGGACGACCTTGGCCCCCCACGCCTCGCCACCGGCGTTCCGTGCGCGCTGCAGCAGCCTGTGCTTCTCTTCGGGCGTCAGCACAGGAGGTTCGCCGGGATCCACAGCCGCGCTCACGTGCATGAATACGTGATAGCTGCCGGTCCAGGCCTCGACGACGTGGGGAGAGGTGATCCGGTTCGCGCGCTTGACGATCGTGAAGTGCAGTCTGCGCAGGGCCGCGAGGACGTGGTCCTCCGCGGCCGCATAGACGTCGAGCACCGCCGTGGGTGCACCAGCGAGCATCGCCTCCGTGCTTCCCGTGCTCAGGCCTTCACGCGCTGGGCGGACTGCTGTGGTGCACGATAGGACCGGCCTTCGTAGACTGTCAAGAAGGTCGCTGGTCCAGCGATGGGGTCTCTGTTCCGAGCGCCTTCCAGCCCTTCGGGGTGACCCATTTCCGAAGGTCCGTGAGCATCGCCGTCAGGCGAGTGGGCCGGGTCGCGGCACCGGACTTGGATTGCGCCGAGGCGGACGCTTCATAAGGTCAACTGACATCACCCCACCCCCTTCAGGCCGCCTTCTCGATCTGATCGCCAAGCCGGACGTCGAGGTTGTCTTGTACCCCCAACCGGAGCCTCTTCCATTCGAGGATGTCGTCCTTGGTGTGCTCCACAGCCTCCCGGTATCGTTGCCGCAAGCGGTCGAACTCGACAGCGAACGGCTCGACCGGGAACGCGGAATCGACCTGGATCCGGTAGCGGAACGTCTCGAGATCGATCCTGATGCCCGCGAAGCGCCTCTTGACCTCAGAAAGGTCGCGAAGTCTCCCGGGCACGTTGAGGGTGGTGTGGCCGGTCGACAGCAGGGCCGCGAGCCCGGCAAGGCACCCCCAGAGCGCTTTCCAATCTGGGACGGTCCACAAGGCCCACCCCGACACTGCGGAACCTGATGCGGTGACGGCCACAAGGAACCTCGTTACGTCGTCAATCCGCTGCCACCGGTTGATCAACCGAGCGGCGAGCATCTCCTGGTAGTAGCTCTCGTAGTACGTCTCGAATGACACCTTCCACAGCTCGTCTCGCGCGTCATCTGCCATCGGTGCCTCCGGCTCCCGGCCATCGTCCGCGGCGTCGGACGGCTCGAAGCTCGGAAAGAGCCATCTCATCTCTCAACTGGTCTCGCCTCCCAGAGTAAGTCCGTTCCTTCCGGCCGGTGTTGCTTCGACAGCCGCCTCTCCATCAAGCGCCAGATGCGGTCCCTGTAGACGAAGCAAAGGCCCTTGGCCGGCTGGCCAGTGAAGTGTGCGCACACCACCGGAGGCACTGCATGGTCCCCGCCACGCAGGATCGCCATGGCGCAGAATGGTCCCTCGCCACAATCATCGAGACGCCGGAGGGGAGAGCCCCCTCGAGCGATTACCTGAGTCATGCCCCGCGCGATCTCCTGCGGTCAGCTTCGGTATTTCTGACGCGGACGTCATCACCCGTGTGGGTGATGACAGCTGGTGGCCGAGGTCCGAGGTTAGATCAGAAGAGGGACCGACCTTGGCTGCAGTCAGGTCGCGCCGATGGCATGGGCGGATGTCAAACCTCCAAGGCTAGTGCCCGCCGGTCCGTTCCGGTTTCCCCAGGGCACGCGGTCGACTCGGAGCCGCTGGAGCACCGCTCCCCCCGCGCCTGCTCATCTGGTCGAGATCGACGGGCAGGTTCGCGCGTTTTCACTTGAGGCCCGGACTGGCGGAGCCGGCGAGAGGAGCATGTGATGAACCTCAGGACCCTCCCCGCAATCGGAACCACTGCACCCCGTGCCTTCCAACCTCACGACGGGAGGTCGGAGAGGTTGGAAGTGAGACTCTCGCGATCCCCGCGACTCGTCCTCACCGTGTGCCTGGCCGCGGTGGCACTTCTTGCCGGAAGGCCAGTCGGTGCTGCAGAGACGGCCCCCGCCCCAACGCCGGCACCGGCAGCGCCCCTAGCGGCCCAGCCCGCGCCCCCGGTTGGTGCCGGAGCCCCGCAAGCGGCGAAGGACCCCATCCGCGTTGCCTCGGTAGTCTCGGAAACGCGCTGGCAACCTCGCGGTGGTGTTGTGACGTTGACCCTGTCGACGCCTGAGCCGATCCCGCAGGAGGCTAGGCTCACGGTCGCGTTCCGCTGGAAGATGTCCGACGAGGCTCACGCCCCGATGGAGTGGACGAAGGCCAGCGACGTTCGGGTCAAGAGCTTCTCCACGGATCTGAGGTCAGTCACCATCACAGCGACCGTCCCAGACCTTCCGTGGTCGAAGGTCGCCAGCGGCGCTCATCCCAAACCGAGGCGCCTGACGGAAGGGCTCGGCCTGGTGCCGCTCACGGTTGCGCGGTTGACCGCCAGCAAACCGGACGGTACCTTGATCGCGGAGGTCGAGACGGATCTCGGTATCACCAGCGTCCCCTTGGCCCTGGTGGTCACAGTCGTCGCAGCTCTCCTCTCCCTCGGCGTCCTGTCCAGGTGGAGCAAGAGACGTCTTGACCAACAGAAACTGCAGGGGATCGGGCCAATCCTCCGGATCGTGACCAGCGAGCGCCGGTACGGCAGCCTATCGCAGTTCCAGATCATGTTGTGGACGTTTGTCGTTGGTGCGTCGGCTCTGTACGTCCTGGTACTCACCGGTGGCCTCATCGAGATTACCGGCGGCACGTTGGTACTGCTCGGGATCTCCGGCGCCGCGACCGTAGCGGCGACCCTCAAGACAACAAGAGCCGAGAGTGCCGCCCAAGGCCAGGGCGCCGCGCCACCTGCCCCCGCACCTGACCCTGCTGCTCCGGCCGCGGGTGTCCAGCCACCCCAGCCGGGAGGGGCTCCTGCTGACCCCGCCCAGCAACCCCTCCCTGTGAAATCTACGGTGCCGGAATGGTCTGACCTGATCGTCAGCATGGAATGGGTGAAGGGCGGAATCTGGGACGCCAGCCATGGAAAGTGGGTCGACGGAAGGGTGACGACGGTGGACGTTGCGCGCGTGCAGATGCTGATCTTCACACTGACCACCGCCGCCTTCGTCGTCGTCAGGGTCATCACGTCGAACGCGATCCCGCCCGTTCCTGATGGCTTCGTGACGCTGATGGGGATCAGCAACGGCGTGTATGTGACCTCGAAGTTCGCGAAGCCCTAGACCCCCATGCCGTCCCCGCGGAGACACCGAGCGAGGTCAAGCCGTTCGGGACGCTCGTCTATCGGGACATCGTCGGGAAGTCACAGACCAGCCGAACCGTCGGCGTCGCTGTTCTCGCGATGCCAGGCGACCACGGTCCCCACGTCATCGAGGCGTTCTGCCAGAAGGTATGCCTCGGCCGAGGGCGCCCCGCGAGATTCGCACCCCGGCGTGCGTCAGGAGCGCCAGGATGCGGTCGATGTGGAGGCGAAGAAGGGTCCACGGGAGCGTGACGGCGCTCGTGGTCCCCCTCACGTCCCCGGACTTGGCATGCGGGGGACCACCGAGCACACGGTGGTAGCCGGTCTGGCGCTGCGGCTGGATCAGATCAGATCACCGATCGCCTTTGGCTTCGTCGGGGTGAAGAGGTTGTCTCACGGGGAAACGACGCGGCGCCCATACTGTCGGGCATCCGCCGGATAGGCTCAGGAAGGGGGCGTATCGCTATGCCGAATCTCGCCGTTACGGTGAGCACGGTGAAGGCCGTGAACACTGGCCACATGGGTCTTGTAGGTCGGCAAGCAACTCTGTTTCTGATCGCTCAGCTCACCGCTGAGGAGGACGGTAAGCTGTCGCCGATTGGCACGATCGCCAAGAAGCAGTTCACCGCCAAACTAGGCGGCACGGGCACACTAGGATGGCAGATCTGGGACAAACCGGTCGAGGTTCCTGACCCTGTTAGGCTCGACCTCATCTACGCCGTGTATAACGACGACGCGATCTCGGAGCTCGTCCTAAAGGGGTTCAACTACGGGATCAAGGTCGCTGTCGACGCGAGCGGGGTGGGCAAGGTCCCAGTCATCGGGGACTACGTCAAGGAGCGTTTGGCGATCGACGTCGACAAGTTCCTCACTGAGGAGTATGGGAGGGCCACCACCCAGCTGAGTAAGAAGGAGGCGAAGGACCAACGGGCATTCTCGTTCAGCATGAACCTGGTGTCGCGTAACGACATCTGCGGCAGGTACCTGATCCTCTCTCAAGGTGCGAGACTGAGCGATTTGACGACCTTTGTCAGGGCAGGTTCCACGGTCGCCGAGGCGGATCTGACCGCCGTGTTCACGTAGGCCTAGAAGCCGAAACCGACTCGGTGGAGAGATTGAAGCCACGTCGTCGGGTCGCGGCGCGGTAACCGCGATGTCGACCTACGCCCTTCGCTCTGGCTTGGGCTGGCTGGACCGTGGCTCGTAGCCCCACTCCTTCCCGCCGCAATCCGGACAAGCCGGGAAGATCTGGGAACCGCCTCGGGCGAGCGTGACTTCTGGTCCCGATCGCGCAGGCTCCCGGATCACTCGCGCTCAGCCGCAGTTCGTGCAGTACAGTGTCACTCTCCTCACTCGGCCCACCAAGCCACATCACCCGGCATCCCCAGCGTCTTCCAGCCCTTCGGGGTGATCCACCTCCGGAGGTCCGCGAGCATCGCCGGCGGCACCGCGGCGTTGACGTACGGCACGTTGGTCATTCCCAGCGTGTTCAGCTCGGTGACGATGGCGGCGGCCAATGCCTGGCCGATCGCCGGCTCCCGCCGGTGGATCGCGGCGGCGGGGCTGTCGACGGCGTGAGGCGGTCGTGGATCCGGCAGCGTCATAGCCTCGAGCACGGCCCGCTGCGTGGTCGACAGGAGCGTCATGACCCCTCCGTCACTCCGTCCGCCATTCTGTGTCCCGTCGCCGAGCGCGTCCGTCAACTCGTCCCTCGATCTCCCCCGGCATGGAGGGCCAGAGGCTGGGCCCGTGCGTCGCGGTTCAGTTTCGAAACACTCTGTTGTCGTTCACCTAGACGAATCAGGGGGGAGACAACCTTGCAGCATCCTCAGCCACTGCCAACCAGAGTCGGAATCCGAGCTGATCGCCGCGGGAGCGCCAAGGGCGGCAGTCCTCAGTTGCACCCGGGCGCCGTGCCTCAAATCGTTGACAGGAAATGACGTAGTGATGTATAATGCAAATATGGGGAAGGGAAACCTCCTCTGCGCCACACTCGGCTCCCGATGGCTCGCGGGATCGTCCCGGTGCCCTGGAGCGGGCGCACACCTGTCCGAACGAAAGGAGTCACAACATGGGACAGGAACACTCCATCTTCATCGTGTCTTTGCCGCCAAGGGCAGGAAGGTAACTTCCGATGTCCTGGCGGCCCCGAATTGCATTCCTTTATTTACTGCATTCGGAGCCGTCAACACCGCCGCCACTCGGACGGTGGCAGCTCCTGTTCTTCGTTCTGACGATAGCAGTCTTGGCGGTAGTCGTCCTAGTTGTTGTCCTCGTGGTCCATACGCATCTTGCGATTCTGCGGCTCTTCGAAAAGGCCGTCGATTGCGCGTTAGCTGACCGAAAGTACTTCTTCGTGGTGGCCGTTCTTCTGCTTCTGGTCTGGTTTCTTAGGGGATGATGGCGACGGAGTTCCGCGGGATCTTGCCCTAGCAACGATGAGACGCATGACAGGAGGGGGCCAGCGCGAGCTGGCCCCCACTTCTATCAGGTTGAGCTACGGACCTACCCCGCCGGTAGCAGTGGCGGCGGGCTCCGCCGGCAGGGCTTGAGGCGGGCGCAATGCGGACCGTTGGCGATGGGCCGGACGTCCGTCTCTCCCTCACTTCGCCGTAACTCGGAGCGTGGCCGGATTGGGGTTTACCGCCCGCCGGGCTCTTGACTAGTGCGACGGTGTTGCGGAGGGACGCTTGGGAGAGCGGTGTCGATAGCATCTGAGACGGCCCCGAGCTTCGATCCTGTTGACGGGGTGGGGTCCAGCCGCCGTCTCAACTCCCGCACGGCGCGTACCGTGCCGCCAAAAGGCCCAGAATCACACTATGACAATCAGGTCCCGACTTTGCTCCGGTCCTCAGCCGATCAAGCCATGGGACAGTCGTTGGTACGTATGGGTTCGGACGCATGGGCGGCCAAGGCCGGGCTGGATCTCGGAGTGGGTCTGCCTCGCGTTCGCCGACACAACCCCGCCGCAACAACCCTGTCCGGTGTGGCTCCTCGATGACCTCTATCCTGGGCAGGAGTTGATCCTGAGGCGCGCAGATGAACGGGGTTCCATCCCGGCCTATAGCGTCCACACACACGCAGGGCGCGATCTCGGCCGTGTTGCCGTCGTTCCGGCAGCGGTGGTCGCGTTCCTGGTGGCGGAAGGGATCTCGCCCCGAGTGAGTGTCGCCGGCTCGTCCTCTCGCCGCGCGCCCGAGGATGCCGTCCAGTTGCTCGTCGACATCGAGGCGTGGTTTGCACCGGGCGAGCGGATGGAGATTCCCGTCGTACTCGACGAACGCGCGGCCGAGGACTAGTAAGAGGTCGCCGCTGGACATGGGCCCGGTGTTGACCTGCCCCCTACAGCGGTACCAGCTCTTATGCTAGTTGTCCCATGGCCGGAAACTGGCGGAGCGGAGCGAAGTCAAGTGGCGGCGGGAGGATCGACTCGGGCGCCGGTGGCCCATGTCCCTGCACGCCGTGCGGCCGTTTCGTGCTGTTGTGGTGCCACCACTACTCCACCAGCACCCTCGCCGCTTGCAGCGTCGTGAAGAGCTCGCCTCTGAGCAGCTCGTCCAGGAGCTTGCCGGTGAACGACTCGACATAGCTGTCTTCCCAGGGGCTGCCGGGCTCGGTGAACATCGTCTCCACTTCGAGCCTAGCCAACGAGTTGCGCACCACCTTTATGGTTTACCCCCACCCGTTGTCTGACCGGATGAAGTCCGGAGGTCCACGGACGATGAGCGACTCCGCCGGCCGCTCGAGGACAGGTTCGCTCGTGGGGTGGCGCACCACCTCGGTCTCGAGGCGCTCGCGCGTGTACTCGTCCATGAGGGTGAGCATCCGCAGCGGCCGCCCGTCGATGGTCCCGGCGTCCAGCTGCGGGTAGAAGCCATATCTCGACGAGGATGACGGGCGGCGCGGCGGTCCTCCCGGCTGCACGATCTCCCTTGTCGAGTCGCGACCGCGGGATGTGGCGGAGCGAGCCGTGCGCGCGGCAGGGCTGGACACACAGGCCGTGAAGCTGGTCGTGCCCAACCGCCTCGACTACTCCGTTGATTTCAGCCCCGAGGGAAACGCGAACGGCTGGGCGGGTGGTGGCCGGTACGCTGGGCGCTCTGTGACGGCCGAGAACTGACCCGGCGGCGGAGCCTCTCTGGGGCGGGACGCGCAGGCGCGGGCTCGTCGAACAGGCGGCCCTGAACACCCAGGTGCTCCCGAAGTGCGGGAAGCGCCTCCAGGATGGTCGTGGCGGGGGCGTTCGCCAGCTCGCGGGGTTCGAGCTTGTACAGGCCACCGCCGTACACCCGCCCCTCACCCATGAGAGTCGCCGGCGTCAAGGCGTTGAGGGCTTCCCAGACGCGGCGTGCGGCGAGTGCGTCCTGCCAGAGTAGTCGCGCGAGCGCTGGTCGCGGGTAGAGGAGGAGGTACACGTTCGCTGCCGTGGCCCTGGAGTGGTTGAGGATGAACCGGAACGGCCGGTCCTTCTCTCCCCTTCCCATGTACGTACACAAGAACGGGGGTGCGGGCCTGTTTTCCTGCGCGTACCACGGGTCGCGGTGCGCACACAGGTACGTCTCGTGTACCCCCTTGGCTTTCCCCTCGGCGAGGTACGCGGCAAGGGCGGGATAGCGGCGCGCGACCTCCCCCTCGGGCAGGGTGCAGTTGACAAGGACGAGCTGCTCGTCCAGTGTCGGGAAGCCGTCCTGGTCCGCTGGGACATCGTCCGTGCCAAGGTAGCGTGGGCTGGGGAGGACTGGCGTGAGCACGCTCGTTGGGAGGTGGCGTCGCGCTGCTTCCTCCCTCGTGATGATGAAGAAGTTGTTGCTGCCGGTCGCGATGCCGCGCCGGATCGTAAAGAGGTCTGCGATAGTCGGCTGGTTGGTGCGGCCTTTGGCGTCCCCGTTGAAGAGCCGGCTCCATTTTACCTCGGTGGCAAGGACGCTTGCCGGAATGGCCTTGTCGCGTGCCGGGCGGACGTGGGTGCCGCCGTACGTGAACTGGACGGTGTGCTCGGGGGGTGGTGGGGCGTTGCGGAACCACACGACTGTGGAGGACACGAGGGCGTCGTCGAATTGGACGTCGTTGGGGTCGAACCGGTGGATGCGCAACAGCGTGACGCGGGACAATAGGTACTGCTTGATCGTCGTGCCGTAGTTCACATCGAGGAACTCGCTGGGGATGAGCCAGCTCGCGATGCCGCCGCGTGCCATCCAGGGGTGGCTGAGCAGCAGAAAGTAGCAGTAAAGCCCGGCAAGCCCACTGAGCGGCAGCCCGGTCGCGCTCGCGACAGCGGTCTGCAGTCGTGCCTTGTCCGCGGGGTTGAGATGGTGGTGTCGCACGTACGGCGGGTTCGTGACGAGCAGGGAGACCTTGTCGTGCTCGACCGGCGGTGCGTGCTGCTTGGTGAAGTCACCATTGGTGACGACGAGTCCTTCCTCGCTCCAGAGGCGTTGCGCTGCTTGTGCCACGGCCACGTCGATCTCGAACCCGCGTGCGCTCGTGATACGGCGTCGGGGGATGGCGCGTCGGAGTGCACTGTAGAAGGACCCGGTGCCGAGCGCGGGGTCCATGAACCGGACGCTCCCGCGCGCTGGGAGGAGGGTCTTGGCGTACGCCATGATGTCGTCCGCGAGCGTTGCCGGCGTCGCGAACTGGCCGAGGCGGTTGCGTTCCTCCTGAGTCTTGCTCGCGTCGAGTGCTTGTTGGCGCTCCTGTCGCGCGCGCTCGATGACTTGGAGTGGGGTCATAGGCCGAACTGGTCCAGGTCGTCCATCCTGTGTTCCCAGACCCAGTCGATTCCTTCCGCGGCCTCGTAGCCGAGGTAGCCGCTGTCGAAGTACCCGCACAAGAAGAGGATGTATCGGACGCGTTTGCCGTAGTTGGCGCGCAGCTGCGCCATCTTAGCGGCCTCTTCCTTGCGGCGCTTATTCACGTTGGTGAAGTCCCCCGCGGACTTCGCCTCGATCAGCAGTGGCGTACTCGGGGTGCGACCCTGGCCCGGCATCACGACCGTGTCCACGGGGATGTTGATGGTCGCCCCGCCTTCGAGCTTGGCGGGCACGTTGAGTCGGAATGTGAATGTACCGGGCGCCATGGTCTCGAGCTTGGTGCCGTCACCCGGCGGCAGGTACCGGTACTTCTTCGCTTCTAGCCATACCTTGATCTTGGCGAGTTGGCGGCGTTCCTGTGCGTTGCGCACGATCGGGTCGGCCATGGCGCCGCACAAGCGGTCGGCGACGATGGTGGACGCCCGGAAGCGTTCCTGCGCGGTGGGTGCTCGGCCTGGCTCCAGCCATGTGAACAGGTCACGGTCGGCAAGTCGCAGGATGATGGCCGCGACCCGGCGGAGTTCCTCCTTGAGCGTTGCCGCCTTCATTCGTG
This sequence comes from Thermoanaerobaculaceae bacterium, assembly GCA_035542455.1. GTDB lineage: Bacteria > Acidobacteriota > Thermoanaerobaculia > Thermoanaerobaculales > Thermoanaerobaculaceae > RBG-13-68-16. Next base: position 16,425 of record DATKLI010000029.1, read on the forward strand.
GTGGGACGCGCTGCTCGTTCTCCATTGTGTGTACGAGCGTCTTGTTCACCCGGGCGAGGCCGACGAGGCGGTCGCGCGCGATGGGTGGCGCGGTTGCCATACGCAGCATGGGGAGGATGGCCGGGTGCTCGGCAAGTGTCGCGGGGGCCAGGAATCGGAGGTTGCCTGTCAGCCGGAGTGCCTCAGCGACCTGCTTGGTCGTCTCGACCCTTGTGGCCCTGTATGTGTCCGGCGCGAACGCCAGGAACCACTCGTTGTACAGGTCCACGGAGGAGGCAATGTCGTTCTTCCAGCGGGTGGGCTTGTCAGCGTTCACCGCCATGGGCTCGCCCCTCGAGCAGTTCCTCGCGTGCTGGCCGTGCGGCTTGGTCGTGCCCGCGCTTGCCGACGACGCCAAATGGCGAGTGGGATGGGTTCGCACCATAGAGGTTGGCCAAGCTCGGCGGTCTTGATTAGGTTTCGCAGCATAGACCCGAGTGGTTATCCGCGCACAGCGCCGAGCGCGGAGAGTCGGATCGTCATGGCCTGGACGCTGACCTGGTACTTCGCTGCGAGCTCGGCGATAGCCTCGTTGTCGGACTCGAGATCGATGCGTCGGTCGTGGAGGTCGTCGCGGAGCCATGCTGCTGGCATGAGGAGCTCGGCGGCGAACTGGTTCGCCTCGATCTCCTTCTCGTCCACTGCCATGCTCGAGCGGTCGTTGCGGAGTTCGATCACGAACGCTTCGTCGATGTGGAGGTCCTCGTGTTGGTGGAGGATGAGGTGGGCGATCTCATGGGCGATGGTGAATCGTCGGCGCGTTCTTGGGTGGAGAGCGTTCACGCCAATGAAGAGTCTGCCGTCTGGTTGCCGGTAGGCCATCCCGGAGAGCCCCTCGCCGCTGAATGGCTCATGCCGGACGCGCGCGCCGACGTGCTTGGCGAGAGTCTCAACACGCACGGGGGGCTTGGTGATGCCCGCCTGCTCGAGAAGCTGTTGGGCCTTACGTTTCGCAAGGGCGTACCGAGGTGCCATGGCCGTACTCCTTAGTCGGTAGATGTTGATCCCAGGACGCGGCCGACCCACTCCCGCTTGTCCTGGCCGAGCGTGCGGAGCTTCGCCGTGATCTCTGGCGGCGGGAGGGTTGGGCTGGGCAGGAGCGTGTGGACCTCGACGCCGAGCGTGTTCGCGATTCGCACGAGGTGGTGGGTCATCACCGGTTGTCGGCCGCACTCGATGTTGGTGATCGACGTACGCGTCAACATGATCGCGTCCGCCAAGGCCTGCTGGGTGAGCCCTTTCTGCTGGCGAACGTGCTTGATCCGCTTCCCAAGCTCGACGTAGAAGACGTCCTGCCGTCCGGCCACGTCGTGATTGTACTGGTGGCGATCGTTGTTGTCAATAACGGAAACGGACACTACAGGAAACATAATGACGCGTCGTTGCCATTGACATCACTCGAACGGTCTGGTACAAATACTTTGTAGCGAGCGCGGCCGTTGGTGGGCCGAGCGTGGCCTCAGTGAGGCGGAGGGAGAACTAGGATGGGTAAGCGCGTTTCGGGATTGCGGCCGGGACAGAAGGCGCCGCGGTCGGGGCAGTACCAGGTCGTCGGCCCTCGTGGGGGTCATGGGCCGGAGCGGACGGTCGTGAAAGGCGAGCCGCTGCCGCCAACGCCGAAAGGAGGCTCGACGTTCACGCTGGTGGACCCGACGAAGACGAAGGGGTAGGTGCGGCCATGATGATCCGTTTCGCTCATCTTCGCGAGCAGGGTATCGACTTCGCGGTCTTCGCCGCGGACAGCAGGGATCACACGCGGTCGGGCCGAGAGGAAGCCCTGGCTCGCCTGATCTTGCGGGCGCGGGCGAGCGGCCTCAAGATCGACAAGGCCGCCCTTGCCTATGAGGAGCACGGCCGCACCTGCTACTTCGGAACGCCGGATCTCGTGCAGTTTCTCGCAAACAACGGCGTGCCGGCCTGGACGCACACCATGAACGTGTAGCACGGCGCGCGGACGCGCTGGTCCGCGCTGGCAACGAGCAGGGGGTGCTTGAGTGAAAGTGGAATTGAAGGGGTTCGACGAGGTGCAGCGGAAGCTCAGGGATCTCCAGGCGCGCGGTCGCGCTTTGCACGGGTCCCACCGGATTCCGGTTGGGGAACTCCTCGGCCCCGACTTCATGCGGCGCCACACGCGCTTCGCGTCGTTCGATGCGATGGTCGCAGCCAGCGGCTTCAAGGTGGAGTCGGCAGAGGACTTCGCCGCCATCCCTGACGCCGACTGGGACGCGTTCATCCGTGGCGCGACGCGCTTCGCAGGGTGGCAGACAATGCTCGGCGCGGCCGGCCAGGAGTGGGCGGCGCGCAGGCTCGGCCTGAAGTAAGTGGTAGCCGGGCGACCGCTGTCTGAGTTACGCGGAATGTTTCGGCGCGCTGGTCATCACGTTGACTGCGGCGACGACTCTCTCGATTGATGGCAGGGTCTTGCCTGCCTCGTAGGTTCGGTGCACGAAGGCGGTGGCGGCGCGCGGGTTCTTGAGCACGTCGGCAGCGTCGCCCCACGCCAGATCGGCCGCGATTGCTGTGGCCGTCTCGTTGAAGAACTCGGCACCAAGGTCGGCGATGAGGGCCTGTTCTAGGTTGTCTGCGAAGCAAGCGACACGTGTCGAGGTCGTGTAGGGTGGGAAGTCGGTTGGGGTTTCGCCACCGAGTTCTAGGAGAATTCTGTTGTCTCTAATGGCGTTGTCCTCGCCCGCCTTCGTGCCTTTCCCTTTGAGGTGGTTGTCGGCGTCGAAGACCAGGTAGGTTGGGATCTTGAGGATCGTCAGGACGAGGTAGGGTGCGCCGAGGTTGGCTTTTCCGTCTACAGCGAGCACTGCGACACCGCGGGCGATCCACTCGGCATCGCGCTCCTGCGCCGTTTGGCTCAACACGGCGGCGTCGCTTACGCCTTCGACAAGCACGACGGTGTCTGCGAAGAACCCCTCGCTTGCTTGGGAGGACGTGAAGCTCCGCATCCTTGCGAGCATGCTGTTGATGGTGACGTCGTTGTCCTTCTTGTTGCAGGCGGCGGCCCACGCGTGGCGGAGCGAGTCCAGTGTGGCGGCGGAGATGATGCCGCAGCCGGGCGTGGTGGCGTCCGGCCCGTTGTGCTTCTGGACGAGTCGTACTTCCTCGAAGTGCTCGAGGGAGACGAAGAGTGGCGAGTGGGTGGTCAGGATGACCTGTGTGCCGGCCGTCTCGGTAGCAGCTTCCGCGCTGAGTCTGCGGAGGAGGGCCGCGAAGTGACGGCAGCGGTTGGGGTGTTGGTAGAGTTCGGGTTCTTCGATGCCGAGGATGAGGTCAGGTCCGCGCAAGGCGACGGATGACGTGCTCGCGGGTTGCGCCTCGGACGTTGTGGTCTGGTTGTCGGGAGTGTTCCTGACGCGAGCGAGGTAGCTGAGGAGCGTGAAGATGAGGGCGCGCTGGAGGCCGTGCCCTTTCTTGCTGATTTCGCCGGTGAAGGCGTCCTCGGTCATGAGGGGAACCACCTCCGGCGCCTTGAAGCTGACCGCGGGTTGACCGCTCCACTCGAGGCTGAGCGCGGCGTTCGGGACGAAGGGCTGCAGGACCTTGTTGAGGCTCGCCTCGAGATTCTGGAGGTCGTCGCCGATGACGTCAGGGGAATAGGCTTGGGTTACGGCTTCGAGAAGGGTCTGCTGGAGGTTCGCGATTTCAGGGCGCGTGTTCACCTTGCGGATGACGGCGATGTCCAGGAGTTGCCCGAAGCTGGACCGCTTTGCGTCGGTCGTCGCCTCTTGGGCGGCGTCGCGCACTGCGGGTACGTATACGAATTGCGTGTAGGTGTCGAGTTTCCCGCCGCCGACGTTCTTCTCGCCGAAGAACTGCGTCTCGTCTTCAGTTAGCTCCAAGAGGTCGGGGTGTTCTGCCTCGAAGTGGTCCATGTACGCGAGCATCGCTGGTTGGCCGGTTTTCGGGGGGCGTGGCTCAGGTGGCATGGAGCCCTGCGCGACCAGCTTGTCGAAGGCATCACTCAGTGCCTTGCCCATCTCCCGGGCGCCCATGGTGCGGATCACCGCGAACGGTGGGTATCGTCGGCGGGCGGCGTAGTAGCGGCCCGTGGCGGTGTTGGCGGTGCCGGCAAGCTCGTAGCGCTTCGTTACGGTCAGTCGTCCGTCTTGAAGGTAGGGCGCGAACTCGGTCTGCTCGTCGGGCCGGAGATTGTCGAACGCGACCTGGATGGTGATGGGGGCGGTGGTGTAGCGGTTGAAGAAGTCGTCTTTCGATACCGCGGAGCTTGGGCGGTAGAACAGGTCGAGCGCGTGGAGGACCGTGCTCTTGCCGGCGCCGTTGCGCCCGACCAGGGACGTAAGCGAGTGGCAGACCAGTCTAGCCTCTCTGAGACAACGGAAGTTGGCGATGGTGATTTCTGCGATGCGCACCCTGTCAATCTACTCCCTTGAGCGGGCAATACGGTGCCTGGCTACCGACGTTGCCGAGGGGCAAACCCATGCCTCCTTAAGTAGCTTTCGCAGCACTGGTTGTTGGCGGCCGGGGATGGTCTATCCGGTGTTGGCCGGGGGGAGGGTAGTCGACGTGGCGTTGGTTCGGGGTCGTCGCTCGGGCGCGGTGGCATGGCGTCGTTCGGTCGGTGTTAGGCGGAGGTCGCCTTGTCGGTGTTAGGCAGAAGTCCTCGGCGTGGAGGGTGTTCGGTTGAGCGGAGTGCTGGCAGTCCGTCGAGGCGGGCGAGGCCGCGCAGGAGTGTTCTGATGGTGTCTTGGTTGGCCCTGGTCGCCATGCTGGACCGCTCGGGCCCGCGCGCTCTGCGCGCCGCTCCACACCTCACGCTGACTCCGGGAGTGTTCCCGGTGGCTCCTACAGAGGGCGCGACTTCGGTGCCCCTCCTCCATCGGCCCTAGAGACGAGCGGTTGGAGGTCACTGGCGGCGTTCTTCGGCCGTTCCCGATTTCGCGGAAGCAGCAGCAGGAAAACCGGTTAAGCGTTGTACTGGTTCGAGTAGGTCTGGCGGGATGCTGCGGAGGAGAGTTCTTGTGGCGTCAATTCTGGCCCACCAGATGCGATCTCCGGACTGATCGTCGCCGAGGCTGGGGTAGCGCCTGGTCTGGGTGGACGGTATGCCGTCCCGGTCGCGCGTGGCCGGCGTGGTGCGATCGAGCGGGCGGTCCAATCCCCTCGACTCGACGATCGCGACGCCATAGGGGTAGCGGTCGGCGTCGGTGGCGGCACGAGCCGCCGCGTCGGCGTCTCCTCCCGACCGAACCAAGAGCAGATCAGGGGTATCGGGTCGCCGAGCCCGTGAGACCGTCAGCGGTGCCAGGACCGCGGGTTACCCGAGCGCCACGAGCTCGGGAACGATGACCTGACGTTCGGTGACCGCCTCATCTGGAGCATGCGTGGTCGAGAGCCTCCCGAGGCGGACGTGGAGGTCGGTTCGCAGGCCAGGGGAGGGCAGCCTCGGTTCGCACCACCGGCCCGGTGTGATGATGACCGTGAGGACAGGCACAACGCAACCGGCTCACTCGCTCCGGTCTGCGGGCTGGGTGGCGTGAGCGCCGGTGGGAGCGGCGCAGGTCGCCACGTCGGGGTTCGAGCAGCGGTTCAGCTGGGCGCCTAGGAGGTCGCGTCTATCTCCACGGACGATGCGGGTGTGGCTCCCCGAACGACAGCTACTTAGACTCGAGAGGGAGAGACGAGGGCAGGATCATGCCGACCCAACGGCGCAAGAAGAAGATCGACCCCTTCGATCAGCACGTCTGGCACAACCTGGCCATCCTCGAGTGGCATGCTTCCTACAGCGGGCCGAGGTGGAAGAAGCACAAGGTCCCCTACGCGGATTGGCGCACCAACGAGGAGAAGATCCGGAACGAGTACGAGCTCGAGCACGAGGACTACCTGGCGCTACAACTGCTCGTCGAGGCATATCGGGAACCCGTACGCGTCCGCAAGCGTGAGGTCCGGCGGTTCGAGTTCCATGTCTACAGCTGCACCGAGATGGGTGGTGGCCTGCTGCAGATCTGCCCGGACGGAGAGCTGCGCGGCTGGGCACACTTCCCGATTGCGGGCGTGCAGGCACTTCTTACTCTCCTGAGCAAGGGGCGCTCGATCGTTCTCGAGATCCACGCCTCGGAGTTCAAGCGCGGTGAGGCACTGGTTCACCCCAACGGCGGATGGTCCACGTCCGGCCATCCGGGCTTGGAAGATGAAGGGCTTGGAGAAGAAGACGGGTAGCAGACTTTGGCCGCCGTACGACCCAGGTACGACCCAGAGTCTAACTGAGATCGATCGCAATTATGAAACGATGCGCAATTCCTTGTTCTGGATGGTCTTACACTTGGCTGGGGAGCAGGGATTCGAACCCCGATACCGTGGTCCAGAGCCACGTGTCCTGCCGTTGGACGACTCCCCAGCAGAGCAGGGAGCGACATTCTAGCCCGGCTTCCGGCGGTGTCAATTGCGGCGGCGCCGTGCAACCGCCGTCGCGTCGAGCGCTAGAACGCCTCGGCGGCGACCCCCATCGCGATCAGGTGATCGCTGATCGCCTCGAGCAGGCGTGGGCCGACCGGGCCGATCCGGTCCGACGGGTAGCCGCGCGCGAGCGTGTAGACCTGCACCGCGACCGGCCTCACCGAGACGACCGCGTCGACCCACGCGCGGATCTCCTCGGGGTTCGTGTTGCCGTCCGGCCCGTCGGCGAACAGCGCCTGGATCGTGACGCCGCCCAGCGCACGCAGCCCCGCGAGCACGTGCGCGAGGGTCACCCCCCCGAGCGGGCGGTTGAACCTGGCGAACGTGGCCTCCGTACCCGCGTCCAGCTTCATGATGCGGACGTCGAGCCGGGCGAGCGCGGCGCGCACCCGGGCGTCGTGCACGCGGGTGCTGTTCGAGAGAACCGCCGTCCGCGCCGCCGGCGCCGACCGGTCCCGCACGGCGATGACGCCGTCCACGATCTCGCCAAGGCGCGGGTGCAGCGTCGGCTCCCCGTTGCCGGAGAACGTCAGGTAGGCCGGCGGCTCGGCGAGCCCGGCCAGCGCCGCCTCGACGGCCGACACGACGGCGTCGGGAGCGGGAAGGGAGTCGAACGAGGAGCGCGAGATCGAGTCCGGCGGGGTCCAGCCGTACTGGCAGTACAGGCAGTCGAAGGTGCAGACCTTCCCTCCGCCGCCGAGCACGTTGATCCCGAGCGAGCGACCCAACCTCCGGGAGCTCACCGGGCCGTAGGTGATCCCGCGCTTGAGCTCGAGGAGCACGTCAGCGCCTCACCGCCTGCCCCATGACGCGGCCGAGCTTCGCGCACCCGTCCTCGATCTCCTCCTCGGTGAGGTTCGCGATCGAGAGCCGGAACGTCACCTCGCGCTGCTCGCCGGCGAAGAACGAGCTGCCGGGGGTCAGCAGCACGCCCGCGCGGCGGAGGCGGGCGTCGAGCTCGGCCTCGGAGAGCGCCGTGTCCACCCACAGCATGAGCGTGTACCCCCCGGCCGGCTGCGTCCACCGGACCCCGGCAGCCGGGAGGTGCCGCTTGAGCCCCGCGAGGAGCACGGCCATCCGCTTACGGTATGCGCGGTGGACCCGCCGCAGGTGGTCCTCGTACGCGCCGCCGGCGCAGAAGCGGTGGACGGCCGCCTGCGACACGATGTTGGACGAGAGCACCGTGAAGCGGCTGACCGCGAGCAGCCTCTCGATGCACTCGCGATCGGCGGCCAGCCACCCGATCCGCAGCCCCGGGAACACCACCTTCGAGAACGTCCCCGCGTAGATCACGAGCCCGCCCGCGTCCATCGACTTGAGGGGCAGCACGCACTTGCCGAAGTACTTCAGCTCCTCCTCGAAACCGTCCTCGAGGATCGGCACGCGGTGCGCCCGGGCGAGCGCGAGCAGCCTCTCGCGGTGGGCGTGCGACGTCGTGATCCCCGTCGGGTTGTGGAAGTTCGGCATCGTGTAGATCAGGGCGGGGTTGCGCCGGGCGAGAACGCGATCGAGCTCGTCGAGGTCCATCCCGTCGGCACCCATCGGGACCTCGCGGAGGGCGACGCCGTGGAGCCTGAACAACGGGATCGCGAGCGCGTACGTCGGCGATTCGACCACCACCTCGGTGCCCGGGCCGGCGAGCAGGCGCAGCACGAGGTCGATCCCGTGCTGGCTGCCGCTCGTGATCAGCACCTCGTCGGCGGACACCGTGACGCCATGGACCCGGAGGCGTTGGGCGATCGTCTCGCGCAGCGGCCGGTAGCCGGCGGGGTCGCCGTAGTCGAGCAGGGCGCGCCCCTCGGCGAGGAGCGCCTGGCGGATGGCGCGCCGGAAGTCGTCGACCGGGCACAAGGCGCGGTCGGCCTCGAGCGTCGCGAAGTTCACCGCCCGGCCGGCGGGCCGCGCACGCTGAGCCGTCAGGTCGAGCAGCGCCTGGTGCGCCAAGCGCGCGGGTCGCGACGAGGCGTGCGTCCAGTCGATCAACCCGGAGCGCCGCCGCTCGTGATCGGGCGCGAGCTTCACCCGCTGCCGCACGGTCGAGTACGAGCCGGGACGGCTCTCCAGGTACCCGAGGGCCCACAGCTCCTGGTACGCGCGGACGACCGTCGAGCGGTTCACGCCCAGTGTGTCCGCCAGGTTCCGGCTCGCCGGCAAGCGCGCGCCGGGGGAGAGCGTCCCGTCGTCCACGAGCCGCGCGACTCGTTCCCAGATCTGCCGGTATACCGGCACCCGGCTCGCGCGGTCGAGCGTCATCAGGAGCATGCAGTCCTCCCGCCCCCTCCGCGCTCCCGCGGCGGCGGCTGGGTGCTACGATCGCGCTGGAATTGGATGCTTGCAAGGGCCAATTCGACGTCTTCCAGGCCCAACCAATTGAAACGGCCGGTGCGCGCCTGCGACGCGCCCGGGGGAGCCGCCGCCCCGCCCCCCGGCGAATCGAACCGGCTGTTACACTTCTCCAGGCCGCGACTCGGTCGCGGCTCGCACGGAGAGACCGCGCATGGCCGTAAGGACACGCATCGCCCCCAGCCCGACCGGCGACCCGCACGTGGGCACGGCCTACGTCGCGCTCTTCAACTACGCGTGGGCCCGGAAGAACGGCGGCCAGTTCGTGCTCCGGATCGAGGACACCGACCGCGAGCGCTCCAACGCGACCTCGGAGCGGATGATCTTCGAATCGCTGCGGTGGCTGGGATTGACGTGGGACGAGGGGCCGGACGTGGGAGGCCCGCTCGGTCCGTACCGGCAGAGCGAGCGCTTCCCGATCTACCGCGAGCACGCCGAGCGGCTGGTGGCGGGCGGCGCGGCGTACCCGTGCTTCTGCACCAAGGAGCGCCTCGACGCGCTCCGCGAGGAGCAGCGCGCGAAGAAGCTCCCGCAGGCGACCGGGTACGACGGGCACTGCCGCACGGTCCCTGCGGCGGAGGCGGCGCGCCGGCGCGCCGCCGGCGAGGCGCACGTCATCCGGCTCGCGATGCCCCGCGAGGGTGAGACGGTCGTGCACGACCTGCTCCGCGGCGACGTCCGGATCGACAACCGGCTCGTGGACGACCAGGTGCTCCTCAAGAGCGACGGCTACCCGACGTACCACCTGGCGAACGTGGTGGACGACCACCTCATGGGGATCACGCACGTGGTCCGCGCCGAGGAGTGGATCTCCTCGCTGCCGAAGCACGCCATGCTCTACCGCGCGTTCGGCTGGGCGGAGCCGGTGTTCTGCCACCTGCCGCTCCTGCGAAATGCCGACAAGTCCAAGATCTCCAAGCGCAAGAACCCGGTGTCGCTGAACTACTACCGCCGCGCCGGCTACCTCCCGGAGGCGATGCTCAACTACCTCGCGCTCATGGGGTGGGCGATCTCCGCGGACCGCGAGGAGTTCTCGCTCGACGAGTTCGTCGCGTGCTTCGACCTCAACGACGTCACGCTCGGCGGCCCCGTGTTCGACCTCGAGAAGCTGACGTGGATGAACGGCAAGTACATCCGCAACCTCCCGGTGCCGGAGCTGCTGGCGCGGCTGCGGTCCGACGTGCTCTCCGACGAGCACCTCCTCAAGGTGCTTCCGCTCGCGCACGAGCGCATCGAGAAGCTCGAGGACTTCGTCGAGTACGCGCGCTTCTTCTTCACCGGCGAGGTGGCGTACGACGGCGAGGCGACGGCGAAGCTCGTGGCCAAGAAGAGGAGTGCCGCCGAAACCGCGAAGGCGCTCGCCGGGATGCTGGAGGAGAGCCTCGACCCGCTGCTCGACTGGACCGCCGCCGGCCTCGAGTCGGCGATGCGCGCGTACTGCGAGGCGGCCGGGTGGAAACCCGGCGACCTGTTCATGCCGGTGCGGATCGCGGTCACCGGGAAGGCCGCGACGCCTCCGCTGTTCGAGACGATGGAGGTGCTGGGGCGCGAGGTGTGTCGCCGCCGGCTGCGGCGCGCCGTCGAGGTGCTGCGCGAGACCGCGACGTCGGGGCGGCCGGCCGGGAAGCCGGAAGGGGCGTGAGGGCATGGCGAGCAACGCACCGGCCGCGAGCCAGGACTTCATCCGCGAGATCGTCGTCGGCGACCTCGCGAGCGGGAAGCACCGCACGGTCGTCACCAGGTTCCCGCCCGAGCCCAACGGCTACCTCCACATCGGGCACTCGAAGTCGATCTGCCTGAACTTCGGGATCGCCGCGCAGTTCGGTGGCCAGTGCAACCTCCGGTACGACGACACCAACCCCACCAAGGAGGAGCAGGAGTACATCGAGTCGATCGAGCGCGACGTGCGCTGGCTCGGCTTCGACTGGGGGACGCACCTGTACTTCGCCTCGGACTACTTCGAGCAGATGTACGCCTGGGGCGAGAAGCTGATCGGCAAGGGGAAGGCGTACGTGTGCGACTGCACGGCGGACGAGGTGCGCGACCGTCGTGGGACGCTCACAGAGCCGGGAACCCCGTGCATCCACCGCGAACGTCCCGCCGCCGAGAGCCTCGAGCTGTTCCGGAGGATGCGAGCGGGGGAGTTCCCCGACGGCGCGCGCACGCTGCGGGCCCGGATCGACATGGCCTCGGGCAACATCAACATGCGCGATCCGGTGATCTACCGCATCCTCCACGCGCCGCACCCTCACGCCGGGAGCGCGTGGTGCCTCTACCCGATGTACGACTACGCGCACCCGCTCGAGGACGCGATCGAGCGGGTCACGCACTCGATCTGCACGCTCGAGTTCGAGGACCACCGCCCGTTCTACGACTGGGTGATCGACGAGTGCGAGCTCCCCGAGCCGCACCCGCAACAGATCGAGTTCGCCCGGTTGAACCTGACCTACACCGTGATGTCGAAGCGCAAGCTCCTGCAGCTCGTCCAGGAGGGCGTCGTGCGGGGTTGGGACGACCCGCGCATGCCGACGATCTCCGGATTGCGCAGGCGCGGCTTCACGGCGGAGGCGATCCGCGACTTCGCGGACCGGATCGGCGTCGCCAAGCGCGACAGCATGGTGGACGTGCAGCTCCTCGAGCACTGCCTGCGCGAGGACCTCAACCGGCGGGCGCCGCGCAAATTCGCGGTGCTGCGCCCGCTCAGGCTCGTGGTCGAGAACTACCCCGAGGGCCGGGTCGAGGAGTTCCAGGTCCCCAACAACCCCGAGGACCCGGGCGCCGGCACGCGCGCCGTGCCGTTCTCGCGCGAGCTGTGGATCGAGCAGGAGGACTTCCGCGAGACGCCGCCGCCGAAGTACTTCCGCCTCTACCCGGGGAACGAGGTCCGCCTCCGCTCCGCGTACCTCGTGCGCTGCACCGGCGTCGTGAAGGACGCGGCCGGGAACGTCGTCGAGGTGCGCTGCACGTACGACCCGGCGACGCGCGGCGGGAGCGCCCCCGACGGCCGCAGGGTGCAGGCCACGATGCACTGGCTCTCGGCCGCCCACGCGGCGCCGGCCGAGGTCCGGCTCTACGACCGCCTGCTCACGAAGCCCGACCCGGGCGACGTCGAGGAGGGGCAGCACTGGAAGGACAACATCAACCCCGACTCGCTCGAGGTGCTCGCCGGCTGCTGGGTCGAACCCTCGCTCACCGGCGCCGCCCCCGAGGAGCGCTTCCAGTTCGAGCGCCTCGGCTACTTCTGCGTGGACAAGGACTCCGCCGGCGGGAAGCTGGTGTTCAACCGCACCGTCACGCTGCGCGACACCTGGGCCAAGATCGAGCAGAAGCAGCGGGGATGAGGCAGGCAACAGTTGACAGTTCACACTTGACAGTTGACAGCACTCCCCCACCCACCCAGCTCACAGCTGACAGCTTCCCGGCCCGCCCTCGCAACAACAAGTGGGGCGGCCGGTGTGTTTGCTGTCAGCTGTCGGCTGTCAGCTGTAAGCTGTTGACTGTCAACTGTCGACTGTCACCTGTTGACTGGGCGGGAGGGGGTCATGGCGGAGAGGGGGGGATTCGAACCCCCGGTCCGGGTTAACCCCGGACAACTGCTTAGCAGGCAGCCCTGATCGGCCACTCCAGCACCTCTCCGCAGTGGCCGCGAGAGTCTACTCTCCGCCCCGGAGGCTGGCAAGCGACGCGGCGCAGCGCGGACGGCCTCGCCGCAGGTCACTGATGGTCAGCGACGTCGGCGGCGAGCGCCGCCGCGACCTCGGGCAGCACCTCGTGCCGCCGGGGGTAGCGCAGGACCCGAACCGGCAGTGCCGGGGCCGCCGCGAGCGCCTCGAGATACGCCGCGAGGAGGTCGCGGCTGAACAGCCGCACGGCGACGGTGTGGCGGACCAGCGCGGCGAGACCGCGCGCCGGGTCGAGGGCCTCGACCGACACCGCGCGCGACGACGCCGCGTCGGGGACGCCCAGCAGGTACGCGGCCCGCAGAGCAACGGCGTGCGGCGCGTTGGAGGCGGGCTGGCGTTCGTCCGGGAGCTTGAGCTGAGGGAATCGCGGCCGCACCTCGACGCCGTCCGCGGAGGGAGCGAGCGGCGTCACGTCGTCGGTCAGGCAGGTGAACCGTGGGTCGCCACCGGCGATGCCCGCCGCCACGGTGGACTTGCCGGAGCCGGAGGGCCCGAGGAAGAGCAGCACCCCGGCGGTCGAGAGCACGGCGCTCGCGTGCAGGCAGAACGTGCCTCGGAGTGCGAGCGCGAGCGTCAGCGCCGGCCCGAGCACCGCCTCGGCGAGCGCGGGATCCGCGGGATCGAGCGCGGACGCGGTGCAGTCCACGCACGACCCGTCGGCGGCGACCGAGAACTCGCCGACGCCGGCGACCGTCAGCTCATACCCGCAGGTTGTGACGCTGCACACGACCTCGCGGGTCGAGCCGCACAGCCACGCGGGGCCGCGGTACGTCTCGTCGGCGAGCGTCGCCGCCGCCTTCGGGGGCGCGGGTTCGGGCAGCGCGGGGACGTCGGCAGGAAGCGGACCCGCGAACGCGGCGAGCGCCGCGAGCGGCACGTCGGTGACGATCTCGTGTCCCGCGACGCGGAAGGCGCTCCAAGCCGCGGGGGCCGGCGTGTCGCTGCGGCGGAGGCGGAGCACGATCACGGCAGCCTCAGGTACGCCTGCTCGGCCGGCGAGGCGGTGCGCCGCCACAGCTCGACGACCACGCACAGCCAGGGGACCGCGGCGGCGACGCCGTCGTCTCGGACGCGGAGCGGCCGCCGGATCGCGTTCTCCAGCCAGTCGCGCCGCACGAACCGCGGCCACCACGCATCGGGATCGTCGAGGAGCGCGCGCACCGTCGCGTGCTCGCGCTCGAAGAACCCCCGGTTGTAGAGCGGCAGGTACGAGGTTGGGCGCTTCCGGAGACGTACGCGTTCGGGGAGGATCCCGCGCATCCCCTCCCGCAGGATGTGCTTGCGCAGCCCGCCCCGGTACACCTGATGGCCCGGCACCGACGCCATGAACTCCACGAGCCGGCGATCGCGGTAGGGGGTTCTGACCTCGACGCCGTGCCTGTTCGACATTGCGTTGATCAGCGGGGCACTCCGCGCTTCCCAGGGGGTCGAGATCCGTCGCAGACGGCTGGCGTCCTCGACTGGCGCCGCACCCGCGCTCGGCTCGCTTCCCGCGATCAGGTCGCGCGCCTCGGGCGTGAGCCAGGGCCTCGACTCGGCGCGCGGGGGGCGCGAGCCGGCTGGTGTCGCGGCCCGCACGAGCCGCCCGGCGAGATGGCGGAATCCAGGGTCGCGCCACAGCCCGACCGGACCGCGACGTCCGAAACAGGCAAGGAGGCCGCTCGCCGCGGCGGCGAACCTGCGCTCCCGGAGCAGGTCCAGGAGCCACGTCTCCGGACCGCGATACAGCTCGTCGCCGAACGTCCCCGAGAGGAGCACCTGCACGCCAGCGGACCGGGCCTGGCGCCAGACGGCTTCGTGCAGGAGGCGAAAAGGGACAGGAGCCGGCGGGGGAGGCTCGCGAGACCAGGAGTCTGCGTCGCGTAGTGGCCACAGGTCGTCAGCTACTACGCGGCACACCTCGAACCCATATCGCTCGATGACGGGGTCCATGAACCGACGCTCGTCGCACGCGAGCTCGTCGAACACCCACGAGAAGACGCGCAACGGTCCGGAGTCCCCCGTGCGAACCATTTCCTGCGCCGCAAGGTACGCGATCGGCGGGGAGTCGAGCCCGCCGCTCATCATCACCCCCACCGGCGAGCGGGCGCGCATCCGGCAGATCACCGCCTTTCGCAGCAGCTCGCGGAAGGCCTCGGCGTACTCGCCATCCGACCGAAGGCGCAGCGTGGCATTCGCCTGCGGTGTCCAGAATGCGCGCAACCGACAGCCGTCGCGGCGCACCGTGAGGACGTGGCCTGGCGGCAGCTCACGCACTCCGCTGAACAACGTTTCACCCTCGAGCGGCGCCTCGACGGCGCAGATGCGGGCGAGCGTCGTCCGATCGATCGCGTGCGGAACGCCACCGTGGGCGAGCACGCCCGCCTCCTCGGAGGCGACGACCAGACCGCGATCGTTCAGGTGGTAGTACAGCGTGCGGTCGCCGAGAGGATCGCGCGCGAGGACGACGCGGTCCTGACTCCGGTCGAAGACGCACGCCGCGAACGGCCCGAGGAGGAGCGCGAAGCATGCCTCGCCCCACCGCGCGTAGGCGAGCGCCACCAGCGCCGCGTCCGACATGGCCGCGTCTGCACAGCCGATTCGGCCGAACAGCTCGTCGCGGTTGTCGATCCGGCCGTCGAAGGCGAGCGTTACCTGTCCGTCGGCGCTGGACACCGGCTGCCGCTCACCGACCTCTTCGGGGGTGGTCCAGAAGTGGTGGTGCGCCAGGGCCCCATGGGAGGCGGAAGTAGTGTCGCACCCGTCGGGTCCGCGGTGGCCGAGGGCGGCGCACGGTGCGTCGAGCTCGTCCGGCGCGACGCGCGCCCCGTCACGCCGCCAGACGGCGACGATCCCGCTCACCGCACCCCTTCCGGTGGAATTCGCTCGGCGGCCGGATGCGGACTCAACCTCGTCGCTCGGCTCCTACGGCTTGCGGAGGGTGGGGTCCCCGCTCTCACCGAGGCCGGGGCTTCCCCCGAGGACAACTTGGTCGAGACGGCCGACGATCTCGCAGCGGGGAGGGAGATATGCGCGGCGCGGACCCGCCGGCCGCAATGGACGCTGCGGCCGGTCCGGACCGATCAGCGGGGGGTTCGCACGATGCTCAGCCAATCACCACCTCCCCGCGGAAGAGGCCCCGGCACGAAATCCGGTGCGTCTACTCATCGTCCACTCCGGTTGTGGCGGCTAGCCCGAGGGAGTTGGCGCCCGGCGCAGCCACAACGAGGGCGGGGTCCCCCAGCAACGTCCAGCCGCGAAGGACGTCGATGGCATGAGGCTGTGTCACCGCAAGCTGCTGCTTGGCCTGGGTGAGCGCGGTCCCCAGCTGCAACCGGCTCTTGAACACCAGCGGCATCAGCAGGCGCCCGAGGCCGGCCTCGGAGTCGGCGTCGGAGAGCGTTGCGGGTCCGAGCACCGCCGCCGCGCCCTGCGGCCCCGAGAGCAGGAGCTTGTGTGCGAGCGTGTCGGTGTGCGGCTCGACGTAGTAGGTGTTCCAGCACCCCCACTGTGCGACGACTGTCGGCTGGCCGGCGTTGAGCAGCGCCACCGCATCCGTGGAGTTGAACAGGTTGTCGAACGACCACACCGTGAACGAGGAGTGCCCGACGAAGCTCGTGAACGCGGCTCCGCCGTTGATCGCCCCGATCAGCGCCGACCGGGCGGCGCTCGCTCCGAGGGTGTCGATGTAGGCGCGAGTCAGCGACCAGCTCGACGGCAGCGAGGCGGCCAGCTGGTCACTCACGGTCGCGAACGAGTAGCCGTTGTCGGCCGCGTCCGCCGAGAAGACGGCACTCGCGCCGCGGCCCCTGTACGCCAGCGTCTTGGCGATGACCGTGGCGAGCTCGGCGGGCGTCCGGACCGGGAGTCGGCCGAGCGCGAGGTCGGGGACGCCATCGCCGGTCGCGTCCGCCAGGAGCGGGTCGGCAGGCGCGTACAGGACTAGGTCGCCCGTCGGGGCGTACGGCGTCGGGACGAAGCTGATCGAGCCCGTGTGCAGGTAGTCGAAGTAGTCGTACGTGTCGCCGCCGACCAACAGGACGTAGCGCGTCCGCATCGAGCGGTACGCGTAGGCGATGTAGTCGTGGATCGCCTGCGGGTCCACGATGCCGTAGTTGAAGGCGGCGTAGACGTCGTTGACGTTCACGACCTTGACTCGGAGGCCCTGCGCCGTGCGCGCCCTCACGAGCGGGTCGAGCCCGGCGATGAAGTTCGGATGCGCGATGATCAGGTAGTCCGCGTACCCGTTCTTGATCTGGTTGGGCTGCGGGACCGGCGCGAACGTCGGGGCGGAGATCGCGCTCGCGTCGTACACCGCGTACGACGCCGTCTGTCCGGTGCCGGCGAAGCGGGCGAGCAGAGCCGAGCCGCTGGGCTGCGTCTGCACCTGGGTGAGCCGCCGCGGCGCGCTGCCGCCGATACGGTACACCTCGACGTTCGAGGAGGGCAGGCCGTCCACGGCGAACACGCCGCCTCCGCTCGTGAACGAGAGCGCGCCGTTGCGCGCGACGAAGCGGCGGGGGTACGTGAGGCCGTAGCTCGTGACGTTGACGATCTCGTAGTCCACGCCCGAGTCGCCGGGCAGCGTGAGCGTGAAGGTGTTGGCGCCCTCGACGAGCGCGCCGTCCGGGAGCGGGCCGGAGATCGGGTGGTCGGTCACGCCGTCGAACGAATCGTCGGCGACGGTGTGGCCGTCGAGGTCGAGCACCGCGTGGTGGTCGGGTGTGAAGTCTGGCCAGTCGGTCCCGCCCCACATGTGGAACGAGAACCGCGCACCGCTCCCGCCCGTGGCGAGGTTGTCCACCGGGACGGTGAACGTCTGGCTGACAGGCGACGTGTACGCGAGGATCCCGGTCTCGTACCACGGCGTGCCGGTCGGGGATGCGGCGCTGTACTGGAGCGGTTTCACGACGCTCACCGTCTCGAGGTAGGACTGCGGCGGCTGGCCGGCCGGGACCGGCGTGCCGTCGAGAGCGATGCGCGCGCCGCCGCGCCAGCTGCTCGCGAGCGTGTAGACGTTGGTGCGGGTGTACAGCGAGTTGACCGCGCTCGCGAAGAACTCGACCGCGACGCCGGGTCCGAAGCTCCGAGGGGGCGAGTCGCCCAATGCGGCCCCCGGGCCGACGACGAGGATCGGCACCGACGCCCCGCGGCACGTCAGCGCGAGCTGCTGCACGGGGATTCCGGCGAGGTCGAACCCGGCGCCCTTGAGCGCCTCGTATGTCACGCGGTACAGCCCGTCGTGGTCCACCAGGATGTTCACCTGCTGCACCTTCGCAGCCTGGGTCACCGCCAGCGCGGCGACCTCCCGCGAGGAGGCGCGTACGGCCGCCCAGTCGATCGGCTCGGCGGCGGGCTCGGCGCCGTACGCCCGGTCCGCCTCGAACGGTCCATGGCGGCGGACCCCGGTGCGGATGTCCACGTCCTCGAGCACGTACGGCCCGGGCGGCGCTCCCTCCACGAACTCCTCGTACTGCACCGGCACCGTCGAGTCGGGCGACGCCGAGGGGATCAGTCGGTCGTTGAGGCGAACGAGCCCCTCCGGGGTCCGAGAGTACAGGTTGTACCCGGCGTTCGCGATCTCGATGGACGACGTCCACCGGAAGCGGACGCCGTCCGGCTCGGTCAAGGCGAGAAAGCGTGCGACAGTGACGGGCACCGAAAAGCTGAGCTCGTCAGTCGCTATGTTGTTAGCGGGATTGCTGTCGGCCCACGTCGCTGGCGGCGTAACGGTCACTGTGTTGAAGATGGGTGGCGTTGCGCTCGTCGAAAGCGTCGCGGTGGCGGTAAATGTCATTGTTGCGCCGCTGTTCAACTGGAACTGTAGATTAGCCACGCGGTTCGTCGGGAGGGTCGTGGGACACGTCCCCGTGCCTGTGTGGGTGCAATTCCAGGTCACACTGTTGCTCAAGCTTGGTGGAAGGGTGTCGACGAACGTTGCATAGTTGGTTTGTCTGATGCTGTTTCCGGTGTTGGTGACCACCATCGTGTAGACCACACTGTCGCCGGGGCCTGGTGAGCCTGCATGCGTCTTCGTGACTGCCAGATCGGTTGCGTTGGCGACCGTGCCCGCAACTATGACCTGGGCAGCGGTAGAGGTTACGTTCGCCCCCTCGTTGTTGGTAACGGTCGCAGCGTTGTTCCAGGTGCCGGTCGTAGCAGCTGTGGCGGTTATCATTATCGTGGCCGTACCGTTCGGCGACATCGTCCCGAGGGCGCAAGCCACTGTTCTCGTCGTGGCGGTGAAGGTGCACGGCCCCTGCGTCGACGAGACCGTGACTCCTGTCGTAGAGAAGCCGGCCGGCAACACGTCCGACACACTGGTTCCTGTCGAGGTGGCTGTGCCGACGTCAGCAACGACTATGACGAAGGTCTCCGTGTTTCCGGTGGCGACCGTGCCGCTCGTCGCGGTCTTCGAGATTGTCATAGTCGCTGGGGGCGAGCCGATCTCGATGACGTCTGTAGCAGAGTTATTGTTCGGGTTGCTATCGGTGATACTGGTCGGGGGTGTGATGGTCGCAGTGTTGACCTGCTGCTGAGGTGTCGTGTTGGGGAGCGTGCCCGTGACGGTGACCGTCGCATGCGCGCCGTTGTTCAGGTTCAGGACCTCGTAGACGCTGTTGCCGCTTCCGTTCGCGGCCGAGCACGATCCGGTGCCGGTCACGGCGCACGTCCACGTCACGCCGGTCAGCCCGCTCGGGACGGGATCGGTGAGCACCGCGCCGGTCACGTTGTTGGGGCCGTTGTTCGTCGTCGTGATTGTGTAGGTCACCTGGCTCCCCGGTGCCGGGCTGGCCGGCGAGTGCGTCTTCGTGACCGCGAGGTCGGCGGGGTACGACACCTTCACGTTCCGGATCTCGTGGAAGTTCGTGGAGCCGCCTGTCGAGGCGGTGAAGCCGAGCTTCAGGGTGGAGGGCGTCACGTATCCGTTGGGCAACGTGTAGGTGCCCGAGAGGACCGTCGTGAAGCTGCCGTACAGGCTCGTCATCCACGAGACGTTGACGGTGACTGTGTTGGGGGTGACGCCCGTGTTGGGGACGACCGTGATGATCACGTGCCGGTAGTAGGTAGTGTTGGCAGGACGGGTCGCCCCCCCGGGGGAGTCGATCCCCGGTGTGAGCGTGCCGGTGCCGGCGAGGTAGAGGTAGTTGTTGCCGCTGTTGTCCCCATTCCCCGGCCCCCGGACTGAGATGGAGTCAGGGGTCTGCGCGCCGCTGCCGCCGTTCTTGCAGCGGTCAGACGCGAACTCGAAATTGCCGTATTCGTCGAGAGCGAGCCCGAGGTAGCCGTTGGTCAGTCCAGGATCCTGCGTACTGCCGAACGTGCACCCGGTGGCGGTGTTGTAGTCGGCGGCGTACCCGAACGATCCTCCCGGGGCGCCGACGGTGACCGTCGATGTGCTGCCGTCGAACAGGATGACACCGATCCCGTCAGCCCCGGTGCCGCCCCACGCGACGTATTCGAAGTCAACCGCGAACCCCTGACTGACGGCGAATGCCGTGTTGTAGTACGCGACCCCGGCCTCGCCGTTGGCCTGCGCGGTCGCGTTCGTGAGACGGAGCCACCCCTGCCCGACGGGGTCGTTGCCGCACGCAGCGTTGCCGCTCGTCAGACACGGGGTGAAGTTGCTCCCTGCGTATGCGCTCAGGACCCATCCAGTGGAGTTCGAGTCCATGAACGTCGTGTTGATGAGGTACTGCGCGGCGGCGGGGAGCGCCCCGAAGGCTACAGCTATAGCGAGTGCCAGGGCGGCGATACGCATTGGCCAGCTCCTCAAGTGATGCGATCACGGCCCGGCACCCAGGGGGGACGGGCGGTTGGGCCAAGAGCGCCCCCGCACTCCCGGCCTGACACGTTCGGTTCGCCGGATGCCGGCCGATCGCGTGACCGTCCGGGCACCGAACTTCAGCGCTGTCAGGGTATCCAATAGTCCACGAGAAGGCAAGCACTTGCTCCGTACGCGCGAGCCAGAGCACGTTCGGACCGACCTACCCGTGGCCGCCGGAGGGGTCGCACCCCGCCGACCGGCTCTCGGGTCCCGGCGCGAATCGCGTAAGTCGTTCTCCGAGAGTGGATTCGAGTCGTCAGTCGACCTCGAAGCGCGCCGGGTGGAAGTCGGGCGCCTCGAACGTCCGCACCGTCACGCCGTGGCGCTCCTTGAGTTCGGTGAGGATCCCCCGCAGCTCCCCGGAGAGCAGGCGCACGACCTCGGGGTGGGCGCGCACCGAGTACTCGCTCGCCTCGCCGCCGGCCGACTCGCGCAGCAGGGCGCGCCGGATGTCGAGGCACACGGTCTCAGGCGATTTGACGCGGCCGAGACCTTCGCACGTCGGGCAGGGCTGGGTGAGGGCGCGCTCGAGCGAGCGCTCGGTGCGCTTGCGGGTGAGCTGGACGAGGCCGAACGGCCCGACCGGGCCGGCGAGGGTGCGGGCGCGGTCGCGGGCGAGCGCCTTCTGGAGCTCGGCCAGGAGCGCGTCGCGGTGCGCCTCGTCCTCCATGTCGATGAAGTCCACGACGATGATCCCGCCGAGGTTGCGCAGGCGGAGCTGGCGCACGACCTCGCGCGCGGCCTCGAGGTTGATCCGGTACACGGTGTCCTCGAGGTCGGCGCCGCCGACGTAGCGGCCGGTGTTGACGTCCACGGCCACGAGCGCCTCGGTCTGGTCGATCACCAGCGACCCGCCGGACCGCAGCCACACCTTCGGCTGCAGCGCCTGCTCGAGCTCGGACTCGATCCCGAACGCGTCGAAGATGTCGAGCTGGCGGCGGTACAGCTTGACCTTGGGGGTGAGCTCGGGCTGCACCCGGTCGAGAAACTCGACCACGCGCTGGTACCCCTCGGTGTCGTCGATCCAGAACTCGGAGAGGTGCGGCCCCGCGAGGTCGCGCGCCGCGCGCAGGACCAAGTCGAGGTCGCGGTGCACCAGGCACGGCGCGCTCACCTCGTCGGCCCGTTTGTTGATGTGGCGCCACATCGACTCGAGCACCGCGAGATCCGCCAGGAAGTCGGCGCGGTCGCGGCCCTCGCCGGCGGTGCGCACGATCGCCCCGCCGGTGTGCGGGATCTCCGACACCATCGAGCGGAGGCGCTCGCGCTCGGTCTCGTCGGTGATCCGGCGCGACACGCCGACGTGCGAGTTCCCCGGCATCAGCACGAGGTAGCGCCCCGGGATCGTGACGTGGGAGGTCGCGCGCGGCCCCTTGCTCGACCCGAGCTCGCGCGTGACCTGCACGAGGATCTCCTGCCCCTCGCGCAGCAGGTCCTGGATAGGGGGGGCGGCGGGCGCGAACTCGCCCGGCTCGACCTCCTCCTCCTCGAGCTGCTCCGCCACGTCGTCCACGTACAGGAACGCGTCGCGGTCGAGGCCGATGTCCACGAACGCCGCCTGCATGCCGGGGAGCACCCGCGAGATGCGGCCCTTGTAGAGGCTTCCGACGACCGAGCGCTCGCGCGTCCGCTCGACCATGAGCTCGACGAGCACGCCCTCCTCGCGGACGGCGACGCGGGTCTCGTACGGCGTCACGTTGGTGTAGATGACGGTGTTCACCATGCCTCCGGGCTCGTCAGTGTAACCCATTTTGCACCCTGCGGATGCGGGCGATCCCTACGGTGTCGTTCTGAGCGAGCGTAGCTGTTGAACCCCGTTCCGCCTCCGCGCGGAGGTTGTCCACGCATCGCTGTCATTCTGAGCGAGCGCAGCGAGCGAAGAATCTCCCCAAGCCTGCTAGGTTTCCACTCCGTGGAGTCCTTATGTTGCCCCCTGGGGTTCGCGGCCTTCGGGCCTTGCTCGCCCCCGCGGCGCGGGGGTTCTTTCCCCTGCGGGGAGGCCCCGATTTCTCTCTTCTTTGCCCCTCGGGCTACGGCGCGTCGGTCGGGCCGCGCATCGAGCGCGTCCCTCGATCCTGGCGGGGGGGGTCCCGCGTCCGTTCCACCCACCCACCCGGACGCTCTTGACCCCCCGTGCCCCCCGCGAGCCGCGGCAGAGCCGCGTCTCGCCCTCTCACGTCGCCGCGAGCGACCGGGCAGGGACGCCCCGCAGTGGGGCCCCTCGCCGTTCGGATGAGACGGCGCCGGCGACACCCCACCGCGGTTCGCCCGCCCGGAGCCCGCACGCGGCACCGACACTCGCCCACCGCCCGAGGGGCGGATCGCCCCCACCCCCCAAAGAAGGTCTGGCAGTACCTGGTACCGGCGTAGACTGGCCTGCCGGGCCTGCTTGCGTGTCCGCTTAACTATCCGGTGGACTCTTGCCAAGCCCGGAGATTGCACGGGAGCCTGTCATGCGATGGGTGCGTGGAGTGCTCATAGCGCTGCTGACGGTGCTTGGCCTCGGGTTCGCCGCTGTTGCGTCAGTGCGCTGGCTGTACTTCGGACCTCTGCCGTCGGTTGAGATTCCGAGTGGCGCAGCGCATGTCGACTGTCGCGCTGGCTTTCTCGGTTTCTACCGCAGTTGTTCCTTCGAGTTGGACCGGCCGTACCCCTCGATCTCAGTTGTGCAGTCCGTTGGGCAGTCGCTTGAAGCCAAAGGTTGGACCGCGCTCAGCGCAGCCGGCGATGACTGGGTGACAAACTCCTGGCAGCGGTTCCTGGACGGGACGACATCGCCAGAGAGGTTTGTGAACCAGTACACCGCGGCTTGGCGAAGCCCCGACGGTCGCCATCGGGTCCTCCTTGGGCTGCGGTACTACGAAGGCAAGACAGGCTTGCAATCAACCACGTGCCAAGCAGCCCTCTGGGTGGAGTCGTCCTTCGCCTCATCGTCCGCTCGGTGAAATGGAGCGTCGCGGTTGGTCGGTTCAAGTCACCCCGCGAAGAGCGAGTACTGTACTCAGGCAGCGAAGACCGCAGGTCTCCGTCGTCCAGCCACCCCCCCGCGGCCGGTATCTGACCTTACTTCCGGCGAGAGCGGCGACTGGCCGGTCCTGGGTGACTCCCGTCCCTCGGACGTGTTGGGAATTCAGCAGCGTCGCGTTTGGGCAGCGGGCAGTCCAGCCGTAACTGACGGGCGCATCGAGCCCGGGGCGGGGGGTATTCAATCCGCCGGTGCTGCGCTGGCCGATTTCTCCGGAGCCCGCGGGCCCCGGACGCGCGAGCCGCGCTGGGGTGTCGCCGGCACGGTTTCATGTGAACGGCGAGGGGCCCCGGCGCGGATCGCGATGTCCGGTCGCGGGCGGAGGAGTCCGAGGGCGCCGGCCGCGGGGGCGGCCAAGCCCGAGGGCGGCCGGCGCAGGACCGGCAAGAAAGAAAGCCGTGCCCGCAGGGCAGCGAACAAAGGCTCCACGCCAGTGGACGATCTGCAAGGTGCGATGGGGCGGAGCCGCGTGAGAGCTACACGTTCGCGTAGCGCAGCCGCCAGATCGACTGCACGATCCCGAGCGAGATGCACGTCGCGAACACCGACGAGCCGCCGTAGGAGAGCAGCGGGAGCGTGATCCCGGTCGTGGGGGCGACCCCGGTCACCATCCCGACGTTGATGAGGATCTCGATCGCGAGCACGAACCCGCAGCACCCTGCGAACACGGCACCGACCCGGTCGCGGGCCGAGAGGGCGATCACGAAGATCCGGAACACCATCAGGGAGTACGCCGCGAGCAGCAGCGCCGACCCGACGAATCCGGTCTCCTCCGACCACACCGCGAAGATGAAATCGGTGTACTGGGCGGGGAGGAAACGGAGCTGCGACTGCGTCCCCGAGCGCAGCCCCTTGCCGGTGAACCCGCCCGAGCCGACGGCGATCTTCGACTGGCGCTGCTGGTACCCGGAGGTGTACGGCGCGCGCTCGGGGTCCGCGAACGTGAGGATGCGCTCGCGCTGGTACGGCTTGAGCACCCACAGCCACGCCGCTCCGACCATCACGACGCCGGCGACGACCAGCACGGCCCACGTCCGCCACGGCAGGCCGCCGAGCCAGAGCGCCGCGATCAGGATCGCGCCGAGCGTGAGCGCCGTCCCCAGGTCCGGCTGCAGCATCACGAGGAGGGCGGGCACGGCCGTGACCGCGACCAGCCGCCCTGCGGTCTTCACGTCGAGCCGGCCCTGTCGGTGCTCCCCGGCGAGCGCCGCAACGGCGAGGATGGTGACGACGCGCGCGAACTCCGACGGCTGCACCGTGTACGAGCCGAGCGTCAGCCACCGCTGCGCGCCCGCGCGCGCCGGCGCCACGACGAAGAGCGCGACGAGCACGCCGAGCATGACGACGTAGAACAACGGCGAGAGCCGCGCGAGCACCCGGTAGTCGGTGAACGCGAACAGAAACATCAGCACGGCCCCGACCGCGAGCCAGACGATCTGCCGGTTCGCGAACCCCGGGCTCGCGAGCGCGCGCGCCGTCGATCCCTGGGCGAAGTACGAGCACAGCGCGATCGCCGCCAGCGCAAGCAGCAGCCAGAGGTCGAGGCGCCGCATCACCGTGACGGGTGGGGCTCGCGCCCGGCCGGGGCGGCGGGCGGAACCGCGGGCTGGTCGCCTGTGGGAGCGGGCGGCCCGGACTGGGCGCTGTCGGCCGCGGGCGCCGACCTCACCTGCCAGTCGGGGGCGACGGAAGCGGTCACGGCCTGGCTCTCGACGTGGGGGCCGAACGCGCGCTGGAAGATCCTGGCGGCGATCGGGGCCGCGACCGACGCGGCGTCGCCGCCGTGCTCGACCACCACCGCGACCACGAGCTGCGGGTCGGCGGGCGGGGCGTACCCGATGAACAGCGCGTGGTGGCGCTGCTCCCAGGGGAGGTCCTGCCAGTGGACGCCCTCCTGCTTCTTCATCACCTGCGAGGTCCCCGTCTTCCCGGCGAACCGGACCGGGAGCGAGCCCAGCCTGCGGGCCGTGCCCCTGTCGCCCGCCACGACGAGCTCCATCCCGCGCTGCACGCGGGCGAGCGCGTCGGGTGGGAAGCTGATCGGCTGCGGCGGCTCGCCGTGTCCCTCGACGAGGTGCGGCCTTACGAGCTTGCCGCCGTTCACGAGAGCGGCGTACGCCACCGCCATCTGGATCGGCGTCACCAGGATCGGCCCCTGGCCGATCCCGACCGAGATCGTCTCCCCGCCGTACCACGGCTGGCCTCGGGCCTTCCGGCTCCACGCGTCGTCGGGGACCAGGCCGGTGCTCTCGCCTCCGAGCTCGATCCCGGTGGCCTGGCCGAGGCCGAACGCGCGCGCCCACGAGGCGAGCCGGTCGATCCCGGCGTCACGCGCCAGGTGGTAGAAGTAGCTGTCGCACGAGACCTCGATCGCCTCCTCGAGCGCGACGCGCCCGTGGCCGCCCTTCACCCAGCACCGGTACGGGTGTCCGTAGATCGTGACGCCCCCGGTGCAGAAGATCGTGTCGGACGGCGTGCGGACGCCGTCGCGGAGGGCGCCCGCGGCGAACAGCGGCTTGATCGTCGAGCCCGGAGGGTAGAGCGCCTGGAGTGCCCGGTCGTGCAGGGGGTTGAGCGGGTCGCCGAGCAGCTCGTGCCACTTCGCGGGCTCGAGGTGACCGGCGAAGAGGTCGGGGTCGAACGACGGCTGCGAGAGCAGGATCCGCACCGCGCCGTCGCGCGGGTCGAGCGCGAACACGGCGCCGACCTGGCCCGCCATCGCCTCGGCCGCCTCGCGCTGAAGGGCGAGGTCGAGCGTGACCTGGAGCGGCCGGCCCGCGACGGGCGGCTCCTCGTCGAGCGCGGAGACCTGCTTCCCGAAGGCGTCCACCACCACGACCAGGTTGCCGGGCGTGCCGCCGAGGACGTCCTGGTAGGCGCGCTCGAGGCCGGAGCGGCCGACGAGCTGTCCCGGTCGGAGGCCGGGGTTGTCGGCGAGCTGGTCGGGCGAGACCTCGCCGAGCTGCCCGACGAGGTGCGCGGCCGTGGCGCCGAGCGGGAGCGACCGCCGGGTCGCCGGGTGGATCTCGAGCTCGCGGTACTCGGCGCGGTGCGCGGCGATCGCGGCGACCTGCGACCAGGCGAGGTTGTCCGCGATCACCGAGGGCAGGTGCGAGGTCTTGCGGGCCTTGTCCAGGCGTGCCTTGATCTCCTCCATCGGCGCGATCTCGATCCTCGCGAGGAACGCGGCGGTACGGGCCTCGTCGGACATCTCCTCCGGGAACAGCAGGAGCTGGTACGTCGGGCGGTTGTCGAGGAGGACCTCGCCGTGGATGTCGGTGACCATCCCGCGCGGCGCCTCGAGGGGGAGGCGGCGGAGGCGGTTGTTCTCGGCGGCGGTCCGCCAGCGCGCGGTCTGGATCACCTGGAGGACCCAGAGGCGGACGAGGAGGAACAGGAGCGCGGCGGCGATCACCGCGAACAGCGCGGCGGTGCGTCGCTGGAGGGGGCGCAGGTCGTCGCGGACGAAGGTCATAGCCGACGCAGGACGCGACGGCGCCTGCGCTCCGGCGACTTCCACGCGTTGATGGCCCGCTCGGAGGCGGCGACGAGCAAGCCGGCGGCCCCGGTCATCGCCACGGTGGCGAACGCTCCCACGAACGCGTGGTCCGGCTTCGCTCCGAGCGTGACGACGGTCATGAGCCAGACGGCCTCGCTGCAGGCTGCCGCAAGCAGCGATCCGACGATCCAGTACAACGGGCCTTCCATCTCGAACCTGCGCACGACCAATGCCACCGCCGCCCCGGCGGCGGCGCCTGCGATCCCCCCAGGTCCGATGATACGCTCCCCGATCACGTCCGTCGCGATCCCGGCGGCGAGGCCGGTCCAGGCGACGCCGACGGGGTCGAACCGCCTCGCGCTCCCCACCACCACGAGGAGGATCGGCTGGCACGCCGCCAGCACCCACCAGACGTGGCTCGCGGTGAGGCCGAGCTGGACGGCGAGCGCGGCGAGGAGGGCGAGAGCGAGCTTCACGGCGCCGCCTTGGTGATCGGGGCGAGGACGAGGACGACCGTGACGTCGGTGGGGTTCGCGGCCAGCTGCACCGGGACGACCGTGAACAGCCCCTCCGTGCGCGCCTCGAGCGCGGTCCCGAAGAGCATCCCCGGCGGGTAGATCCCCTCGGAGCCGGTGGAAAGCACGTGGGCGTCCGGCGCGATCTTGGTGTACGGCGGCAGGCCGGTGATGTGCGGACTGTCGCCGCCCACGAGCAGCCCCTCGGAGCCGACGCCGGGGACGGTCGCCGCCGCCGCGGCCGCCGGATGGCTCAGGAGCTGGACGCGCGACGAGTGCTCGAGGACGCGATCCACACGCCCGAGCAGGCCGGCCTCCGCCAGGACGGCCGAGTCGGGCCTGACGCCGTCGGCGGAGCCGCGGTCGAGGCGGAGGGTGTGCGTCCGGAGGACGTCGCGGGCGACCACGCGCGCGAGGACGGCATGGTCCGCGAGCGACGGGTACGCCGCGAGCAGCGCCGAGCCCTGCCGCAGCTCGGCGACCTCCGCCGCGAGGAGCTGGTTGGTGCGGCGCAGCGCCGCGCTCTCCTCGCGGAGGTGCCCGAGCTCGGCGAGCGTCGCCTCCAGGTTTCGTCGGCCGGCGCGGAAGTCCTCCCACGCCTCGCCGGCCGCGTTGGCCACCGTCAGCGCGGGCGTGGCGAGCGTCGTGGCGGCCAGCGAGAGCGCCGTCGTGCCAGCGGGCGTGCGGACCTGCGCCGCCGAACCCACGTACAGCCCCGCGCAGACAAGGATGATCGTGATGTCGGGGCGGAGCCGGACGCGGATCACGTCAATCGATCGAGATCTTCTTGAGGAGCGCCATGTCGGTGAGCATCCTGCCGGTGCCCCTCACGACCGCGGAGACGGGGTCGTCGCAGTGCGCGACCGGGATCCCGGTCTCCTCGCGCAGCCGCTGGTCGAGGTTGTGCAGGAGCGACCCGCCACCCGCGAGGACGATCCCCTTGTCGATGATGTCGGCGGAGAGCTCCGGCGGCGTCCGCTCCAGCGCCGTGCGGACGGCGTCGACGATGGTGTTCACCGTCTCGGCGAGCGACTCGCGCACCTCCTCGTCGTTGATCGTCAGCGTCTTCGGGATCCCCTCGACGAGGTCGCGCCCCTTGACCTCCATCGTGTGGGACTCCGTGCCGGGCCACGCGTTGCCGAGCTCGATCTTGATCGCCTCGGCCGTGCGCTCGCCGATGAGGAGGTTGTACTTGCGCTTGATGTAGGAAATGATCGCCTCGTCCATCTCGTTGCCGGCGATCCGGACCGACCGCGAGTAGACGATGCCCGCGAGCGAGATCACCGCGACATCGGTCGTGCCGCCGCCGATGTCCACGATCATGTTGCCCGTGGGCTCGGTGATCGGGAGCTCGGCGCCGATCGCGGCGGCCATCGCCTGCTCGATCAGGTACACCTCGGAGGCGCCGGCGCGCAGGGCGGAGTCCTTCACCGCGCGCTTCTCCACCGGGGTGATCTCCGACGGCACGGAGATCACGATGCGCGGGCGCACGAACAGGTTGCGGCCGTGCGCCTTGCGGATGAAGTACTCGAGCATCTTCTCGGTGACCTCGAAGTCGGCGATCACCCCGTCCTTCATCGGACGGATCGCGGCGATGTTGCCCGGCGTCTTGCCGAGCATGTCCTTCGCCGCCTGACCGACGGCCTCCACCCTGTTGGTGACGCGGTTGACCGCGACGATGGAAGGCTCGAACACGACGATCCCGCGGTTGCGGGTGTACACGAGCGTCGTCGCGGTTCCGAGATCGACCGCGAGGTCCGACGAGAAGACGGAGAGAAGCGAAGCGATCCCCATAGCGCTCCTATTCGACCTCCACGTACACCGACTTGCGATCTTCGGCGGTGTTCCCCGCCGGGTCGGTGGCGCGGATCACGATCGTATTCCAACCCTCGCGGTTCAGCGCCACCGCCTTCTTGAACGTCCCGTCGCCCTCGACCTCCACCGGCTCCCCGTTGACGGTCACCGTGGCCCCCGGGACGGTGACGCCCTGGATGATGAAGAAGTTCCCCATCTGGGTTGGCTTCTGCACCTCGAGCTTCGGGGGGGTTGTGTCGGTGAGCGCCTCGACGCGCGGGCCGGCGAACGCCTTGAACGCGCGCGGCGAGCTCCACTCCGAGCGGACGCGGTCCGTGCCGAGGGCGGCGGCGCGCCAGAAGTACGTTCCGGGGCGCAGGATCTTGACGACCGCGCCGTTGGTCGTGCGCCGCACGCTGAACTCCAGGCTCGACGCGGCGAACAGCCGCGAGCGCGAGACCTGCAGCTCGTACCCCGTGCACCCGGCGACGTCGCGCCACTTGAGCTCGACGCGGTCCGAGAGGTCGAGGTTGGCCAGGTAGTTCACCGGGGGCTTCTCGAGCGTGGGCGCCTCCGGCACGGCGCGCTGCTGGCCGAGCTTCCCGCCGGGCGCCGCGCTCACCGCCTGCCGCGTGGAAAGCTCGACCTGGTCGCCCGTCGCGCCGGTGACGTGGGCCTTACCGCTGTACGCCGAAACCACCGTTGAGGTGTCGTCCGCGACCTCGACGCCCACGCGGCTGTCGCGGTCGATATCCGCGCGCGCGGCGTCGGTGACGACCGACGACGTGTTGCTCGCGGTGTAGACGTTGACCTGGCCGGTCTTGATCTTCACCTCCGGGCTCGTCGGCCTCCGCCCCCCGCGCGCCTCCCGGTGCACCTCGAGCAGCGAGTCGGGCCCGACCTTGTACACCGTGCTGTCGGAGAACAGCACCTCGGCGTACGCGTCCGAGCCGGTCTTGACGAAGTCGCCGTTGTAGAGGGGCTGCTTCTCGCGCCCCTTCTCCCATTTGGTCTGGTTCGCGCGCTGGACCTCGACCTTGCCGTGCAGCGCGATGATCTGGCCGCTCCCCGCGAACTCGCGGTTGGTGAGGCCACCGAGCAGCTGGAAGCGCTGCAGAGAGTCCTCGGCGCGCGCGATGCACGCCGGGTAGTCCTTGCGGTCCCAGTCGGAGCGTGCCTCGTCGAGCAGGTGCGACGCCTGATCGAACTCCGCCGCGAGGCTGTCCGAGACGCCGCTCCGCTGGATCTCCTCCTGGGCGGCCGACGCCCGCCTGAGCGCACGCTGTGCCCGCGCCTCGGCGGGCTCGTGCATGAAGTAGAGCACGCCTCCGACGATGCAGGCGGCGAGAACGAGCAGGAAGATGAGCAGCCCCCAGCGCTTGATTCCGCTGACTGAGACGACGACCCAGTCGAGCTCGAACCGTCGCGCCGGGGGACTCGGGGTTTGGGAACGCATCGCCAGGCCCGCCTCACCTTACCATTCCGGGCGCTCAGGGCGCAACCAGCGAGGGGCGTGGAACTTGCTCGCCGGAGGGGCGTGGGCTAGAATCCTCTGCCTTTGGGCGTGATGGAGGCATCGAGATGCTCAAGACGTTGCGTGACCAGTTCGTGCACCTGAAGTGGATCCTCTGGTTCGTCGTGTTCCTGTTCGTGTTCTTCATCTTCGTCGACTGGGGGACGGGACGCGGGAGGACTCGGGGGCTCGCGGGGCTCGCGGCGCGGATCGGCAACGTCAGCATCTCGGAGGCGCAGTTCACGAAGGAGGTGCGATCCACCGAGCAGCGCTACCGGCAGATGTACGGCGACCAGTTCGACTCCATCAGGGACAAGATGGACCTCGCGTCGATCACGATCCAGAACATCGTCGACCGGTACCTGCTCCTCGCCGAGGCCCGGAAGCTCGGCATCGAGGTGACCGACAAGGAGCTCCTCGACAAGATCATGTCGTACCCGGCGTTCAAGCGCAGTGACGGCAGCTTCGTCGGCGACGATCTCTACGCGCGGATCCTGCGCGCCAACCAGACGAGCCCCGAGGAGTTTGAGGAGGGGCTCCGGCAGGACCTCACGATGCAGAAGCTGCAGCAGACGCTCTCGGACGGCGTCGTGATCCCCGACGCCGACGTCGAGAGGGAGTACCGGCGCCGCAACGAGTCGGCGTCGTTCGAGGTGCTGTTCGTCCCCGTCGAGCGGGCGCTGACCGGCGTCACGGTGACCGAGGCGGACGCGAAGGCGTACTACGAGG
Source organism: Thermoanaerobaculaceae bacterium (assembly GCA_035542455.1). Taxonomy (GTDB): domain Bacteria; phylum Acidobacteriota; class Thermoanaerobaculia; order Thermoanaerobaculales; family Thermoanaerobaculaceae; genus RBG-13-68-16. The sequence continues at coordinate 47,795 of DATKLI010000029.1, forward strand.
CGAACCAGGCCCGCTTCACGCACCCCGAGCAGCACCAGCTCCGCTATCTGCTCGTCGACGACGCGAAGCTCCGCCGGACGCTGTCCGTGCCCGACGCTCAGATCACGAGCTACTACGCGTCCCACCAGCAGGAGTTCGCCGCGCCCGAGCAGGTCCGGGCCCGCCACATCCTGGTACGGCCGAAGACCGAGGACCAGGCGGGGTGGGCGACCGCGCTCGCGAAGGCGCGCGAGGTGCGCGACAAGGCGGTCAAGGGCGACTTCGCCGCGCTCGCCAAGCAGTACTCGGAGGACCCGGGGAGCAAGGACACCGGCGGCGAGCTGGGGTGGTTCCCGCGCGGCCGCATGGACAAGGACTTCGAGAACGCGGCGTTCGGCCTCAAGCCCGGCGAGGTGTCGGACCCGGTGAAGAGCCGCTACGGGTACCACATCATCCAGCTCGAGGAGCGGCGGGCCGCGAGCGTCCGGCCGCTCGCCGAGGTTCGCGAGATCATCAAGGAAAAGCTCCTCGAGGGGATGTCCGACGCCGAGGGAAACCGCCGGGCCACCGCGCTGAGGGACAAGATCGACGCGGCGAAGCTGACAACCGACGAGCAGTGGCACACGCTCGCCGACGACGTCGTGACCTCGAACGTCACGCCGTTCTTCGGACCGCAGGACGAGATGATCCCCGGGCTCGGCCGCGACCCCGAGCTGCTCGCCGAGGCGAAGGCCGCCAAGGAGGGGTTCATCGGCGGCCCGCGCCGCAGCTCCCGCGGGTGGATCGTCTACCGCGTCGCGAAGATCCGGCCGGCCGGCACCGCGCCGTTCGCCGAGGCCAAGGACGAGGCGATGGAGGCCGCCCGGCGCGTGAGGGCGCTCGAGACGCTGCGTGCGGAGCTCGACGCGAAGCGCCCCGCGCTCACGGGCGGTCCGCTCGCCGGCCAGGCCGCCGCGCTCGGCGGCTCCGCTCAGAGCGTGACCGACCACCGGCGCGACACCGCCATCCCCGGGATCGGCGCGGCGCCGCTCCTCGACGACGCCGTCTTCGCCACGGCGGTCAACGCGCTCACCCCCGCCATTCCGGTCGGAGAGCGCGGCGTGGCGATCGCCCGGGTCACGAGCAAGAAGGCGTTCGACCCCGCGGCGTTCGCCAAGGAGAAACCGGCGCTCCGAGACAGCATGGTGCGGGAGGAGATGCTGCGGCTGATCAGCTCGATGATCGCCGAGGCCAAGCGCGAGAACCCGGTCACCATCAACCCGGACGTCGTGGACCGCTTCAAGCCTAAGCGCTCATGATCGGGCACCTGGACGGTCGCGTCGTCGAGCTGCAGCCCGGCCTCGTGGTGGTGGAGGCGGGCGGCGTCGGCTACGAGGTGCACGTCCCGGTCTCCGCGCACCCGTCGCTCGCGGGGCGCGAGCGCGCGACGCTATTCGTGCACACCCACGTCCGGGAGGACCAGCTCGCGCTCTACGGGTTCGTCACGCGGCTCGAGCGCGACACGTTCCGATTGCTGCTCGGTGTCTCCGGAATCGGTCCGCGAACCGCCCTGGCCTTGCTCTCCGGGCTCACCCCCGACGACCTCGCGGGCGCCGTCGAGGCCGAGCAGTGGCGGCGCCTCGCGTCCGTGCCCGGGATCGGGAAGCGCACCGCGGAGCGGCTGATCGTCGAGCTCAAGGGGAAGGTCAGCGCGACCATGGCGGCCGCCGCGAGCCCGCGCCAGGACGCGGTTTCCGCGCTCACGAACCTGGGCTACCCGGCGCGCGCCGCCGAGGACGCCGTCGGCGACCTCCTGCGCGCCAACCCGGACCTGGACCTCTCCGAGCTGCTGCGCCGCGCGCTGCAGGCGCTCGTCCGCTAAACGCCAGCTCACAGCTCACAGCTCACAGCTCACAGCTCACAGCTCACAGCTCACAGCTCACAGCTCACAGCTCACAGCTCACAGCCTTTCTCCCCCAGGTGGGTCTCTTCTCGGGTGGGTGGGGGAGAGCTGTCAGCTGTCGGCTGGTGGGGTGGGTGGGGGAAAGCTGTCAGCCGCGTGGGTGGAGGGTAAGATACCGCCGTGCACGAGCGCGTGCTGACGCCGACCCGCGACCCCTCCGAAGCCCGTTTCGAGGAGAGCCTCCGGCCGCGGAGCCTCGCCGAGTACATCGGCCAGGAAAAGGTGACCGCCAACCTCGGCGTGTTCATCGCCGCCGCGCGCTCGCGGGCCGAGTCGCTCGACCACGTGCTGCTGTTCGGCCCGCCGGGGCTCGGCAAGACCACCCTCGCGCACATCATCGCGGCCGAGATGGGCGTCAGCCTGCAGATCACCTCGGGGCCGGTGCTCGAGCGCGCCGGCGACCTCGCCGCGATCCTGACCAACCTGGAGCCGCACGGCGTCCTGTTCGTGGACGAGATCCACCGCCTTGCACCCACGGTCGCGGAGATCCTGTACCCGGCGATGGAGGACTTCACGCTCGACCTCGTGGTCGGGCAGGGACCGGCGGCGCGCGCGATGCGCCTGCCGCTGCCGCCGTTCACGCTCGTCGGCGCGACAACGCGCGCCGGCCTCCTGCCGGCGCCGCTGCGCGACCGGTTCGGGATCGTGCACCGGCTCGACTTCTACGGACCGGACGCGCTCTCCGCGATCGTGCGCCGCTCCTCCGGGCTGCTCGCCCTCGCGCTCGACCAGGCCGCAGGCGAGGAGATCGCCCGGCGGGCGCGCGGAACGCCGCGCGTGGCGAACCGGCTCCTGCGCAGGGTGCGCGACTTCGCGCACGCCCGGGGCGAGGACGCGATCACGCTCGAGACGGCGCGCTACGGGCTGGAGCGCCTCGAGGTGGACACCTTCGGCCTCGACGACCTCGACCGCCGCCTGCTCACGGCCGTGGTGGAGCACTACCGCGGCGGACCGGTGGGGCTGAGGGCGCTGGCCGCGACCCTCGGCGAGGACGAAGGCACGCTCGAGGACATCTACGAGCCGTACCTGCTCCAGCTCGGGTTCCTGCAGCGCACGCCGCGCGGGAGGGTGGTCACCGACCGCGCCCGCAGGCATCTCGGATACCCCGTCGTCCAGGGAGACCAGGAGGAGCTCTTCCCGCCGGAGGGACGGTGAACCGTCTGCCGGTAGTGCTCAACCCGGTCGCCCGCGGAGGCCGGCGCAAGCCACCCGCCGAGGAGCTCGAGCGTGCCGCCGCTCTCCTCGGGTGGCGGCTCGAGTGGTGGGCCACCGAGGCCCCGGGTCATGCGGCAGAGTTCGCCGCGCGGGCCGCCCGCGACCGCTATCCGGCGCTCGCCGTGTGGGGCGGCGACGGCACGTACAACGAGGCGGCGCGCGGCCTCGTCAACAGCGACACAGCGCTGCTCGCGCTTCCCGGCGGCACCACGTCGGTGCTCGCGTTCGAGCTCGGGATCCCGCGCGACCCCGCCCGCGCGCTCCGCCAGCAGCTCGGTGGAGAGCGGCGGGCGATGGCAGTCGGGCGGACCGACTCGGGCCAGCTCTTCCTGCTCATGCTCTCGGCCGGACCCGACGCGGTGATCCTCGCCGACATGCCCGCGTCGCTCAAGCTGCGGGGCGGCAAGGCCGGTATCACGGCGCAGGCGGTCGTGGAGTTCGCGCGCGGCAACCTCCCGCGCTTCGTCGCGACCGTGGACGGGACGAGCTTCGACGCGTCGTGGTGCATTGCCGGAAACGGGCGCTCGTACGGCGGCCCGTTCGCGGCCACTCCGGGGGCGGACCCGTTCACGCCGGGCCTCGAGGTCGTGACGCTGAGGCGGCACGGACGGGCAGCGGTGGTCCGGTTCTTCTTCTCGATCCCGTCGGGACGCCACGTGCGCCTTCGGGGCGTGGACCGGCGGCCGGCCGCCGAGCTCCGGCTCGTGGGTGAGGGCGTGCCGTACCAGCTCGACGGGGACCCCGCGGGCCACCTGCCGGTGACCGCGCGCGGATCCGGCGATCGGGTGTGGGTGCTCGTCCCCCCGCCCGCCCGGCTGACAGCTGACAGCTAACAGCTAACAGCTGACAGCTCACAGCCCACGGCTCGCAGCTTCCTTCGCCCCGGTGTGTCCTGTGTTGGGTGCGCTGGGGATCTGTGAGCTGTCGGCTGGTCGGGCGGGTGGTGGGAAGCTGTCAGCTGGCTGGGTGGGCGGGGGGGAGCTGTCTTCCCGCGTGTTACGATTCCGTGACATGGGAGGCGACCGTGGCGGGTTCGCTTGAGGCCATTCTGAGACCGCGAACGCTTGCGGTGATCGGTGTCTCCTCGCGGCCCGACTCGCTGTCGGGACGCCTGCTCGGGAACCTCTTCGCGGGCGGGTACACCGGGGCCGTCTACCCCGTCAACCCCAAGGTCCCGGCAGTGCGCTCGTTCCGGTGCTACCCGAGCCTCAAGGCGATCCCGGACACTCCGGACCTGGCCGTCGTGATGGTGCCGCGCGACGCCGTGCCGGCGACCGTGGACGAGTGCCTGGAGATCGGAGTCGGGGGGATCGTGGTCATCACCGCCGGCTTCCGCGAGGGCGGCGAGGCGGGCGCCGAGATCGAGCGCAGGGTGCTGGCGCGCGTCCGCGCGGCGGGCGTCCGGATGATCGGGCCCAACTGCATGGGGCTGATCAACACCGACCCGGCGGTGCGGATGGACGCCTCGTTCACGCCCGCTCCGGCGCTGCCCGGCAGCGTCGCGTTCGCGTCTCACTCCGGCGCGCTGGGTGTCGCCATGCTCGAGGCCGCGCGCGAGGTGGGGCTCGGGTTCTCGCACTTCGTGTCGCTCGGCAACGGCGCGGACGTGGACATCAACGACCTGCTCGAGGTGTGGGAGCGGCACGACCCGACGCGCGTGATCGTGCTGTACCTCGAGTCGCTCCCCGAGCCCGCGCGGTTCCTGGCGCTGGCGCGACGCATCGGCCGCGCGAAGCCGATCGTCGTGTACAAGGGCGGTCGGACCGCGGCGGGCCAGCGGGCGGCGTCGTCGCACACCGGCGCGCTCGCCGCCGGCGACACCGCCGTTGACGCCCTGCTCCGCCAGGCGGGGGTCCTGCGCGCCGGGACGCTCGAGGAGTTGTTCGACCTCGCGCTCGCACTCTCGGCAGCGCCTGCGCCGCGGGGGAACAGGGTGGCCGTCGTCACCAACGCCGGCGGGCCGGCGATCGCCGCGACCGACGCGCTCTCCGACCACGGCCTCGCCGTCGCGTCGCTGCTGCCGGCCACCGAGCGCGCACTGCGGCAGTTCCTCCCTGCCGAGGCGGCGGTGGCGAACCCCGTGGACATGCTGCCGTCCGCCACACCCGACAACTTCCGCGCCGCGGTCGAGCTCGCGCTCGCCGACGAGGGCGTCGACGCGGTGCTCACCATCACGGTGACGCCGATCATGGTGACGCCGCTGGAGGTCGCGCACGGGATCGCGTCCGCCAAGCCGTCGGCGGAGAAGCCCGTGCTCTCGGTGTTCATGACGTACCCGCGGTTCTTCTCGGACGCGCGCTCGATTCCGGGCATTCCGGCGCTGTTCCGCTACCCCGAGGCGGCGGTGGCCGCGCTCGCGGGGCTGGTCCGCCGCGGCGGCCGGGCGCTCGCTCCCGCGCGCGACGAGGTCCCTATCGCCATGGCCCGCAGCAGCACGATCGAACGCGCGCTCCGCCGCGGGCCGGGGTACCTCCCGCCGTCCGAGGCGTTCGAGCTGCTCGGAGAGGCGGGGATCCCGGTGGCGCCGTGGAGGGCCGTCGCCGGCCGGGCCGAGCTGCCCGCCGCCGCGTCCGCGGTCGGGTATCCGGTCGTCCTGAAGGCGTTCGGCGAGGCGATCGTCCACAAGAGCGAGGTGGGTGCCGTCGCCGTCGGGCTGGCCGACAGGGAGGCGCTCGAGCGCGAGGCCGAGGCGATGGAGGCGCGCCTCGCAGCGGCGGGCGTGCGGGCGGACGGGTTCCTGCTCCAGGCCCACGTCTGCGGGGGGCGCGAGACGATCCTCGGGGTCACGCGCGATCCGGCGGTGGGAGCGCTCGTCATGCTCGGGCTCGGCGGGGTCGCGGTCGAGGTGTGGAAGGACGTCACCTTCCGCGTCGCGCCGCTCGTCGCGTCCGACGCCGACGCGATGCTGGGCGAGCTGCGCGGCGGCCGCCTCCTCGGCGCGTTCCGCGGGAGGCCGGCCGGCGACATCGCCGCGCTCAAGGACGCGCTGGTCCGCCTCTCGGCGCTCGCCGCGGCGCACCCCGAGATCGCCGAGTGCGACGTCAACCCCCTCCTGGTGCTCGACGAGGGGCGCGGGTGCGTCGCCGTGGACGCGCGCGTCCGGGTGGAGGCATGAGGGAGATCCCCCTGCTGGCGTGGCGGCACCTCGCGAGCCGCCCGCGGCAGAGCGCGCTCACGGTCGCGGGCGTCGCCCTCGGCGTCGCAGTGTTCGTGTTCACGGTCTCGATGATGGACGGGCTCACGGTGTTCTTCACGCAGCGCCTGATCCGCGTATCGCCGCTGCTCACCGTGCTCCCGGAGCGCCTCGACGTGAACGTCGTGCGCGACCAACTGCGGCGCGCCGACCCCGCCGCGATCGTCGCGGTCGAGCGGCCTCCCGTGCCCGACGACCGCCCGACAGTGCGCGGCGCCACGGCGCTGGCCGTGCGCCTCCGGTCGGTTCCCGGGGTGCTCGGGGTGTCCGTGGCCGGCGCGACGCCCGTCGTGCTCTCGTTCGGGACGGTCGCGGAGCCGGCGACTCTGGTCGGGCTCGATCCGGACGACGAGGCGTTGGTGACCGAGCTCCCGCGCTGCGTTGCGCAGGGCCGGTGGGACCTCCTCGCGAGCCGGCGCAGCGGGGCGGTGCTGGGGAAGGACCTCGCCGATCGTCTCGGCGTGGAGGCGGGCGACCGGGTCGCGGCGGTGGGGAACGCCGGCCAGGCGCGCGAGCTCGAGGTCGTCGGGATCATCGCCACCGGTCTCGGATCTCTGGACGAGAGCAACGTGTACGTGAACCTCCCGGTGGCGCAGGGCGTGGCCGGGTGGGGCGGCGACGAGGGGACCGAGGTGCGCCTCCGCACGGCCGCCGTCGCGAACCTCGACGGCCTGCGGCGGCGGCTCGAGGCGATCACCGGGCACCGCGTCGAGACGTGGGAGGAGGCCAGCCAGGCGTCGCTGCGGCTCTTCCGCATGATCGGGATCACGACGTACCTGCTGACCGGGTTCGTGCTCGTCGTGGCCGGGCTCGGGATCGCGAACAAGCTCACGACCATCATCCTCGACAAGGAGCGCGACATTGCGATCCTGCGCTCGTTCGGCTTCTCGCGCGGAGCCGTGCGCGAGGTGTTCCTGATCGAGGGGGTCGCGCTCGGGCTCGTCGGGGCCGCGCTCGGGTGCGCGGCGGCCGCGGCGGTGATCGAGTACTTCACCGTGTTCCCGATCCGCTTCGCGCCGCGCGAGGGTGCGGTGCTCGCGTACACCGAGCTGTTCCTGGCCAAGGACCCGCGCTACTACCTGGTGATCAGCGTCGCCGCGCTCGCGATCTCGGCCGTCGCCGCTCTCGCCGCCGTCCGGCGCGCCGTGCGCGTCGTCCCGGTGGAGGTGCTCCGTGGCGCCGCCTGAGAAACAGCTGACAGCTCACAGCGCACAGCTGACAGCTGCTGGCCCGTCAAGGTCGGAGGCCATCAGGGGTGCGCCAGCGTTCGCTGTCGGCTGTCGGCTGTCAGCTGTCGGCTGCCGTGGAAGGTGGGCGTGACGCCTCCCGTCCTCGCCGCCCGGGGGCTCGTGCGGAAGCTCGGCGCAGGCGCCGCCGCCCGCGAGGTGCTGCGCGGCGTGGACATGACGATCGGCACCGGCGAGTTCGTCGCGCTGGTCGGTCCCTCCGGCTCGGGGAAGTCCACGCTCCTGTACCTCCTCGGCGGGCTCGACCGCCCCGACTCCGGCAGCGTCGAGATCGACGGCGAGGATCTCGCGGGCGTCGGCGACGACGCGCTGGCCAGGCTCCGGAACCGGCTGATCGGCTTCGTGTACCAGTTTCACTTCCTGCTCCCCGAGTTCTCCGCCCTGGAGAACGTGCTGATGCCGCTGTGGGCGCGCGGGGCCGGGCGCTCCCGCGAGGAGAAGGCGTGGGGTACCGAGCTTCTCGGCCGCGTCGGCATCGCGGAGAAGGCGGGCAAGCTGCCGCGCGAGCTCTCGGGGGGCGAGCAGCAGCGCGTCGCGGTGGCGCGCGCCCTGGTGAACCGGCCCAGGCTGCTGCTCGCGGACGAGCCAACCGGCAACCTCGACAGCGCCAACGCCACCGCCGTCTACGAGCTCTTTCGCGAGCTCAACCGGAGCCTCTCGCAGACGATCCTGGTGGTGACGCACGACACCGAGTGGGCGGCGCGCAGCGACCGCGTCCTCCGCCTGCTGGACGGGCGGCTGGTGGACGACGAGAGACGGAGGGAGGAGCGGCGATGAGACGGTGGCTCGTCCTGCTCGGCATCGTGGCGATCATGGGGGGCGTCCTGGGCCGGGTGCTGTGGCGGTCGTGGCGGGGCCACGAGGTCACCCTCGCGGCGATCGGCACCGGCCGCGTCGTCGCAGCCGTCTACGCCACCGGGCGAGTCGACTGCGACGACCGGGCGACTCTGAGAGCGCGCGTGGCCGCACCGCTCACCGCGTTGCTCGTGGGGTCGGGGCAGGCGGTGACGAGCGGCGAGGTGGTCGCGCGTCAGGACGCGTCGGCGCTGCACCTCGCGACCGAGCGCGCCGTCGGCGAGCTCGAGGCCGCGCGCGCGACGTTCGCGCAGGCGCAAGATGAGGCCGCCCGCAGTGAGAAACTCGTGCACGACGGGCTGCTCTCCGAGGACGCCTGGGTGAAGGCGCGGGAGAAGGCGCGCGAGCTGGCGGCACAGAGTGCGGCGATGGAAACGGCGGTGAGGATCGCGCGCGAGCAGGAGAGCTGGACGGAGCTCCGCTCTCCGCTCGCGGGGACCGTCACCGCGATCGCGCACCGCGCCGGCGACCCGCTGCGCGAGGGCGACGAGGTCCTCACGGTCGTGAACCTCTCCAACGCCTACGTCCGCGTCGGGGTGGACGAGCGCGACGCCGGCCGCGTCGCGGTCGGGCAGCAGGTGCGGATGGTGTTCGACGCCTACCCCGGAAGGCTCCTGCTCGGCACCGTGTGGCGCCTGGTGCCGGCAGTCGATCGCCTGACGAAGTCCACCGACGTGCTGGTGTCGCTCCCGCCGGATCGGCCTCCGCTGCAGCTCGACTTCACGGTCACGGTGAACATCGTCACCGGGACCGTCGAGAGCGCGCTGGTCGTCCCCCGCGACGCCCTCGACGGCAGCGGGGCGCAGAGGACGGCGTTCGTGGCGCGCGTCGACGGGCGGGTGGAGAGGAGGGCGCTGGAGCTGGGCCCGTGCGACGAGGAGCGCTGCCAGGTGCTTGCCGGGCTCACGAAGGGCGACCGGGTGGTGTCGCCCCTGCCGACCGGTCTCAAGGACGGCGACCGAATCGTCGTCGTCCCCACGCGGGCCGCAGGACACCGATGAGCGGTCGAGCCGTCGTCGTGCCCTATGCGCGGGTGGAGACCAGGACGCCGTACCACGGTTTCCGGTCCCGGGTCGGGCCGTGATCGACCACATCCGGATCGCGGAGGCGCAGCTGCGCGGGCGCCCGCGCCAGACCGCCATCGCGCTGGCGTCCGTGGGCGTCGGCTCCGCGATGCTGATCGTGACGCTCTCGCTGACCTCCGGGCTCTCCGACGACTTCCTGAAGAAGACGACCGAGAGCTCGCCGCACGTCGAGGTGCTGGCGCGGAGGCCGCAGGGGTGGAAGCCGGAGAAGCTGTCTCTCGCGGGGGAGGCGGTGACGGCGCTGTCGCGCCACCACATCCCCGACGAGAAGAGGGCGATCCGCGAGCTCTCGGGGGTCCTCTCGGCGCTGCGGTCGCTGCCGTCGGTGCGCGTCGCGACGCCCGCCGTCGAGGCCCAGGCGGTGCTCGTCTACGGGACCGTCCGGTGCGCCGCCGTTCTGTCGGGCGTGGTGCCGGAGCCCGAGCGTGCCGTGACGTCGCTCGACACCAAGGTCGTCGCGGGGTCCTGGCCGGCGCTCTCGGCCGCTCCCGACGGGGTGATCCTGGGGAGCCAGGTCGCCCGGACGCTCGCGGTCGAGGTCGGCAGCCACCTCCAGGCGGTCGGGCCCGACGGCGGCGTCGTCGCGCTCAGGGTCGTCGCGATCGTGGCCTCGGGGCTCTCCCGAATCGACAAGACGCTCGCGCTCGTCAACCTCCCCCTCGCGCAGGCGCTCGCCGGTCTCTCCACCGACCAGGCCACCACGGTCCGCATCGCGCTCGCGAACCCTCTGGAGGCGCCCGCGGTCGCACGGATGGCGGAGCGGCTGACCGGCTACGTCTGCCGCTCGTGGCAGGAGAAGAGCGCCGCCTCGGTGGAGGCGTTCAACAGGCAGAACATGATCACGCTCGCGCTGGTGTTCTTCACGACGCTCGTCGCCGCGTTCGGCGTGGCGAACGTCCTGGTGCAGCTCGTGGCCGACAAGCGGCGCGACATCGCGATCCTGCGGGCGGCGGGGTTCTCCCGCCACGACCTCGCGATGATCTTCCTCCACGAAGGCGCGCTGCTCGGGCTGCTGGGGTCCGCGGTGGGGTGGCTCCTGGGCGGCGTGCTGATCCGGGTCGTCGCCGCGCTCCCCGTGGACTTCGGCGAGTCGGCGCTCATGCGCAACGAGCACCTCCAGATGGCCGAGCGCCCCGGGTTCTACCTGATGGCGCTCCTGGTGTCGGTCGTGGTGTGCGCCCTGGCCGCCGTGCAGCCTGCGCGCCGCGCGGCATCGCTCGAGCCGACCGCGATCCTCCGGGGCGAGCACTGATCGGAGCGTCGTGGCCGCTCGGCGAGGTCAGTTGGGGTTCTCGAGGCCCGCGGTGATCCAGGCGAGGCGGGAAGCGGAGTCGGTGCCCGCCCGGCCCATCACCGCGAACATGTCTCTCGGCGAGAACCCGGCGACGGAGACGTACGTCCGGTTCAACCACTCGAGGAGGGCGTCGCCCGGAGGCGGATGGATGTCCTTGCGGTTGATCACGAGCACCGCCGGCGTTCGGCGCTCGAGGGCCTCGAGCGTCCTGCGCATCAGAGCGGGGCCGACCGGGCCGGAGATCGTGTCGTCCGCCCAGATCACGCCGCTCGGAGGGCTCTTCCGGGCGTAGAAGTAGATCTCGGGGTCGGGACCCCAGACGTAGACGTCCTCGTCCGGCCTGAGGCGCGCGGCGAGACGCTCGCCGAGGTGCCTCGCCAGCAGGAACTGGGAGCCGTACTTCCTTACGGACCACTCGTCCGCCGGGAGCGCGTAGTCGCTGAGTTGCTTGCCGGCAACCAGGAGCAGCGCGGCAACAGCGGCGACCCTGAGCGCCGACGTGAGCGACCGCCTGCCGCCGTCGGCCACGGAGCCCCAGGCGAGGCCGGCCGCGACGGCGAACGCCGGGAGCAGGAGCTGGAAGTAGTGGTGGTAGAACCGCCCCGGCAAACCCACGGCGACCTGGGCGCCGACGGCGTACGCCGCGACCAGGGCCCACGGCCGCCGCGGCCCGAAGATCAGTCCCAGGGTCGCGGCCGCCACGAACAGGACGGCGATCGGCCACACGCCCGACAACGCCGCGTTGGCGAGGCCGCGCGGCCCGAACGCGGCCAGCGCGTTCGTGAGGATCGACCCGCCGCGGCTCGACGTGTAGGCAAGCCCGGTCGGGAACAGCATCTCGGCGAACAGCCCGCCTCGTCCCGTCAGCGCGAAGTAGCCGAGAACGGCGAGCCAGCCCGCCGCGGCGGTCGCCGCGACGATCGCGGTCTGCGCGATCGCGACCGTGCGGCGGGCGCGGCCGCCCGGCGGAGCGAGGACGTGCGCGACGCACCACGCGGCCACGACGGCCGGGACGACGGTCTTGCAGAGCGACGCCGCGAACGAGAGCGCTCCGATCCCGACGAAGCGCTGCCAGTCGCGTCCCTCGTCGCGGGCCCCAATGAGCAGCGCGAACGCCCAGACGAGGGCGGCGTTCATGAATGCCTCGCTGTTGGGCTGGTTGGCCCACAGCATGAGGTCGCCGCAGGCGGCGGCCCAGACGGCCGCCGCCGCCACCCCCGCCGCCGGCGCCGCCACGTGCCGGACGGTCCAGAACACGCCGAGGAGCGTCAGCACAGCGGCGGAGACTCCGAGCCACAGGACCTCGCGCGGCCCGTAGCCGAAGATCGTCTCGGCCGCGGCGTAGGCGAGCCAGTTGCCCGGCGGCTTCAGGTCCCAGAGGTCCGAGTAGAGGCTGCGTCCGGCCAGCATCTCGTGGGCGATGACCGCGTGGCTGCAGATGTCACGTTCGAGCGGCTCGTCGGCGGTGTGGATGCGCTCAGCGACGATGAGCAGCGCCAGCGCGGACAGGCAGGCGGCCGCGAGCAGACGGCCGCGCCCGGCCGCGTCCCGGCCTCCGGCCCTCGGCGTCTGCGGCGGGTGGAGTGGAGAGCGCTTGCGCTTGCGTGCCATGGAGCCGTTCGTCGCTGCGGACGCGCGCATTCTAGCACCGGCTGCCCGGCGGAATGCGTCAGGATCCGTCGAGGACCGACTGGAGCCGCGCCGCCGCCTCCGCCGTCGTTGCCGCCCAGCGCGCGGCATCCTCCGTGCGGCCGGCGGCGCCGTAGAGAGCGGAGAGGACCTGGTCGGCGCTCGCGCGCTCCTGCAGAGCTCTGAGGCGGCCCCGGCCACGCCCGGCCTCGCCTGCGAGCCGGGCGTCCTCGCCCTGCAGCACGGTCACCAGCCACGTCGGCGGCACGTTCAGCTCCCTCGCGTCGTAGAAGAGGAACCACGGCCCGCGGCTCGTCGGGAGCGCCCGGTTCGCCGCGACGAGGTCGTCGAGCGCGCCCCTGTCGGCGCGGCCGACCGCCGGCGAAAGGCGGCAGATCGCTCCGCTCAGTGCCGCGACGTCGCGGTTGCGGAACACGGCGCTGCCGGCCGCGACCTTGGCGACGAGATCGTGCGTCGCGGCCGCCTGGGAGTCGGCCAGCACCGCCGCCCGCCCGTCGTAGTAGACGACCGCCCAGCGGGCGCCGGGGGAGTACACGAGCCGGTCCGCGGTTGCGGCGTACGCGCCCTCGAGCGGTACGACCGCGAGGTGGACGTCCCACGCCGCCAGGACGCTCTCCGGCCGGTCGGCTCTGGACACGCTGGTGTAGGCCTCCAGCGCCTCCGCGTCGTAGATCTGCTGTGCCCTCCCGCCCAGGAAGAGCTTCAGCCGCGGGCAGCGGAGGCGCAGGAACCCCTCCCACCGCCACTCGTTGTACGCGCGGCCTGTGACCGCGTTGTCCGCGAGGAAGTCGGCGGCACCGAATGGCATCCGGTCGGCTCCGACCATCCGTTCGAAGAACGTCTCGTCGGTGAACCTCGGGTTCTCGGACGAGTAGCGGGCCACGACCCAGCGCCCGAACGGAACGCCCGCCACGACGAGTGCGGCCGCGGCGGCGATCGCCGCTCCGGCGCGCGCATCCCCGAGCGCGCGGTCGGCCTGCGCCGCGGCCACCGGCGCCAGTAGCAGGAGGGCGAGCGGCACGAACCGGCTGGCCGAGAGCGCCATCGCCGCCATCAGGACGACGAGGCCAGCGTCGAACAACACGATCTCCGCCGCGGTCCCCGCCCGGCTCGAGGCGTCGCGGCCCCTCACGCGCACGGCGGTCACGACGGCGGCGGTCACGGCGACCGCGAGCAGAATCGCGAGCTCCCACACGGTGTCCGGGCCGCTCGTCGCGGTCAGCGACGGCGGCCGCCACTCGCTGATCGTCCGCCACTCCTCCTCGCGGGCGATCGTGAAGGGGTGCGTCAGGTTGGTGATCCCGAACGGGCTCAGCGCCGCCGCCGCCATCACCGCCGCCGCGAGCGCGCCGCAGGGGTGCGCGATGCGATGGAGGGCGGCGCGCCACCCCCCTCCGCGCGCCGCTGCCACGCCGCTGCTCGCCGTCCACAGCCCGAGCAGCGCGAACCCCAGCATGAACCCGCCGTGCGCGTTCGCCCAGACGGCGAGCACGGGCACCGCGAGCCAGATCCGCGCGGGGCTGGTGCGGCTCTCGTAGACGATCAGGACCACGAGGAGCGCGAGCAGGTACGTCGCGAGGTTCGCGCGCAGCTCGAAATGCCATCGCGCCCCGGCGAGCGCGCCGGCCGTGACCACGAGCGCGAGCGGCCAGCCGCTCCCCCGCGACCGCGCGGCGAGCACCGCAGCGGCGGCGATCGCCAGCAGCGCGACGCCCTTGAGCGCGACCAGCCCCGGGTCGCCCGCAACCCGGCGGGCTCCCGCCGCGACGGCGTCGAACCCCCAGTTCTGGTGGGGCCAGACCCTGCCCTTGGTGGTGAACGACCACTCGTCGGGCTTGCCGAGCTTCCCGTCGAGGACGTCGCGCCCACCCGCGAGCGCCATGAACGTGTCGCCTGCCGCCCGCGGGGTGGCCCACACCACCGCAACGGCGAGCGCCAGCGCGACCGCGGCGCCGGCGGTCGCGACGGAGCGCGGCACGGCGAGGTGTGTCCACCGCCGTGCGCGCGTGCTCGGGCGCGCCGGTTTCCCGTCCCCCTGGCCGGCGGGACGCTGGCGTCGTTGCGACCTGGCCGCCGACTTCCGGCCCATCCCCGCCTCCCCTCGCGACGGATCACTACAGGTGCGGAGTCACGAGGCTATCACGCCCGTGCGTTGGTACCGTCAGCGTGAGTCCCCCCACGAGGCGGCGGTCGCGACCCTCTCGCACCTCTGCGCGGCGACCGACGGCTCGAGGGCGAGCCGTCTCAGGGTGAGGCCGGAGCGCGGGTGCATCCAGTCGGGCGCGAGCTCGGCGGCCGGCTCGAGCGCGAAGCGGCGCTCCGCGAGGCGCGGGTGGGGCAGCTCCACCTCGGCGCCGAGCATGGCGAGGCCCGGCGCGATGAGCAGGTCGAGGTCGAGCGGCCGCGGCCCCCACCGGGACTCGCGTGCCCGATCGCGTCCGCCCGCCTCCTCGAGGCGCCGGCAGAGCGCGAGCAGCGCCCGCGGGTGGCACGGCGCGTCGACCAGGACGGCCGCGTTGAGGTAGTCGGGCTGCGGCGGTCCGAGCGGCGCGCTGCGCCACAGGCTCGAGCGCGCGAGCACGGCGACCTCGTGCGCGAGGCCGGCGACCGCGGCAGCGAACGCCGCGGCGACGTCACCCCGGTTTCCGCCGAGGCCGATCAGCAGCTGCAACCGCCCCTCCGCGCCATTCCCGGATGATAAGATCAACCGAACCCGGAGGAGGGCCCCGTCATGATCGACTCGGTGACGAAGGGGCGTGAAGCCCGGAACCTGCTCGAACGGCTGGGAGCGCGCGTGCCGGGGTTCTCGGGGTACCTCGAGCGCGAGCTCCGGCGCGAGGTGGACCAGCTCCTGCGCAGCGACCTCGCGGGTCGCCTCGACTCCGCGCGCGCCGGCGTCGCCGCATTCGCGCGCTCCCTCCGCCTCGGCGCCGGAGGGCGACTCGAGCGCGTGGCGAGCCTCGACAAGGCGCTCGACGCGCTCGCGAACGCGGTTCGCCACGCGGGATCGGGGTACGCGGGGCTGTTCGACGCCGCCAGGGTCCGGGAGGAGCAGCTCGAGGCGCTGTACCGGTTCGACCTCGGCCTTGTGGACGCCGTCGACGCCGTGCGCGAGGCGGCAACCGGGCTAGGAGAGGACGAGGCGACGCTCGTGAGGCTCGAGCAGGCCGTGTCGCGCGTCCAGGCCGAGTTCGCGCGTCGGGAGCAGGTCGTCCAGGGCGTGTTCTCCCGGTCCGACGCCGGTGGAGGTGGGCGATGAGCCAGTTCCTCGAGGTGCTGGAGCACTACGACCCTTCGGGCGAAGAGATCGCGTACCGGCTTCCCCCCGACGGGAGCGCCGAGATCAAGTTCGGTGCCCAGCTCGTGGTGCACGAGGCGCAGGAGGCCGTTTTCTACCGCGACGGCCGCGCGCTCGACGTGTTCGAGCCGGGGCGGCACACGCTGACGACGCAGAACGTCCCCGTCCTGACCAAGGTGCTGGCGCTGCCGTTCGGCTTCACCTCGCCGTTCCGGGTGCAGGTGGTGTTCGTCTCGAAGCGCACGTTCCTCGACCAAAAGTGGGGGACGCGCGAGCCCGTCGTCTTCCGCGACCGCGAGCTGGGCGTCGTGCGGCTGCGCGCGTTCGGGATGTACGCGTACCGGATCCGCGACTCGCGCACGTTCGTCAACACCGTGGTGGGATCGCTCGGCCAATTCGACACGGAGCGCCTCGCCGAGTTCTACCGCGACATGATCGTGGCGCGCCTCAACGACCTGCTCGGTGAGACCCTGACCTCGATCCTCGACCTTCCGGCTCACTACGACGCGCTCGCCCAGCTCGCCAAGGCCCGTCTCGTCGAGGACTTCGGCAAGTACGGCGTGGACCTCTCGGACTTCTACATCAACTCGATCACGCCGCCGGACGAGGTGCTCGCGCGGCTCGACGACCGCGCGGCGATGGGGGCGGTGGGGGACCTCGCGGCGTACACGAGGTTCAAGGCGGCCGTCGCGATGGGTGACGCGGCGCGAGCCAACGGGCAGGGGGGAGGCGCGTCCGCAGGGCTCGGCGTCGGGCTGGGCGCCGGGTTCGGCGTCCAGATGGCCGGCGCCCTCACGGTGGCGATGCGCGGCGGCGTCGCGGGAGGGGGCGGAGCGGCCGCCGCCGGGGCGTGCGCCCGCTGCGGAAACCCGGTGCCCCCGGCTGCGCGGTTCTGCCCGTCGTGCGGGACGCCGCAGACCGCGACCGCCTGCCCGCGGTGCCACCAGCCGGTTCCGGCCGGCGCCCGCTTCTGCCCCGCCTGCGGGGCTCCGGTGACGCCGGGTGCGACGCCGACGAGCGGGTGACCGCCCGCCCGCCGCGGGCCGGCGCACCGGCATGCAGGGGGCCACAGTCCGTGCCGGCGTGCCGCCCGACCGCGGGGCGCGCCGGACGGTCCTCCTGCTCTCCCTGGTGCTGGTCGCCGCGACGGTCGCCGCCTACTCCAACAGCCTGTCGGGAGCGTTCGTCCTCGACGACCGCGACACGATCCTGAACGACCCGCACCTCGGGAAGTTCGACTCCTTCCGCGCGGTGCTGCTCGGGGTGCGGGGAGGGCCGACCGGCGGGAGGCCGTTGGCGAGCCTCAGCTTTCACCTCAACGCGCTGATCGCCGGCCGCACGCCGACCGGCTACCATTTGGTCAACCTCGCGATTCACGCTCTCGCCGGCCTCGCGCTCTTCGGGTGTCTGCGCCGGATCCTGGCCGGGCGCGCCGGGGGCGGAGCGGGCGCACCGTTTGCGGTCTCGCTGCTGTGGGTTCTGCACCCGCTGCAGACGGAAGCGGTCACCTACATCAGCCAGCGCGCCGAGTCGTTGATGGGGCTGTTCCTTCTCCTTGCCTTCTACGCCGCCCTGCGCGGCTTCGACTCGGCGCGGCCGGAGCCGTGGTTCCGCCTCGCGGCGCTCGCGAGCCTGATGAGCGTCCTCGCGAAGGAGGTCGGCGTCGTGGCGCCGGTCCTGATCTTCCTGTACGACGGCCTCTTCGTGTCGGGCACGCCGCGCTCCGCTTGGAGGCGGCACCGGGGCCTCTACGCCGGCCTCGCGCTGACCTGGGCGGCCGCCGGCCTCCTGCAGCTGACCAGCCCGCGCGGATACTCCGTCAGTCTGACGAGCGCGGCCCTATCGCCCCTCGGCTACCTCAGGCGCCAACTGGTCGGGATCCTCGTCTACCTGAAGCTCGTCGTGTGGCCGTCCCCGCTCGTGTTCGACTACGGCTACCCGCCTCCGGCGCCGGGGGTGGGCGCGACCGTGGCCGGCGCAGCCGCGCTGGCGTGCCTGGCGGCCGCGAGCGT
>DATKLI010000030.1:0-22762 GCA_035542455.1 Thermoanaerobaculaceae bacterium
TGCTGGGGGGAGTTGATGTTGAACGGACCTCCTGCTTCGGAGTGGATCTCGCGCTCGAGGTCGGCAATCGATCTCTCGAGGCGACGGCTCAGCTCGCCGAGGAGCGCGAGATCGAGCCGGATGCCGTGCCGCTCCATCGCCTCGAGCACGGGCACGAGCGGGAGCTCCAACGTCTCGAGCACGGTGTCGAGCCTCTCCTCGGCGAGGCGCGTCGTGAGGTGGGGAGCGATCGCCGCGACGGCCCGTGCCGACTCCTCGGGAGCGTCAGTGGCGGGGGGGTGCGCCCCGAAGCGGCGGCACAGCGACGCGAGGTCGGTGGCGTCCCCGGGCGCCAACAAGTACCCGGCGAGCATCGTGTCGCGCGGCACGGCCGCCGGCGCGACCCCGCCGTCGTTCAAGGCGGCGATCAGCCGCTTCGCATCGTGGCACCACACTCCGGCGAGGTGCGGCGAGAGCGCGCCGCCCAACTCGGAGATCGGGCCCGCCGCGATCACCACCTCGCCGGAGGCGGCGACCGCGAGACGGCCGGAGTTCATGGCGACGGCCGCACCCGGCACCTCGAGGAGCGCACCGAGCTCCTGGATCTCCACCGCACGGGCGGGTGCCGCGGCCGCGGGCTCGTCGCCTCCCGCAGTCCCGAGCTCGGCGAGCAGGGACGCGAACCCCAGGCGCCGGTACAGCTCGGCCAGCCGCTCCGTGTCGGGCGGCCGGCGCTCGAGTGCGGCAACGGTCTCGGGAAGCGCGACGTCGGTGCGGATCCTCACGAGCTGGCGCGACAGCTCGACCTCGTCGCGGTGCTCGGCGAGTGCCTTGCGGGCGCGCGGGGGCGCGACGTCGTCGAGGTGCGCGTAGATCTCGTCCACCGTCCCCCAGCGCGCGATCAGCTCCTTGGCGGTCTTCTCCCCGATCCCGGGGCAACCTGGGATGTTGTCGGAGGAATCGCCCATCAGCGAGAGCACCTCGCCGACGCGTGCGGGAGGGACGCCGAACGTCTCCTCGACGCCGCGTTCGTCGAGGAGCCGCTCGAGGCGGGTGTGCCACATCGTGACGTGCGGGTCGTGCACGAGCTGCATGAGGTCCTTGTCGGTAGAGGCGATCACGACCTCGAACCCGTCCGCCTCGGCGCGGGTCGCGAGCGTGCCGATCACGTCGTCGGCCTCGACGTCGGGTTCGGCGAGGACGGCGAGGCCGAGGAGTGCGACGGCCTCCTGCGTGATCGGCACCTGCACCCTGAGGTCGTCCGGCATCGGAGGCCGGTGGGCCTTGTACCGCTCGTCGAGCCGCGTCCGGAACGTCTCCTTCCCCACGTCGAAAGCGACGGCGACGTGCGTGGGCGCGAGTTCGCGCAGCATCTTGTGCTGGATGCGGAGGAACCCGTACGCCGCGTTGGTCGGGGTGCCGTCCGGGGCGGACAGCCCGGCCCGGATCGCGTAGAAGGCGCGGTACAGGCTCGAGTGCCCGTCCACCAGCAGAAGTCGCGGCATGGCCGTACGGTAGCACGTCGGGCGCGAGCTCCTGACCGTGGGGCGCATCGCCGAGCGGCGGTTGCGGTAGGCTGCCCGAGTGATCACGAACGCGGATCTGGCGGAGACGCTCTTCCAGCTTGCCGACAGTCATCCGCCCGGAGACCTTCGCCTCGCCCTCCTGCGGACCGCGTACGCGGTGTTCGATCACCCGCGCGAGCTCGCGGGCTCGCGCCGCCTCCCGGAGACCGCCGCACTTGAGGTGCTGCCGGCGCTGGCGATGCTGCGTTCGTGCCGGACGCCCGATGCCCTCTCGGCAGCGGCCCACCGTCTCGCGGGGCCGAACCACCTCCGGGCCAACCCGGCGAGGCAGGGGTTCCTCACGGCGGCCGAGTCCAGGAACGAGGCCGGCTCCGGCGGCGCTCTCGACCACCGCCGGCTACGCGGCGCGGCGCACTGGCACACACGGGCCTCGGACGGAGCCGGTACGCTCGAGGCGATGGCCCGCACGTGCCTGCGGCGGGGCGCGGCCTGGGGCGTCGTGACCGACCACACCCGTGGGCTTGCGTGCGTGAACGGGCTGGACGCCGAGGGGATCACCCTCCAGGCGCGCGCGGTGCGGGCGTGGAACCGGCGGCACGGCGACGAGCTCTGGCTCGTGCAAGGCCTGGAGGCGGAGATCCTGGAGGACGGCAGGCTGGACCTGCCACGGCCGGCGCGGTCCGGGGTCCTCCTCGTGGCGGCCGTACACACGGGCCTCGGGGATCGACGGGACCAGACTGGCCGTCTCCTGCGCTCGATCGAGGAGCCGGGCGTGTGGGCGCTCGCGCATCCGCGGGGGAGGCTGTTCGCGCGGCGGCCGGGGATCCGCGCCAACTGGGAGGTCGTGTTCGGCGCGGCTGCAGCCGCGGGCGTGCTTCTGGAGATCAACGGCTTCCCGCGGCGGCAGGACCTCGATCCCGCGCTCCTCGGCGTGGCGCTCGGGCAGGGGTGCCGCTTCCTCCTCGCGTCGGACGCTCACCATCCCCGTCACCTCGCGTTCGAGGAGACCGCCGTCGCGCTGGCGGCCCGCGGAGGCGTGCCCCCTGCGGCGATCGTAAACTTCGAGCCGCTCGACCACCTCGCGGCGGCACGCCCGGATCTCGACCTCCCCTGAGCTGGAAGCGAAGACGGCAGAGGGAAGAGGAGAGAGGGAAGACAGCGACCGGAGCGGGAGTCGTTCCTCTCCCGTCTCCCCTTTTCCCTCTTCCCGTGCCGCGTCAGTCGAGGCCGGCGAACAGGTCGGTGGAGATGTACCGCTCGGAGGTCGAGGGCACGACGAACACGACCAGCTTGCCGGCGTTCTCTGGCCGGCTCGCCACCTTGACCGCCGCCTGAGCCGCCGCGCCGGAGGAGATCCCTCCGAGGATCCCCTCCTCCTTGGCGAGGCGGCGGGCCATCGTGAACGCCTCGTCGTTGGAGACCGTGACCACCTCGTCGATGAACTTGGTGTCGAGGTTCGCCGGGATGAACCCGGCGCCCAGCCCCTGGATCTTGTGCGATCCGGGCTGACCGCCGGAGATTACCGCCGAGGCGGCAGGCTCGACGGCCACGATGCGGAGCCCCGACTTGCGCTGCTCCTTCCACACCCGTCCGACTCCCGTGACGGTGCCGCCGGTGCCGACGCCGGCCACGAAGATGTCCATCTTCCCCTCGGTGTCGCGCCACAGCTCCTGGGCGGTCGTGGTCGCGTGGATCTCGGGGTTGGCGGGGTTCTCGAACTGCTGGGGCATGACCGCGCCCGGGATCTCGTCGAGGAGTGCGAGGGCGCGCCGGATCGCGCCCTTCATCCCCTCCGAGGCGGGGGTGAGGATGAGCTCCGCCCCGAGCAGCTTGAGGACCTTGCGGCGCTCGACCGAGACGCTCTCGGGCATTGCGATCACGCACCGGTACCCCTTCGCCGCCGCGACCATCGCGAGCGCGATCCCGGTGTTGCCCGAGGTCGGCTCCACGATCACGGAGCGGCCCGGCTTCAGCTTCCCGTCGCGCTCCATCGCCTCGACCATCGCGACTCCGATGCGGTCCTTGACCGAGTGCGCGGGGTTGAAGAACTCGAGTTTCGCGGCCACCGTCGCCGCGCAGGCGGCGGTGACCCGGTTGAGCCGCACCAGCGGCGTGTTGCCGATCAGCTTGGTGATGTCGTCTGCGATGCGCATGTCCCCCCCTTGTGTTCTCAGATGTCGAAGCTCGCGGTCGCGTACGCCTCCCGCTCGAGCCGCACGAGGTCGGCGAGCGTGACCGGCTCGAGGGCCTCGGCGCGCGCCCCCGCCAGGCGGCGCGCCAGCCAGGTGACGGCGACGCCGCCGGTCTCGGGCACAGGCTCGGGCCGGACGAGCGACGCGACCCTCACGCCCTCGGGGCTCACCGCCAGGCGCACGCCTCCGCGCGGCCCCCGCGTCGTGGCCACGAGACCCTCGTGCGCGAGCTCGCCGAGCAGGCGTGCGAGAAACCTCGCCGGGACCGCTCGCCGGCGCGCGATCTCGGCGGCCGTGAGAGGCTCGGGGAAGCTCGCCGCCAGCTCGAGGAGCGCGTGCAGGCGGTACGCGTCGGTCTCATTCATCACTAACATCATCGTATTAATGATCTATGTTGTCAAGTCCCTCCCGTGGCGCCGGCTACCGCCCGCGGTATGGGAGGGACCGCGGACACCCCCTCGCCGGGTCGAGGAGCCGGAGGAGGGCCGAAGTGCCGTGCTGCGGTCGGGAAGAAGGCGGGAAGAAACAGAAGCGGGGGGCGTGCGCCCCCCGCGAGATAGAAGTGCGACGTTGCTGCAATCAGCGCATCGTTACGGCGCCGGCGTCGTGTTCCACCAGGTACCGCCCGGGCCGTAGTAGGCCTTGAGGTCGGTCGCCAGGGTGGTGCTGTAGGTCGAGGTCCACGACGAAGGGGCCGGGTTGAGGCCGAGGCCGAAGATGTTGACCAGCGTGTTGTGGCACGAGTCGGCGCACGCGTTCGGGTACCCGACGTAGTTGCCCTTGGAGTCCTTCACGCCGCTGGTCGCGTACGTGAGCGTGTCCTCGGGCCTCGTCGGGAACCAGGTGTGGCCGGCGGTCGACGACATGTGGCATGTCGCGCAGCGGGACAGCCCCATTGTGCGCTCAGGCGCGAACGGGTGGTTGGTGTGGCCCGAGACGGCCTTCGCGATCGCGTCACGGTTGTTCTCGAAGTCGGCCAACATCGCCGCCGTGATCGTCGGGAACGTGTGACCGTAGTGGCACGAGAGACACAAGCTGTCGTTGTCCGCGGAGGTCGGGATCGTGATCCCACTGTCGGCGCGCTCCCCCGGTCGCGACGTGACGATCTGGAACTCTTGCGTCGCATCGTGCATGTCGTGACACTCGTTGCACGCCACGGCCGAACCACCCTGACCGTAGTGCGTCTTCCCGTGGCCCGACAAGAGGAACTGGGTGTACTGGTAGATGTGACCGCTCGGCAAGATGCCGTCGCCGTACGTGCTGTAGCTGAAGGCGCCCGCGTTCGCAACCGGCTCCCACGTCGTGCCGACCGGCTGTGGGATCCAACCGGTATTGGTGTCGTCGTGGTACGGCCAGCCCCACGTCTTGTTCGGTGCTGACTTGACGTTGGTATGGCAGCGGCCGCAGATCTCCGCCGCCTGCGCACCGGTCAGCTTCGCCGGGTTCACGATCTTGGTCGGGTCCCCGCTGGCCAGTACGTGCGAGGCGCCCGGGCCGTGGCAGGCCTCGCAGCCGATGCTGGTCAGCTCGAGGTTGCCGTCGCCATTGTAGTCCACGTACATCGGGTCGTTCGGGGTGTAGACGGTCGCGATGTACCCCTGGAACACCGCCTCACCGGCCGTGTTGATCGAGAGCGAGCGAATGCCGGTGACATGGCATCCCACGCAGTTCCTCGTGTGGCTGGTGGGTCCACCGGCGGCGACGAGCTGAGACGAGGTCGTGCTCGCGTTGAACTTCGGGTTGCCGTTGGCGTCGTACCAGCCGGTCGCCGGTTGCCACCCCTGGGTGCGCGAGTACGTCGCCGGGGCATAGTAGAGAGCGACCGAGAGCTTGTTCAGCGTATCCGTCACCGGGACGCGCAACAGGTAACGCTGGTCCTGGCCGGCGCTGCCGGCGATCGTCGCGACCATCTGGCACTTGAGCGCGCCGATCGTCCACCAGTACGTGTCGGAGGTCGAGTCGTACGACAGCTTGGGCGCGTTGGCGCCCCACGCCGAAAATGCGCCGATCGCGGACAGGTCGAGACCTGTGATGAAGTCGTCGGTCGCCTTCCCGGCCTGGTTGGCGATCACGCCCAGACCGTCCTTGAGCGTGTACTGACCCAGTGGCCGCCGCAGCATCTGGGCGTGCTTCGTGGCGTGCCACCCCGACGCGTCCGGCGCGATTGTGCCGTTGTGGCAGGCGAGACAGACCGCACTCCCCACGTACGAGGCGGCGGCGTCAGCCCCGTAGAGCGCCGTGAGCCTCGCCGAGAGGCCGGCGATGTCGATGCCCCTGCCCGCCCCGACGGTCGCGGACACGTGCGAGCGCACGAGGTTTGTCCCCGCCAAGGCTGTGCTCGCCAACAGCATGGCGGCGAGGACGACTGAGACCTTACGCATAACCAAATCTCCTTTCCGGGTTTCCCCCACTGCTACTCCTGAAAGAGCTTCGGGTCACGTTGAGAACCGTGGACCGCGGCGTGACAGCTCACGCAGGCGCGGTACGCAGGTTGCGAGAGATCGTGGAACGTCGGGGTGTTCGTGTGGCACTCGAGGCACAGTTGCGTCGTCGAGGCCCGGTCGAGCAGGAACGGGTTCGGCGAGCCGTGCGGCGAGTGGCACGCGACGCACCCGTTGACCGCCATCGGGGGGTGCGGGTAGACCTGCGGGCCTGCCTTCTCGGTGTGGCAGGTGACGCAGCGCTGCTGGCCGTCCTCCTCGATCCGCCCTCGCACGGTCGTGCCTCCGTGGACGGAGTGGCACGACATGCACTCGAACGGAGTCTTCCCCTCGCGGTGCGCGTACGGCAACGCGAACTGTGCGGCCTCGGACGCGTGGCAGCCGGCGCACAGGGTGCCGCGCGCCCGCGCCAGCATCGGCTCGGCGACGGGTGCGGCGTGGCCCGACACGTGGCAGTCGAGGCAGGCGATGCCGGCCCTCTCGTGGCCGTGCGTCCGGAGGGCGAGCCCGCCCTTCTGCGCCGCGTGGCACGTCGCGCAACCGCTCGAGGCGTCTGCCGCGCTCGCGCCCTTGAGCGTCCTGATGTTCTTCGTGCTCGGGTCGTTGGCGTGAGCCTCGCCGGGTCCGTGGCACGACTCGCACGAGCGATCGAGGATGCTCCCCTCGACCTTGGGTGCGTTCTTGGGGGTGTGACCGGCCATGGCGCGTCCGTGCGGCCCGTCGACGAACGCCTTCGCCACGTCCTCATGACACGTCGCGCAGGTGTCTCGACCCACCCAACCCTTGGGAAGACCCGCGAGGAGCGGGGCTGCGGCCAGGAGGGCGATCACTGCGAGCAAGCTCTTGCGCATGGCTCAGAACCTCCGCCGCACGGAGATGCCGTAGCGGGTGGTGTCGTAGTTCTGGGTGCTGGCGATGTCGTACTTCCAGTAGTTGCCGAACAGCGCCAGGTTGGTCTTGAACGGTCCCGGGACCTCGACCTCCAGGTCGAACGCCTTCGAGGTGAACGGCAGCGAGTCCCCGCGGTCCTTGACGTACAGCGCGCCGCCGGAGAGGTGGACCGCCGTCCCGAGCGGCACCCCGCCGCGCAACGACGTGGTCAGGAGATCGGTGTCGTAGTGCGACGTGCCGCTGGTCAGGTTGGGCGCGTAGTAGATGATGGCGGCGTCGGCGGTGAGCTTGAGCGAGTCGACGCTCAGGCTCACGAACGCGCCGCCCGCACCCGAGACGGTCGCGGACACGCCCACGGTGTCGGTCGGCCGCGACACGTCGGCAACGGTGGCCGGGTTGTCGAGCGTCTCGTGGCTCCCGTGGGCGGCGAGCTCCACGCCGGCGACCGGACGGGCCGAGATCCTGCCCCACAGTCGCTTGACCGTCTCCGGGTCGGTGCGGAACACGTACTTCTCGAAGCTGGAGTCGTCCCACCCGACCTGCGCCGTGAACGTCCGGCCGAGCGCGAGCGAGGCGGTGGCGTTCCACCCCTTGGCGTCGCGCGTCACGGCCGCCGGCGTGTAGCCGTCGCCGTGCTGGAATGCCACCTCGCGCGACCCGTCGTGGTACCCGACCACGAGGCCGAACGGGCCGGTCTTGACCTCGGCCTCTCCGGCGACGTCCTTGTCGGTGCTGTTCAGGTAGCCGGCGTCGTCGATCGCGAGCGGGAAGTCGAGCGTGCCGCCGGGACCCGCGAGCTGGAGGACGCGCTGCCCGATCAGCGAGGTGTCGGTCGAGACGTCCGCGTAGTGTCCCTTCACGCGCAGCGTGAGGCCGTCCGCCACGGCGAACCCGAGGCGGAGGTCGCCGAGCTTGGTGTCGGTGTCGGCGGAACCCATAACGGCATCGAGGTAGCTGATCTGACCGGCCTGGCCGCCGACCGCGTACGCCGCGGTGTCGTTGCGGTTGATGTCTAGGCGGTCACGGCGGTACAGCCCCTGCCCGACGAGTTCGAACCTCCCGTCGCTGTACACCGCCGCGAGCCGCGTGGTCGGCACGGTGCTCGAGTCCTTGTCGGGCGTCGCGTACGTCGCGAGCAGGTCGGGGTCCGTACCCGTGAGGGGCTGGCCGTTGTTGCCGACGCCGCCTCGGGGCTCGCGCGTGTACTTCGCGATGTCCTGCTCGAACACCAACTTCACGGGCAGCGTGCGCGTCTCGAGCGAGAGGCCGAGCTCCTGGGTTCGCTCATCCAGCGACGTCTTGGTCAGGTACGGGGTGCCGAGGCCGTAGTAGGCGAAGAGACGGTCGCCGCTGCGCTGGACGTCGCGGAGGTCGAGGCGCAGCCGGGCGGCGTTCCACGCGTCCCACGTGAGCGACCCCGTCCAGCGCGTGATCGTGAACGTCCCCCCGTTTGCGAGGCTGCCACTGGGTGTCGGCAGACCGCTCTGCCCCGTGAGGTCGAGCGCGGGCGACGGGAACACCGCTTCTCGGCGGGTGTAATCGAGCTTGAGCGTCCACGCGCGGTTCCGGCCGACGACGTTGAACGCGGCGTGCTGGTGCGGATCCCCTCCAAACCCATCCGCCTTGAAATCGAACCGCTCGTATCCGGTGAGGTACCGGTGCAGGTCGAGGCTGAGGGTCTCAACGAAGGCGCCCTGCGAGAGGTCGTACTGGCTGGCGAACGCATCCTTGTTTCCGTTGGTGTTCTGCCAGGCGTAGCCGAGCCCGAAGCTCCCGAACTCCTGGCCGAACCCGGACGCCGCCACGGCGACGCACCCACAGGCCAGCCAGCAAAGTTTCCCCTTCATGGACCCTCCAGAGCGCGCCCGATACGGAATCAACCTCTGTGAATCCCCCTTACTATATTGCGACGGTTTTGTGACGCTTGTCAAGGCCTGGCCATCGGGGCGTCAGGCGGGTTCCCACGTCCGGCCGGAGCCCCGAGTTGGCCTGCAAATCTATTTCCTGGAGTCTATTGGATGAACAGAAGACGAGCGGAGCTGCGTCGTCGCTGAAACGGTCGTGAAAGGTGGTTACAATACATTCGGAGGTTCGCATGGGTTTCCTGGAGGATCTTCCGGGCCGTGCACGGGCGTTTGGCGGCCATGTCGTGCTGGTGGAAGGCGACGATCCGCGGATCATCGAGGCGGCCGAGGCGCTCCGTCACGACAACATCTCCCGCGTCACAGTTTTGTGTCCAACGGCCGCACGCAGCGCCGCGCACGACCGCCTCGAGGCACTCGGGGTGACCGTCACGGATCCTGCCCGCGACCCCCGCAGGTCGCGGCTGTTCGCCCTGCTCCATGCGCGGCGGGCACCGAAGGGGTGGTCGGAGGTACAGACCGAGGCCGCCTTGGCGGATCCGCTGTACTTTGGCTCCCTGCTGGTCGCCGCGGGAGAGTGCGACGCGTCCGTAGGTGGAGCCGTGCGCACCACGGCGGACACCGTGCGCGCGGCGCTCCACTCGATCGGCGCGGCACCGGGCATCAAGACGGTGTCGTCCGCGTTCGTCATGGTTCATCCGGACCCCAGGTGGGGCGACAACGGGCTGATGGTGTTCGCCGACTGCGCGGTGCTGCCCGACCCGGACGCCGAGCAGCTCGCGGACATCGCGATCGGCGCGGCGACGACGTTCCGGGCGATCGTCGGCGGCGAGCCGAGGGTGGCGCTGCTCTCGTTCTCGACCAAGGGGTCGGCGGACCACCCCCTCGTCGAGAAGGTGCGTGCCGCCGGAGCGGCGCTGGCGGCGCGGGGTGTGGACTTCGAGTTCGACTACGAGCTGCAGCTCGACGCCGCCATCCTGGCGTCGGTCGGCAGCCGCAAAGCCCCCGGCTCGAAGGTGGCCGGGCGGGCGAACGTTCTCGTCTTCCCGGACCTCAACGCGGGGAACATCGGCTACAAGCTCACCGAGCGGCTCGGTGGAGCGCGCGCCGTCGGCCCGCTCCTCCAGGGCCTGGCGCGACCCGCGAACGACCTGTCGCGCGGGTGCTCGGCGCGGGACGTCGTCGAGACCGCCTGCCTCTCGCTGCTCCAGGCTGCCGTCGCGGCAGGGAGCCCCCGTTGAGGATCCTGGTCGTCGGGAGCGGCGCGCGTGAGCACGCTCTCGCCTGGAAGCTCTCCCGCGCCGAAGGTCTCGACGAGCTCTACGTCGCGCCCGGCAACCCCGGTGTGAGCGCAATCGCGAACTGCGTTCCGATCGCGGCGGACGCCACCGTCGAGCTCGCGGAGTTCGCGGCGTCGCTCCGGATCGACGTGACCGTGGTCGGGCCCGAGCTCCCCCTCGTGCTCGGGATCGCCGACGAGTTCACTCGGCGCGGGCTGCTGCTGGTCGGGCCGACGAGAGCCGCGGCGGAGCTCGAGGGCAGCAAGGTGTTCACGAAAGAGCTCTGCCTCCGTCACGACATCCCGACCGCGCGGGCTTTCGTGGCGCGGAGCCGTGACGAGGGTGCGGCGGCCGTCAAGAAGCTCGGTGTGCCGGTCGTCTTCAAGGCCGACGGGCTGGCGGCGGGCAAGGGCGTGCAGGTGTGCCGGACAAAGGACGAGGCGGACGCGGCGATCGTCCGCTACCTCGAGGCCCATGCCTTTGGGGCGGCCGGCGAGAAAGTCCTTGTCGAGGAGTGTCTCGAGGGTGAGGAACTCTCGTTCATGGTCCTCACCGACGGCGTCGGGATCCTCCCTCTCGCGTCGGCCCGCGACTACAAGCGCCTCGCCGACGGCGATGAGGGACCGAACACGGGCGGGATGGGTGCGGTGTCGCCGGTTCCGCTCGGCTCCGGGCTCGCCGCGACGATCCTCCGCACGATCGTCCACCCCACCGTCGCGGGCCTCGCAGCCGAGGGGCGAGCGTACCAGGGTGTTCTCTACGCCGGCGTGATGGTCACGCGCGACGGCCCGAAGCTGCTCGAGTACAACTGCAGGCTGGGCGACCCGGAGACGCAGGCGGTGCTCCCCCGCCTCGACGGCGACCTGTTGCCGCTGCTGCGGGCGACGGCGACCGGGGAGCTCGGCTCCCAGCGTGCGGCGTGGAGACGCGAAGCTGCGGTGTGCGTCGTCCTCGCTGCGGGCGGCTACCCGGGGACGCCGCTCCGCGGGGAGCCGATCACGGGCCTCGGCGAAGCGCTGGCGCAACCCGGCGTGCTCATCTTCCACGCCGGGACCGCGATCCAGGATGGCGGGCTCGTGACGGCAGGGGGCCGCGTGCTCTCCATCGTCGGACGTGGAGCGACCCTCGCCGACGCGACCGCCGCGGCCTACGATGCGGTCGCCAAGGTCCGTTTCGGCGGGATGCAGTATCGCCGCGATATCGGTGGGGGGCTCGGATGACGGCAACCGCCCTGATCCTCATGGGGTCGAAGAACGACTGGGGAACGCTCCAGGAGACGGCCTCGGAGCTCGACCGCCTGCACGTGCCGTGGACGGCGCACGTCGCCTCGGCGCACCGGTCGCTCGCCAGGACCGTCGAGCTCGTCCGAAAGGCGGAGGCCGACGGCGTGGGCGTCTTCATCTGCGGCGCCGGGATGGCCGCCCACCTGGCGGGCGTGGTGGCCGCGACGACGGTGCGTCCGGTGATCGGCGTCCCCCTCGCGGGCGGGGTGCTCGATGGGCTGGACGCCCTGCTCTCGACGGTGCAGATGCCGGGCGGGGTGCCGGTCGCCACGGTGGCGGTCGGCAAGGCCGGCGCCCGCAACGCGGCCGTTCTGGCCGCCCAGATCCTCGCGCTCGGAGACCCCGAGCTGGGCGCGAGGCTGCGGAGCGCCCGGGCCGAGCAGGCGGAGGCCGTGGCAGCCGCGGACGCCGAACTGGGACGGACGGGGGACCGGCGATGAGCTGCTCGGCATGCTCCGGCGGTATTCAGCCGCAGCACGGGTTCGCCCGGATCACGTTCTCGCCGGATCTCCCCGGTCAGGTCTGCGCGCTCAAGGAGGGCGTCGAGCTGGAACCGGGGGCCCACTACGTGGTCGCATCGTCCGACGGGGAGCGGGTCGGCCGCCTCCTCGGCCGCGAGACCCCGGTGCTCAAGCCATGCAACGGCCGCGTAGCGGGCAGCGTGGTCCGCCGCGCGACACCGGCGGAGGTCACCCGGAGCGAGGAGCTCGCGTCGGTCGCGCGGGACGCGCTCAGGTTCTGCCGGGAGCGCGCCCGCGAGCTCAACCTGGCCCTGCGCCCGGTCACGGCGGTCGTCCCCCTGGACCGCGACAGCGTGGTCATCTCCTTCGCGGCCGAAGAGAGGGTCGACTTCCGCGAGCTGCTGCGGGATCTGGGGCGGCGGACTCGCCGCCGTGTGGAGCTCCGTCAGATCGGCGTGCGCGACCAGGCCAAGGCCAGCGGCGGGTGGGGGCCGTGCGGGCGCACGCTGTGCTGCGCGACGTTCATGGCGCGGTTCAACTCGGTGACGATCCGAATGGCCAAGGCCCAACGCCTGTCGCTCAACCCCAGCCGGATCTCGGGGATGTGCGGCCGGCTCATGTGCTGTCTGGCGCACGAGGCGGGCGAGCCCGCGACCCCGAAGAGCGTCGAGGCGGCGCACTAAACCGTTCGGACGGTTCGTCCGTATCCTCCTCAGTGAGCCACGGGGTGGTATACTGCACCTCAGTCATTACGACGGGGCACCGATGAAGGAATCCGAACGCCAAGGGGACGAGCCCCTCACGAGTCGTCGTCTCATCCGACCCTCCATTTCGGAGGTTGCGGATCGTACGCCGCTGCGCGGGATGACCCACCGCAAGCAGGCGCCCCCGGATCAGACCAACGCCGAGAACTACTACTTCATCAAGCAGATGCAGAACAAGACGGCGATGGTCGTGATGCTGGACGACGGGACCGAGCTGCACGGATGGGTCGAGTGGTACGACCGCGACTGCATCAAGCTCAACCGTACCGACGGCCCCAACCTGATGATCTACAAGCACTCCATCCGCTACATGTTCAAGGAAGAGGAGTTGCGTCAACGTCGCCGCCGGAATCGGGAGTAAACGGCGACTCCGACCGCACCAACGTCTGCACAAGCTCAAACGGCGTAAGCAGTTGCCGCTGTCCGAAACGGTCGGGCGGCAGGCTCCCGAGGGCGTGGAGCGCACGGCGGGCGATGTAGGCGAAGTTGTCGCGCACCTGGAGCGAGGCAGGATCCCGGTGCATGGCGTTGAGTACCTCGAGTTGGTCCACAAGCGCCCGGTTCGCGTCGATCGACAGCAGGTAGTCCGGAACCGAGCGTGGTGTCGGTTGGGACGGGCGGATGCTCCCCAACCCGGCGAGCGCGAGCAGATCCTCTACCGTCGCCCCGTGGCGTCCGTGGTCGCGAGACGCCGGAGCGAGCACGATCGGCCGCCTGTGGCAGTTTGCGTCGTGGACCTCCCGCGAGTTGACGATCCAGCCGAGGTTGTGGACCGCGACCTGTGCCGAGATCTGCGTCTGGAGCATGCGGACGAACGGCCCGACGGCCGCGTCGAACGATTCCTGAACGCCGTCGAACAGGTTCAGGACGAAGAAGACGCCGAAGCTGGCGATGTTCTCGGCCAGAGCCCGCACGACGGGAGCGTCGCCGAACGCGTTGAACAGGTCGGCCACGAACGCGTCGAGGTTCTGGATCCGGCCGTCGTACGAGTCCTCGACCTGGTCGAGGAGGGCGTTGATCGTGGCGAGTTGCGGCGAGGCGCCCCCCGCGTTGGCGAGCGGGCCGTCCGCCGAGAAGACGAGTCGGAGCTTGCGGAAGATGAGGGCCTTGACGATGTCGGCGGCGGCCATCGTCGCTGCCGGGTGGTGGGGCGTGAACACCAGGATCCCCGAGTTGGAGTGGGGCAGGAAGTCGAGCACGTTGGCGTCCAGGCCGGCGCGGAGATCGAGGATCGTGTACGTCGCCGGTAGCTGGTTGATCGCCCTCATGAGGCGCACGCGGTGAGCGCCGGAGAGGTTCGTGAACTCGTCGATGGCGTGCTGGGGCGCGGCGACGAACGCGAAGTTCTTGAAGTTCCCACCCGGGTCGAGCGAGTCCGGCAGGCGTGTGAGGCACCCGTCGAGAGGCTCGCCCTTGCGGAAGAAGTGGTAGAGATCCCTCGCCACCGGCGCGTCGACCGTGTTGCGGACCGACGACGTTCCGGTGTCGAGGTCGACCAGGACGGTCGGAGCGACCCGCGACAGCGTGAGGGCGAAGTTGATGGCAAACGTGCTCTTGCCGACGCCACCCTTGCCCGACGCGACGGTGATGATCCGGCGGCCGGTCATGCCGTCGCGGCTTGGAGCAGGGCCTCGACGCGGGAGCACACCACATCGAGGGCTACGGGGTTGAAGCCACCCTCCGGGATGATGAGGTCGGCCCACCGCTTCGAGGGCTCGACGAATTCGAGGTGCATGGGGCGCACCGTCTCGAGGTACTGGGCGATCACGTTCTCGACGGTCCGCCCGCGCTCGATGAGGTCGCGGCGGAGCCGGCGGATGAACCGGAGGTCCGCGTCGGTGTCCACGAAGATCTTGATGTCGAACAGCTCGCGCAACGCCGGCTCGGTGAAGATCAGGATCCCCTCCACGAGCACGGCGCCGTGCGGCTCGACCCGCCGGGTCCTGCCGGTCCGGACGTGGCGCGTGAAGTCGTAGATTGGCACCTCGACGGCGAGGTTGGACTTGAGACGCCGCACGTGCTGGGCCAGGAGGTCGCTCTCGAGCGCGTTGGGGTGGTCGAAGTTGTGGTGGAGGACGATGTCGCGGTCGCAACCGGTGAGGTCGCGATAGTAGCTGTCGTGTTGGATGTAGGCGATCCGATCGGACCCGATGCGCGCGACGATCGCTTCCGCCACCGTCGTCTTGCCGGATCCGGTACCACCGGCCACGCCGATCACGACCACATCGCTCATTCCGCCGCCTCGCCGGCCGCCCGGTCTCGGCACCCCAGGGTTAGATCGACCGCACGCCGTGCGGCGGTCATGATACCCCGCGCCGATCGTGCCCCCAACGGGCAGAGCGCAGGTCCTCGAGGGCCTGGGGCCGCACCCGGTCGGGGACCGCGGTACTGCCGGCCGATCGGGAGCGCTGGAGGACACCGGCCGGTCAGGTCGTGTGACGGGCGTGCCGCGCCGCCGCTGCCCGTGCGTTCGCCCATTCGGGTCTCGGGCTGCCCGCGCCGATCTCGAGTCCCCGCTGAGGGATACCTCCTACGGGTGGCGGGCGTCTTGACAAACCTTTGGGCAGGACGTATCGTATGAATGTCATGGTGAACTATTACAAAAGGTGAATCGGATGGCCACCACGTTCCGACTCGACCCGGCATCCGGGGTTCCGTTCTACCGCCAGATCATCGACCAGATCCTCGCGGCGGTGGCGACGGGCGCGCTGCGGCGGGGCGACCAGTTGCCCACGGTTCGGGCGCTCGCGGTCGAGCTTCAGGTCAACCTGAACACCGTGGCGAAGGCCTACAAGGAACTCGAGATCCGCGGAGTGCTCGACACCCAGCAAGGATCGGGCACCTACGTGGCCCCGGTGCAGGTCGAGCGCGATTCGGTCGAGCGACGACGGCTGGTGGTGCAACTCGTGGACGAATTTCTCGCTCGTACGGCCAGCGCGGGGTTGGCGCCGGGCGAGGTCCTGGCGGAGTTCGCGGCGCGGCTGAAGGAGGACCCACAATGACCGCGGTTCTCAAGGTCGCCGCCTGCGCAATCCTGGCGGCCGGGATCTTCGCGGAGACCGCCCGGATCGTGCCGGCACCCGGTTTCGCGGTCGTCTCGGGCACACTCGTGGCGCTCTACCTCTGGTTCTTGGCGAAGGCGCGGCCGTACCTGCGGCCGAAATCCTAGGAGGGGGACGATGCTACCAGTCATCACGATTACGAAGACCGGGAAGGGGAAGCAGCAGGAGTCGGAGAAACCGCCGCTGGAAGCCGGCGCAGGTGCGGCGCCCGCGCGGGCGGCCGACGCCCGGCGCTACGTCAACGGGCTATCGGCGACCATCGCGGCGATCGTGTGGGTGATCGGGATCGTCGCCGCGATCGTGCTCGACGAGGGGATGCGACGGAGCGACCTCGTCCCCTGGACGCTCCTGGCGGCCGCCCTCGCCGGTGCGTTCCTGCTGTTCGCGATCAAGGTCGTCGAGCAGTGGGAGAAGGCCGTTGTGCTGCGGTTCGGGAAGTTCCGCGGGCTGCGCGGGCCGGGCGTGTTCTGGATCGTCCCGGTCGTGGACGTCATCTCCCATCTGGTCGACCAGCGCGTGCGCGCGACCGACGTGACGGCCGAGTCGGCGCTCACGCGCGACACGGTCCCCGTGAACGTCGACGCCATCGTCTTCTGGCTGGTGTGGGACGCGCAGAAGGCGGTGCTCGAGGTGCAGTCGTACTTCAGCGCGATCTTCCTCTCGTCGCAGACCGCGCTGCGGGAGGCGATCGGCCGCCACGACCTCGCGGAGATGATCACGGAGCGGGAGAAGCTCGGCCAGGAGCTCGCCAAGATCCTCGACGAGAAGACCAACCCGTGGGGGATCACGGTGCAGTCGGTGGAGATCCGCGACGTCAGGATCCCGGCCGGGCTCGAGGACGCGATGTCGCGACGCGCGCAGGCGGAACGCGAGCGCCAGGCGCGGATCATCCTCGGGACGGCGGAGACCGAGATCGCCGCGCTGTTCTCCAAGGCGTCCGAGTTGTACCGCGCGAACCCCACCGCGATGCACCTGCGAGCGATGAACATGCTATACGAGGCGATCAAGGAGAAGGGGAGCATGGTCATCGTCCCCTCCTCGGCGGTGGAGACGATGGGGCTCGGGGGGATGCTCGGCACCACCGCGCTCGGCGCGACGCCTCCGGGCGGGTCGGCACCGTAGGTTCAGCCGACGAGGTGGGCGCACAAGTTCGACGCCGGGCGCGGCCCGGCGTCGTGCCGTCAGTCGACGGTACCAGCTGCGCCCCCTGCCGGGAACACGCGGTCTCCGCGTGTCGTGGCGTACCGGTTGCTTCCGAGGTAGAGGAGCGGGTTCACCCGCTCGATCCGCAGTACACCGGTCGCGTCGAACGCGTCGGGGTTCGTGTGGATGTGATGCACCTCGCCGACGAGCAACGTCTGATCGCCGACGTGGTGCCTCTCGAGGAGCGCGCACTCCGCGGCGACGTAGGCAACCGCCAGGATCGGGGTCGAGAGCGTCTCGCCGGGCTCGAGGTCGAGCGACAGCTGTCGCACCTTGTCGGTCTCCCGTCCCGAGAGGCGGCCGAGGTCGTCCGCGAGCGCCGCCTGCTCCTCGGTCAGGAAGTTCACCGTGAACTCGCCGGTCTTCAGGACGAGCTGGTGGCTGTAGGTCTTGGGGGAGAGGCACACGCCGAACAACGGAGGGTCCGAGGAGAGAGGCGTCGTCCACGCGACCGGCGCGAAGTTCGTCGTGCCCTTCGCCTCGTCTCGCACGCCGACGACGCACACCAAGCGTGGATAGTAGAAGTAGCACGAGCCCGGGACCGACGCGACGTGGACCATACACCCTCCCGCGGTCACTCATCATATCGCGGACCTCTGGGGGAGTGCCGTGAACAGCACCTCGCCCACCCGGTCCCCTTGACACCCCGGGGGCCATCGCGTAGCGTGCCCAACGCCCGGGTCCGGGCGGAGATCTCTCGTGGCACGCCTCGCAGAGCACAAGGGAAAGCAGGTTCTTCTCAGCGCCGGCGTCGCCGTCCCGCGCGGTGCGCTCGCGCGCTCCGCGGCGGAGGCAGCGGCCGTCGCCGCCGAGATCGGCGGCGCCGTCGTGGTCAAGGCACAGGCGTGGACGACGAGCCGCGCGGCGCAGGGCCTCATACGGTTCGCGGACTCTGCCGAAGCGGCCGCGGACGCGGCCGCGGCGATCCTCGCGACGCACGCCGGCGGGTTCCCTGTCAGCGAGGTCCTCGTCGAGGAGCGCGTGGCGATCGCGAGCGAGCGGTATGTCGGCGTGATCCTGGACGACCGGAGACGCTGCCCGGTGATCCTCGTTTCGGCGCTGGGCGGCTCCGGGATCGAGGAGACGGCGCTCGAGCACCCCGAGGCCGTGTTCGAGCTCCCCCTCGACGTGGTGGAAGGGCTGCCGCTCCACGCCGCTCGCGAGGCGTGGCGCCGCGTCGGAGTGCACGGCGAGGAGCAGCGCAAGCTCGCCGAGTCGTCGGTGCGCCTCGTGTCGGTCGCGCGCTCGCTCGAGGCGCGCTCGGCCGAGATCAACCCCCTGGTCGTCGCGGCCGACGGCCGGGTGATAGCGCTCGACTGCCGGATTACCGTCGACGACGCAGCGGTGTTCCGGCACCTCGACCTCGGGATCGAGGTGGCGCGCGAGCTCGGCCACCCGCCGACTCCGCTCGAGCGCATCGCGTGGGACGTCGAAAAGGACGACTACCGCGGCACGTTCTACTTCCTGCAGATGAAGGACGGGTTCGAGCGCGGGGACCGCGTGGTCGCGTTCCACGGTGCGGGCGGCGGCGGCTCGATGATGGGGATGGACGCGCTCCAGCGCCGCTCGTTTTCGGTCGCCAACTTCTGCGACACGTCGGGCAACCCCCCCGCCTCGAAGGTGTACCGGGCCGCCCGCATCCTGCTCTCCCAGCCGGGGGTGAACGGCTACTTCGGGACCGGCTCCGGCGTCGCGTCCCAGGAGCAGTTCCACTCCGCGCGCGGCCTCGTCAAGGCGTTCCTCGAGGAGCCGCTCGAGGTGCCGGCGGTGGTCCGCCTCGGCGGCAACGGAGAGGAGAAGGCGATCGAGATCCTCACCGGCTTCACGAAGGAGCTTGGCGTTCCCGTCGAGTGCTACGGGAAGGACACGCCGGTCGACGCGTGCGCCGAGCGCCTCGAGGCGCTCGTCGGGTCGTTCGCGCCACCGCCGCACCGAGCGCCGGAGCGCCGCCTGAAGCCCGCCGGTCGACCGTACACGTTCAAGACGCCGACCGGAGCGATCACCTATGACCACGCCGTCTGCCGAAGCTGCGAGAGCAAGGCGTGCGTGGCGGCGTGCGTGCCGCAGATCCTGAAGCTCGCCGAGGGCGGGGTCCCGGTCCTCAAGGTGACGGTCGAGGAGGCCGCCCGCGGTCGATGCACCGAGTGTCTGGCGTGCGAGGTCGACTGCCGTGCGCACGGAGCCGGCGGCGGCCACGTCGAGCTGCCGATCCCCGGCCTTGCGGAGTACCGCGCGAGCCGGGGGATGGAGTAGGGAATGGCGATCCTCGTGAACGAGAGCACGCGCGTCTTGGTGCAGGGGATCACCGGTCGCGAGGGGCGCGCGCGTGCGAAGCTGATGCGCGACTACGGAACGAGGGTCGTCGCTGGCTGCACGCCGGGGCGCGGCGGCGAGACAGTGGACGGCACTCCGGTGTACGACACCGTGCTCGAGGCGATCGAGGCGACGGGGGGGATCGACGCGTCGGTGATCTTCGTCCCCGCCCCGCTCGTCAAGGACGCGGCGCTCGAGTCGATCGCGGCGGGCATCTCGCTCACCGTCCTCGTGGGCGACCGGGTGCCGGTGTGGGACGTGATGGAGATCGCGCGCGTCGCCGAGCGCTCGGGCGTGGACTTCCTCGGACCGAACACGCTGGGCGTTCTCTCGGTCGGGAAGGGCGTCCTCGGGATGATCGGGGGGCGCGCGGAGTCGGCGCGCGCGTGGTTCAAGCCGGGTGGCGTCGGCGTCGCGTCGCGCTCCGGGGGGATGACGTCCTCGACCGGATACTACCTGTGCCGCGCCGGCGTCGGACTCACGACGCTCGTGCACGTCGGTGGCGACGGGATCATCGGGCTCCCTCTCCCGGCCGTCGTGCGACGGTTCCAGGACGATCCCGAGACCTCGTGCATCGCGATCTTCGGCGAGATCGGCGGGTCGCAGGAGGAGCGCGTCGCGGAGATGATGGCGAGCGGCGAGGTGACCAAGCCGGTCGTCGCGTTCATCGGCGGCCGCGCCGCCACGAAAGGGGTGCGGTTCTCGCACGCCGGCGCGATCGTCGAGGGCGGGCGGGGGACGCACGAGGGGAAGGTCGCGGCGTTGCGCTCCGCCGGAGCCACGGTCGTGGACGCCTTCGACGAACTCCCGGCCGCCGTTTCGAAGGTCCTGGAGGGATGACCATGGCCGACAACCAGTGGGCAACGGCTGTCACCTCGATCAAGCCGAACGAGATCCGCGTGCGCGGGTATCGCCTCGACGAGCTGATGGGGCGCATCGCGTTCGGCGAGGCGGTGTACCTGATCCTCAAGGGAGAGCTCCCCGGCGCGGCCGTGGGTCACCTGATGGAGGCGATGCTGGTGGCGTCGATCGACCACGGCGTCACGCCGCCGTCCACGCTGGCCGTCCGCAACGCAGCATCCACGGGAGCCGCCCTCAACGCCTGCATCGCGTCGGGTGCGCTCGCCGTCAACAGGCACCACGGCGGGGCGGTCGAGGACTGCATGCACCTGCTCGCGCGCGGAGCGGCGCGGGTCGCCGCCGGCGAAAGCGCGGCGGCCGTCGCCAAGGCACTCGTGGCCGAGGAGAAGGCCGCAGGGAGACGGCTTCCCGGGTTCGGGCACCGCGTCCACACCGACGACCCGCGCTCGCACCGGCTGCTCACCCTCGCCAGGGGTGCGAACGCGGCTGGCGCCCACGTCGCCGTCGCCGAGGCGATCGTGGCGGAGCTGGCGGCGGGCGGCAAGGCGCTGCCGCTCAATGTGGACGGCGCAATCGCGGCGGTGCTTGCCGACCTCGGGTTCCACCCGGACCTCGCGAACGGATTCTTCATCCTGGCGCGGACCGCGGGGTGGATGGCGCAGGTCGCCGAGGAGCGCCGGCGCGAGAAGCCGATGCGCCGCATCGACCAGGGCGCGGCGACGTACGACGGAGCCGGGGCGCGCGAGTTGCCCCGAGAGTGAGCGGCGCCTCGCGCCGGCGACGTCCGGTGGCATGGACGCGATGAAGGAGAAGGAGACAGGAGATGGCCAAGTACAAGATAGCCTGGCTGCCCGGGGACGGGATCGGCAACGACGTCATGGAGGCCGCGCGCATCGTGCTGGACGCCCTCGGACTCGACGCCGAGTACATCCACGGTGACATCGGGTGGGAGTTCTGGTGTCGCGAGGGCGACGCGCTCCCCGAACGCACCGTCGACCTTCTCAGGAGCGTCGACGCCGCGATGTTCGGCGCGATCACGTCGAAGCCGGTGAAGGCCGCCGAATCGGAGCTGGTCCCCGACCTCAAAGGGAAGGGGCTCGTCTATCGCTCGCCGATCGTGCGCATGCGGCAGATGTTCGACCTCTACACCTGCCTGCGCCCGTGCAAGGCGTACGCCGGCAACCCGCTCAACTTCAAAGAGACGATCGACCTCGTCGTGTTCCGCGAGAACACCGAAGGGCTGTACGCCGGGGTCGAGTTCGCGCCGGTGCCCGAGAAGCTGCGCGACGCGCTCAAGGAGGTCTCCAAACCGTTCGCGCACTTCGCCGCGATCCCGGGCGACCAGTACGCGATCACGTGCAAGATCAACACGAGGAAGGGCTCCGAGCGCATCATCCGAGCGGCGTTCGAGTACGCCAAGAAGTACGGCTACCCCAAGGTCACGGTGATCCACAAGGCCAACGTGGTTCGCGCCACCGAGGGGCTGTTCCTCGAGGCCGCGAAGGAGGTCGCTAAAGGGTTCCCCACCGTGAAGATGGACGACGCCAACGTGGACGCGATCTGCATGTGGCTCCTCAAGGACCCGGAGAAGTACGGGGTCCTCGTCGCGACCAACCTCTTCGGCGACATCATCTCCGACTTG
This sequence comes from Thermoanaerobaculaceae bacterium, assembly GCA_035542455.1. Lineage (GTDB taxonomy): Bacteria > Acidobacteriota > Thermoanaerobaculia > Thermoanaerobaculales > Thermoanaerobaculaceae > RBG-13-68-16. Next base: position 21,761 of record DATKLI010000030.1, read on the forward strand.
TGCGCGCAGATGGTGGGCGGCCTCGGGTTCGGGTGCTCGGGGAACATCGGCGAGAAGCTCGCGGTGTTCGAGCCGACGCACGGCTCGGCGCCCAAGTACGCGGGACAGTACAAGGTCAACCCGATCGCCACGATCCTCGCGGCAAAGATGATGGTGGACTGGCTCGGCGAGAAGGCGATGGCCGCCACCCTCGAGGGCGCCGTCGCGGGTGTGATCAAAGACGGCAAGGTGCGGACGTACGACATGGGCGGCTCGGCGACCACGCTCGAGATGGCGAGGGCGGTCGCCGCGAAGCTGTAGCGCCCGACGAGAGGGCGATGTACGGCGCCGCGGAGCGATCCCCGGCGTTTCGCTTGGAGGGGCACCGCCGCCGCGCGCCGTGTCAACCGGCCCGGAGCGCGGCTCGTCTCGCCGAGTGGCCGCCGCCGTGCGCGTGCGGCCGGAGGGAGACGACGATGGGAACACGAACCACGTACCGGATGGCCGCCGCCGCGGCGCTCGTCGGTGCCGCGCTGGTCGCGGGCGCCGCCTTCGCGGTTCCGGCCGGCCCGATGGCAGGCCGGCGGGCGGTCGGCGCGTTCCGGGCAGCGCTCCGGAAGGTGGGTCTCTCGGCGGACCAGCGCAACAAGATCCGCACGATCGTGAGGGGCGAGCGGCCGACGATCGAGGGGCTCCGGGGCAGGCGCGAGTCGAGCCGGGCCGAACTCAACGTCGCGCTCCAGGCGCCCAACCCCGATCCGACGGCGGTCGGCAGCGCTCTCCTGAGGACCAGGGCCGACCGCCAGGCGCTCCGCGCCGAGCTGAGGAAGATGCGCGACGAGACGCTCTCGGTCCTGACCCCCGACCAGAGAGCACGGCTCGACGGGTACCTCGCGGGCGCCCGCGCCGCCCGCCGCGGCGCGCAGTGAAGACCTCAACGTGAGGAGTGAAGAGTCGGAGACGGAGACTGGGGCGGCGGGCTCTGCGAGCTTCCGACTCTGCACGTTCACCTCTCAACTCCTC
>DATKLI010000031.1:0-6281 GCA_035542455.1 Thermoanaerobaculaceae bacterium
CCACAGCTCCGCCATCGCGCGGCACTTGCACATCTCCTCCACGAAGCGGATGCCGGCGTTCAGGAAGAACGAGATGCGGCCCACCACGCGCGGCAGCGCCTCGCGCGGCAGGTCGCCGCGCGCGCGCACGGCGTCGAGCACGGCGATGCCGTTCGCCATCGCGTAGGCGATCTCCTGCACCGGCGTCGCGCCGGCCTCCTGCAGGTGATAGGAGCAGATGTTGATCGGGTTCCACTTCGGGATCGCGTCGACCGTGTACGCGATCACGTCGCTGGTGAGCCGCATCGAGGGCTCTGGCGGGAACGCGTAGGTGCCGCGCGACAGGTACTCCTTCACGATGTCGTTCTGCGTGGTGCCCTCGAGGCGCTCCGGCGCGACGCCGTTGCGCTCGGCCACGGCGACGTAGAGCGCCAGCAGCCAGGCCGCCGTCGCGTTGATCGTCATCGAGGTGTTCATGCGGTCGAGCGGGATGCCCTCGAAGAGCGTCTCCATGTCCTCGACGTGGCAGATCGGCACGCCGACCTTGCCGACCTCGCCGCGCGCCAGCGGGTGGTCGGAGTCGTATCCCGTCTGCGTCGGCAGGTCGAAGGCGACCGAGAGCCCCGTCTGTCCCTTGGCGAGGTTCTGCCGGTAGAGCGCGTTGCTCGCGCGCGCGGAGGTGTGGCCCGAGTAGGTCCGGAACACCCAGGGGCGGTCGCGTTCGGGGCTCGTCATGATCGCCTCGATCCGCAAGCTACCGAAGCGCTCCCGCGCAATCAAAGACCGCCGGATCGGCCTCCGGTATGTTGCGCGCCGATGGCGGCGCCGCAGTTCCAGAATCTCGGACCCGAGGCGGCGCTCGAGGCGGTCGAGGCGGCGGGGCTCGCGCCGAGCGGGCACTGCGCCGTGCTGCGCTGCCTCGAGAACCGCGTCTACGACGTGCGCCTCGAGGACGGCGCGCACGTGGTGGTGAAGTTCTACCGCCCTGGGCGATGGAGCCGCGCCGCGCTCGAGGACGAGCACCGCTTCCTGTTCGACCTGCGCGAGGCCGAGATCCCCGTGTGCGCGCCGCTGCGCCTCGCGGGCGGCGGCTCGCTCGGCGAGATCGCCGGCATCCACTACGCGGTGTGGCCGCGCACCGGAGGGCGCGAGCCCGACGAGCTCGACGACGAGCAGCTCGCCATCCTGGGGCGCCTGCTCGCGCGCATCCACAACGCCGGCGCCGCGCGCGCGGCGCCCGACCGTCCGGTGCTCGACCCCGAGACGGCGTTGCTCGACCCGCTCGAGGAGCTGGAGGACGGCGGCTTCCTGCCGGACGCCTGCATCGACCGTTACGGTGCTGCCGTCGAGACGCTCGCCGACGCCTACGCCGAGCGCCTCGCCGGCGTGCCGCTGCTGCGCATCCACGGCGACTGCCACCTCGGCAACCTGCTCCACGGACGCGAGGGCTGGTTCTTCCTCGACTTCGACGACTTCGCCGTCGGACCGGCGGTGCACGACGTCTGGGTGCTGGCGCCCGGGCGCGACGCGGAAGGGCGACGCCAGCGCTCACACCTGATCGATGCCTATCGCCAGTTCCGCGACTTCGAGCCGCGCTGGCTCTCGCTGGTCGAGCCGCTGCGCGCGGCGCGCTTCCTCAAGCTCTCGAGCTGGATCGCGCGCCGCTGGGACGAGCCCTACTTCCGCTCGACCTTCCCGCACTTCGGAACGCCGCTCTACTGGGAGCGCGAGACGCGCGACCTCGAGGACCAGGTCGAGCGGCTGAGAGAGGACGGAGGCCTCTAGCGGAGCGCCCAGCGATCGGAATACCGCTCAGCCGCGGCGGCGACCCGCCCAGCCGAGGCTCAGGATCCCGAGGCCGACCAGCGCCGCCGTCGTCGGCTCGGGCACCATCGCCAGGTTGAAGGTCTGCCGGACGTAGCTCGAGAGGGGCGCGCCCACCTGGAAGCCGGTGGGGCCGAAGGTGAAGCCGCACTGGCCGGTGTGGTCCGCCGCGAGCCCGCAGCTCCCCGTGACCCGCACCGAGCTGAAGATCGGGTTCGTCGACCCGCCTCCCGTGCCCACCTGCGTGAGCGTGGCGGGGTCGACCGTCGCCAGCCCGCTGCCCGAGATCGCATAGACCGTCGGGCTTCCGGGCGTGATCGTGATCGGGATGTTCGAGAAGGTATACGTCGTGTTGGTGAACTGGACGCTCGTGATGCCGTTGATCGCGCTTCCGCTGATGTCGGAGTACGGAACGGTGAGCGAGATGCTCATCAGGAGCAAGCTGTCGTCGATGGTGACCGTTCCGGTTGCCGCGAACAGGGCGTTGTTGGTCCAAGGCTGGGTGATGCAGCCCGCGGTGCAGACCTGTCCCACGTCGAGGCCGAGGCCGTTCACCGTGAGCGAGATCGTGGTCGCTCGGACCGGAGAGGCGAACCCCATGCCCACCGCGACGAGAACCGCGAGCTTCCACGTCCGAGCCATTCTCACCCTCCCCAGCCGCCCAGCCCCGGCGCTCATCGCACCTCGGACCGGGCGCGCCGCAGCGCCGCGAAGCCCGCGAGCCCGAGCACGATCGAGAGCGCCGCGCCGGGCTCGGGCACCGCGCCCACGAAGTCGAAGTCGCCCTTGATCACGAGCGGCGGGTTGCCGCCCGGTCCGTCGGGATCGATCTGTCCCAGCGTGATCCCGTCGAGCGCCAGCGCCACACCCGTGTCGACGAAGATGGTCCCAGACGCGCTCGGGTTCGAGAAGCCGAACGGCGCGTTGTTGAGGCTGTTCGCCGGGATCACGTTCGTCGCATCGAACTGTCCGGCCACCGTCACCGGGCCGACCGAGTAGTTGTACTCGGCGGGCGGACCCGGGTCGACCAGCGACAGCGACCCGCCGGACGCCGTGAGCGTGGCGAAGTCGATGTGCAGCGAGGTGAAGCCGAGGTACGACGGCGAGATCGGGATCGTGCCCGACGAGCCGGCGGAGAGACCGAGGCTGTTCAGCGTCACCGTCCCCTCGTCCACCGTGACGGACGTCCCGTTGAGCGCGATCACCACCGGGCCGGCGACCGGCGAGCCGCTCACGGTAGCGGTAACCGTCACCTGGCCCGACGAGAAGAAGTAGGTGATCGGAGTCGCCCGTGCCGACGAGGCCAGCGAGATGACGGCCGCCGCGAGCAGCGCCGCGAATAACCGAGCACGCATACAGCTCCCCCGCACCTTGTCCTGGGCCTCGCCCCGACAGGCCAGACCAGTGGATCTGAACGCGCCCAAACACGCGGGGTTCCCCTTCCCGAGGGAAACCCGACGCTGTGCACGCTGCAATCCATATGCCCGCAAGCGGATCTCCGCCGAGGGCACGACTGTCAATCAAGTCAGCTACTTGCAATGCAGTGCGGTGGGTCGCCGCCCGCGCGCCGGGAAAAGGTTTTCCATCGGCGGGACAAGGCGCTTCCGTCCCGGGGACACGAGACCGCAGGACACGAGACTGCCCCGGCAGGCCCGGGCGGCCTCTTGACGAGCTGGCGCCGAGAAGCTGGATCCGGGGCGGAGCTACGAGTTCCGGCGGGCCGCCAGTACGAGCGCAGCGAGTCCCGTCGACAGGATCGCCACCGTCGCGGGCTCGGGCACGTTCACGTTGAAGGTCTCGAGGACCTGGTACCCGTTCAAGCCGTCCGTGATGATGTTGCCGCCTGCGCCGAACGAGAAGCCGCACTGATCGGAGCCGGTACCCACTTGGCAGTCGAGCGAGCTCACGTTCGGCGTGCCGAGCACCTGCGAGTAGGGCGCTCCCCAAGCGACCGGGGCGACCACGCCCGTCGCGCCGCCGATCTGGACGAGCTCATAGGCACCGCCGCCGAGCGGGATGTTCAGGACGGGAATCCCGGAGGCGGTGAACACCGTGCCGGGAAGGATGGCCGCCGGGGGACCGCCCCCCGTGAAGACGGCGGGAGCCAGCAGGGTCAGGCTCAGCGATACGGTGTTGGCGACGTCGTCGTAGACGAACGAGCCGGAGACGGCGCCGTCGGTGGTCAACGAGAGCGTCGCGTTCCCGGGGCACAAGAGCGACGTCGGGCAGATCTGCCCGTCGTCGAGGCCGGGCCCGCCGATCACCGGGATGGTGATCAGTGAGGCCGACGCACCAAGCGGCAAGCTTCCGAGTCCGAGCGCGATCAGAGCCACACCCATCGATCTGAAGCGCATCTCTCGATTCTCCCTGTCTCTGCGATCAGGCGTGGGCGCGGCGTCGATTCGCCGCAACCGCGATCAGCCCGGAACCCACGAGCAGCGCCGTCCCCGGCTCGGGCACGATGCCGAGGAAGGTGACGTCCGCCTTGAGGGTCATGTTGCCGACCGGCGTATTGAAGGGGCCGATGGTGATCCCGTTGAGATTGAGCTGACCCCCTCCACCGAGAGTGATCAGACCCGAGAGGGCCGCGTTCACGCCGGTGACCGTGGTCGGACCGAAGTTGACCAGCCCGGTGCCCACCACGCTGGTGGCCGTCGCGTCGACCTTGCCCACCGCGAAGTTGTAGGGGTTCGAGCCCGTGATCGGAGCGAGGAGCCCGTAGGTCACGTCGGGGACGACGCTCAGGGAGCTGAGCGACAGGAACTCCCCCGTCGCGACGCCCGTAAGGGCGAGCGGTCCCACCGCCCCGGTCGTGAACTGGAAGGACGGCAGATTCAGCGGCGAGGTGTCGAAGGTGACCTGCGTGCCGTTCAGGTTGATCGTGGTGTTGAGAACGGAGGACGCGCCGATCGTGCCGGTCAGGTGGACCGTGCCAGTCAGGAAGTTGTAGACGACCGGCGTCGCAGAGGCGGAGCCGGCCATCCCGACAAGGACGGCGGCGACGAGCAGCGACCCCGACAATAACCGAGCACGCATTGAGACTCCCCCGAGCCTTTGTGTTGGGCCTCGCCCCGACAGGCCAGACCGATGAATCCGAACGCGCCCAAACACGCGAGGTTCCCCTTCCGAGGGAGACCCGAGTCCGTGCACACTGCAATCCATATGCCCGGATCCCGCCTCCCGAGCTCGCTCGAATCGAGTGGGAAATCGGCGGCTTGCGTTTGGCTCCTCCGGCTGCGCCGACCCTCGGGGAAAAGCTTTTCCTTTCGCGAGGCAAGGTTGTTCCGCCCGCCCGCTGCCGACCCGGTCCGCCAGGGCGCCGATTCCGACCCGGCCGACTCGCTACCATGAGGCGATGGCGACCTCCCTCGCCCCGCGCTCCGATCCCCTCCCGGATGACCTCGAGGACGCGATCCGGCGGCTCAAGCGCGAGCGCGACGCCGTCCTGCTCGCCCACTACTACCAGGAGGACGCGGTCCAGGACCTGGCCGACCACGTCGGCGACTCGCTGGCGCTGGCCCGCGTCGCGCAGCGGGTCGACCGCCGCGTGATCTGCTTCTGCGGCGTCCACTTCATGGCCGAGACGGCGAAGATCCTGAACCCCGAGCGCCGCGTGGTGGTCCCGGATCTCGCGGCCGGCTGCTCGCTCGCGGACGGGTGTCCCGCCGAGGCGTTCGCCCGCTTCGTGGCGGAGCACCCCGGCGCGGTCGTCGTCTCGTACATCAACTGCTCGGCCGAGGTGAAGGCGCTCTCCGACGTGATCTGCACCTCGTCGAACGCGGTCGAGATCGTGCGACACTTCGCCGACCGCCCGGTGATCTTCGCTCCAGACCGGCACCTGGGCCGCTGGGTGGCGCAGCAGGCGGGTCGCCCCGATCTGATCGTGTGGCCGGGAGCCTGCATCGTGCACGAGCAGTTCAACGCGAAGGCGCTGGCCCAGCTCCGCGTCAAGCACCCCGAAGCCGAGGTGTTGTCGCACCCCGAGTGCGACGAGGCGGTGCTCGCGCAGTCGGACTTCATCGGCTCGACCAAGAAGATCATCGACCGGGCGATCGTGTCCCCGGCGCGGACGCTGATCATCGGCACCGAGGACGGCGTCTTCCACCAGATCCGGCGCCGCGTCCCCGACAAGGAGCTGATCCAGATCCCCGGCATGGACGAGAGCTGCTCCTGCAACCGCTGCCCGTACATGCGGCTCAACACGCTGGAGAAGCTCTATCTCTGCCTGCGCGACCTGGCGCCCGAGGTGACGGTGCCGGAGCCCGTCCGTCTCCGCGCGCTGCGCCCGCTCGAGCGCATGCTCGAGCTCTCCGGCCCCGGCTGAACGTCGCTGCTACGAGCCGAGCGCCGGGCGCGGCGCTCGCTCCACGCTGCGCAGCGATCCCTCGGGCAGGATCACCAGCAACACCAGGGTGCGTCCCCACGCGGACCCCGCCGGCCGGTAGTACCCGACGGCGGCCGCCACGCGGCGCACGCCC
>DATKLI010000032.1:0-12240 GCA_035542455.1 Thermoanaerobaculaceae bacterium
GTGCGTCCTCGTCGGCCGTTCGGCCTCGTTGAGAAGAGGCATGGCGGGATCGGACCCCATGGCGCCCTCCCGAGCTCTGGGACCTACCGTAGCCCGCACGCGGGCCGGTTGCAACGGCTCGGCTTCTTCCCGGCAGCACGCAGGTGTGCGGTGCTCCCGCCGCTTTGACGGAGCGTCCGGCAAGGGCGATACTGGAGGCACCAGATCAGGCAGGACACCGGCGCCTACCCCCGGGCGCTCCGGGCGGCGGCGCGGCGGTCGCGCCCGGTCCAGCGCCGCCCGGTCTCCGACGTGGCGATCGGTCGGCGCGCGGTGAAGGAGGGTTGCGATGAACGTTCCGCTGCGGATATCGCTCGCCGTGCTCGCCGCCGTCGTGCTTCTCGGCGCGGCTGTGGCGGCCCCCGCCGAGGTGGGCGGGCCACCCACGGCCCAGACGAGCCGGCAGCAGCGCGCACCGTTGCCGTGCATGCTGCCGGACCTGGTGGCGGCCACGCTCACGGTCGAGCTCCTCAGCTCCACCAAGGGACAGCCCGGGGTCGAGTTCCCGGCCGACGTCCTCAGGGTCACCGGGACGATCAAGGACAACGGGCGGATGATGGCCCCCAAGGCGTTCACGGCGACGCTGAAGCGGGGGGACAGACTGGTCGCCTCCAAGGTCATCCCCGCGCCCACCTCGCCCGGCCAGGTGTGGACGCTGGTCGCCAAGCAGGTGACGTGGGCGCACGACCCGCCCAACTACTTCAAGTTCACGGTCGAGTCCGGCTTCGATGAGTGCACGAAGGGCAACAACCTGCTCGTCGTCAATCTCAACGACGCGAGGCTCCACGACACCGGGAAGCTGACGGCCGCGGACCCGTCGATCGGCGGCGTCATCAACCCGGGGCCCGTCGTGATCTTCTTCTGAGGGCCGCGTCCGCGCCGCGGGGGCGGCTGACGCGCGTCAGTCGTTGCGCGCGAGGTAACGGGTTTCCGCCCAGACGGTCAGGACCTCGCCGATGAACGCGCGGTGGTAGTCCTTGCGCGGGTACAGGTCGTGGATCGCGGGGTCCAGGAAGCGCTCCGGGTCGAGGTCCACGGTGGCGAGGGCGCGGCACTCCAGGCAGAGCTCCGCCTCGGCCACCCGCGCGGTCCCGACGGTCTCGCCCGGCACGCGGTGGAGGCCGGCCTCGCCCCACTTGTCGGCGTCGCGGCCGGACAGCTTGCCGCAGAGGTCGAGTGCGCCGCGGTGCGCCTCGGGGAGGAAGTTGAGCGTGAACTCGTGCCCGGCGTCGAGGACGGAGTAGGTAAACCGCGACGGCCGCACGTACACGGTCGCGACCGGGCGGTCCCATAGCGTCCCGAACCCTCCCCACGACACCGTCATCGGGTTGGGGCGCTCACGTCCGGCCACGAGCAGGGCCCACTTCCGGTCGAGGATCCAGAACGGCCGCACGGCGAGCTCCTGGGGGGAGATCCGGCGCATCGGGGCACCTCCTGAACGACGGCGTCACCCTACCACGACGCCTTCCTCGACCCGGAACCCCGCCGTCACCCAGGCGTCGAACCCGCCCTCGAGGGGGCGGATCCGCTGGAAACCTCTCTGCATGAGCCGGGCGGCCACCCGGGCCGCCGTCGCCTCGTTTGGTCACGTGCAGAAGAGGACGATCTCCTTGTCGCGGGGGACGTCCGCCAGCTTCGAGTCGAGCTCGTCGATGTGGAACCGGATCGCGCCGGGGATCGTGCGCGGGTCGAGCGCGAACACCAGGTTGGTCCGGACGTCGAGGACGAGCGGCTGGTGGCCCGCGTCCATCATCCGGTGCAGCTCGTCGGCCGAGATGCGGGCGATGCGGAGCGCCTGCCGGAAGCGGACGAGGCGCGCCCAGCGCGCCGCCAGGTAGAGGGCCAGCCCGGCCGCGAGCGTCACGACCCCCCATGTGCCGAGCCCTTCCAGGACCGCGAGCACCCGGTCCACCGCGTGGTGCAGCGCCATCCCCGCGAGGAGCGGCACCCCGGCCCACACCAGTGAGCCCGCGGTGTTGTACGCGAGGAACCGCACGGGTCGGGTGCCCGTGATCCCCGCGAGCGGGGGCGCCAGGGTGGAGTAGCCGGGGATGAACTTCGCCAGCACGAGCGAGGCGAGGCCGTAGCGCTCGAACACGCCCTCGGTCTGCCGCACGCACGACTCGGGCGACAGCGAGAGCCGGCACACCGTCCGCAGCACCTTGTGACCGAAGCGCCGTCCGACCGCGTACCAGGCCGTGTCCGCGATCGTCGAGGCGACCAGCGCCGCGACCAGCGCCCACGCCGCCGGGATCGTGCCGTCCGCGGAGAGAGCGCCCACGAGGACCAGGGTCGGGAGCGCCGGGATCGGCAGGCCGACCTGCTCGACGAGGACGTTCGCGAACACGAAGAAGATGCCGTACCGGCCGATCAGCTCCAGCAGGTGCTCCATGCCTTCCTCCGCGCGGGGGCGCCGCGTGCCCGCCACAACCCGGCGCGGCCCGGGAATCATCCGCCGCGGCGCGGACGCTTGGGCCGCCCGGTCTCGTTTGGTATCGTCCCGGCATGCACAGGCGATGCTGGCTCGGCAAGCCCGACCCGCTCATGGAGGCGTACCACGACACGGAGTGGGGGGTGCCCGTTCACGACGACCGCCGGCACTACGAGTTCCTCGTCCTCGAGGGTGCGCAGGCCGGGCTCTCGTGGCGCACCGTGCTCCTGAGGCGCGAGGGGTACCGGCGCGCGTTCGCGGAGTTCGACCCGGAGAAGGTCGCGCGCTTCACGCCGGCCAGGGTCGAGAAGCTCCTCGCCGACTCCGGGATCATCCGGAACCGTCAGAAGGTGGAGTCGGCGGTCGCGAACGCCCGCGCTCTTCTCGAGGTGCAGGACGAGCTGGGGTCGTTCGACGCTCTCATGTGGCGGTTCGTGGGCGGGTCGCCGATCGTCAACGCTCGCCGGACGCTCAAGGACATCCCGCCGCTCACGCCCGAGTCGGAGGCCCTGTCGAAGGAGCTGGTCAGGCGAGGGTTCAGGTTCGTCGGACCGACGATCGTCTACTCCCACATGCAGGCGTGCGGGCTCGTGAACGACCACCTCGTCTCCTGCGAGCGGTGGGCCGAGCTCGGCGGCCGGCCCGCCGCGAGGAGGCGCGCGTGATCGGCGCCACCGAGATCAAGCGCGGCGACATCCTCGACATCGACGGCGCTCCGTGGGAGGTCACCGAGGTCGCGGTGCAGACGCCGAGCGCGCGGGGCGCGAGCATGCTCGTCAAGGTCAAGACCCGCAGCCTACGCACGGGGCAGTCGCTCGCCCGCACGTACCGCGGGAACGAGACGGTGGACGTCGCCGACTGCGAGAAGCGCCCGGTCCAGTTCCTGTACCGCCAGGACGACGAGTTCTTCTTCATGGACCAGGGCTCGTACGAGCAGTTCGCGCTCACGGCGGAGACGCTCGGGGACAGCGCCGGCTACCTGACCGACGGGCTGGAGCTGCGCTCGCTCCTGTACAACGGCGACGTGCTCACCGTCGAGCTGCCGGTCACGGTCGAGCTCCGGGTAGTCGACACCGCGCCCGCGATCAAGGGCGCGACCGCGCAGGCGCAGCTCAAGCCCGCGACCGTGGAGACCGGGATCGAGGTGCTGGTGCCGCCGTACCTCACCTCCGGCGAGCGGATCAAGGTGGACACGCGCGACGGCCGCTTCGTCGAACGCGTCAAGGAGTAGAGGTTCGAACGCTCACAGGCTTGGAGCCTCTACCGTCTACGAGCAGCAGAGGGGCAGTGGAGCAGAGGCGCAGAGGAGCGAGAGACGCGATAGGCAGCAGTTCGTGTCTTCCCCTCTGCCCCTCGGCACCCCTGCTCCTCTGCTGGTGGCGGACCCGCGGGCCTATCGCCCTTCGATGCGGCGCCGGAGCGACGGCCACGTCGTGATCGCCCCGACGAGGGCGGAGGCCGCGACCGTGGCGGGGGAAGCGAGGTACACGTGGCCCGGCCCGGAGCGGCCGGGGAAGTTGCGGTTGATCGACGCGATCGTGACCTCGTCGGCCGAGCGCGAGACGCCGGGCCCCGCGTTGATGCAGGCGCCGCACGACGGCGGGACCACCTCGGCGCCCGCGCGCGCGAACAGCGCGAGGTAGCCGGCCTCCTCGCAGTAGCGGCGCACGTCCTGCGAGCCGCACTGGACGAGGAACCGCACCCCGTCGGCGACGCGCACGCCGCGGTCGAGTCCCCACGCGACGACCGCAGCCATCATGTCCATGTCCGAACGCTTGCCGGCGGTGCACGAGCCGCCGTACGCGATCCCGATCCGGCGCCCCTCGAGCTCGCGCGCTGGCCGGCCGTTGCCGGGGTCGCCCGGCGTCGCGATCATCGGCTCGAGCTGCGAGACGTCGAGCCGGATCGTCGCGGCGTACTCGCACCCCTCGTCGGGCGCCGCGGCCTCCACGAGACACTCGGCCTCCGCGCGCGGGATCCCGCGCCGAGCCGCGAGGTGCTCGACGACCTTCCCGTCCGGAGCGACGAGGCCGGTGAAGCCGCCCACCTCCGACGCCATGTTGGCCAGCGTGGCGCGCTCGTCCACACCCATGGCGGCCACAACGTCCCCCGCGTACTCGATCACCATCCCGAGCGCACCGCCCGAGCGGACCAGGGGGTGCGCCAGCAGGAGGAGCGCGATGTCCTTGGCGGAGATGTCGCCGGTCGGAGAGCCGGAGACCTCGACCCTGAGCGTCGCGGGCACGCACACCCGCACGTCGCGGGTGAACCACGCGTTGAACATCTCGGTCGTACCGCACCCGATGGCGAGCGCCCCGAGCGCCCCGGCCTGGCAGGTGTGCGAATCGGTGCCGAGCAGCACCTGACCGGGGAGCGCGTACCGGTCGAGCACCAGCGTGTGGCAGATCCCCTCGCTCCCGCCGTCCGGCGTCTCGTCGTGCAGCCGCACGCCCGCCCGGGCGGCGAACTCGCGCTGGCGCGCGGCGAGCGCCTCCGCGAGCGCGAGGCCGCCCGTCCCGGCGTCGTCCGGCCGCACGACCCGGCGGAGGAGCGTGAGGTGGTCCCGGAAGAACAGCACGCTCGCGGCGTCGGTGAGCGGAACGCCCGGCCCGACGGTGTTGTCCCACATCGCCGACGCCATCGGGGTCACGTACTCGTGGGAGAAACGCAGGTCGGCGGTGACGAACGCGGCGTCCCCCGGCGCGACCGCGCCGACGCCGCACCGCCCGTGCTGCCGTACGTGCGAGGCGACGAGCTTCTCCGCCAGCGTCATCGGCCTGGCGGCGGTCGTGACCTCGGGCGGCTCGACGTGGCCCTGCAGCCGCGCGACGTTGTAGTGGAACAGCCCTCCGAGGCGCACGACCTCGGCGGCGATCGGGTCCTTGCCCTCGGTGAACGCGCCGAGCGGTACGGGGCGCCCGGCGTGCAGCCGGTCGAGAACGCCGAAGTCGCGGGTCGTGAACATCCCGAGGTTCGTGCAGTTGGCCTCGTAGATCCGCTCGAAGCTCTCCGCCACCGCCACGCGGATCCCCGCCGACAACTCGGCGAACGGCGCCGCCTCGCGCGACGACCCCTTGCCCCGGCGCCGCCCCGTCACCGAGGCCACGAACCCGCCCGCCTTCACCGCGCCGCGGCCCACGGGCCGCTCGCCTCCGCACTCAACGCCGAGGTACGGGAACTCGCCGAGCGTGTCGTCGAAGTGGTAGCAGATCCGGGCCGGCGTGATCTCGTCGGTGGAGATGTCGTGGCGGAGCGGCAGCCCGTGCTCGCGCCCGAGGTCACGACCCGTGAGCTGGGCGCGCACCGCGTCCGCGTCGTCAACGAGGTACAGGATGCGCCCCGGCAGCGACACCTCGTCGTCGCATCGCCTGACCGCACGGTCGTGCCACCAGTTTCCCACGGGCGCCTCCAAGTGTACCAACGGCGCCGGGCCCGGTCTCGGATTGCGCCCCGGAGATCCGGAGTTAAGAGTTCAGAATCAAGAGTTAAGAGTTCAGAGTTCAGAGTTAAGGGTCGAAGGTCGCGACCTAGGCGGCGCCCTGCTCCGCCGTTCCTGCCCTTCCTCTCCTCAGTTCTTAACTCTTAACTCTCAACTCTTAACTCGGTTTACCGCGCTCCGAGCCGCCGAGCGCGCGGGTGTGTACCATCTCCCCGTGCGGACCGCCGACTTCGAGTACGACCTCCCCGAGGAGCTGATCGCACAGATCGCGCGACCCCGGGGGACGTCGCGGCTTCTCGTGCTGCGGCGCGACTCGGACGAGCTCTCACTCGACCGCGTCTCGTCGCTCCCTGCGCTGCTGCGGCCGGGCGACCTGCTGCTGCTCAACGACGTCCGGGTGATCCCCGCGCGGATCCGCGCGACGCGGCCCGGCGGCGGAGGCGCCGAGCTGCTGCTCGTTCGGCCGCTCGGCGGCGCCGAGTGGGAGGTGATGGCGCGGCCCGCCAAGCGCCTTCGTGCGGGGATCGCGCTGACTCTCGCTGCCGGCGTCGCGATCCCCCGGTCGCGCCTCGACGGAGGCACCTGGCGGGTCGAGTTCGTCCCCCCGCTGGACGACCGTACACTGGCGGCGGTCGGGGAGGTGCCGCTGCCGCCGTACATCCGGCGGCCCGACGGCCCGTCCGAGGAGGACCGCGAGCGCTACCAGACCGTGTACGCGGCGCGCGGGCGGGCGGTCGCGGCGCCCACGGCCGGTCTCCACTTCACACCGGAGCTGCTGGAGGCGGTCGCCGGCCGCGGCGTCGAGATCGCGCGCCTGACGCTGCACGTCGGGCCGGGGACGTTCAAGCCGGTGCAGGCCGAGGATCCCGCCGAGCACCGCCTCGACCCGGAAGAGTACGAGGTTTCCGAGGAGACGGCGGGAGCGCTCAACCGGGCGCTGGCCGCGGGGCGGCGCGTCGTCTGCGTCGGCACGACAGCGTGTCGGGCGCTCGAGCACGCCCTCGCCCGCGGCGGGGGCCGTGTGCTCCCCGGTGCCGCGTGCGCCGACCTCTTCATCGTGCCCGGGTACGCGTTCAGGGGGACCGGGGCGCTGCTGACCAACTTCCACCTCCCGCGCTCGACGCTGCTGATGCTGGTGGCGGCGTTGGCCGGACGGGAGCGGGCGCTCACGGCGTGTGCGACGGCGGTGCGGGAGAGGTTTGCGTTCTACTCGTTCGGCGACGCAATGTTGATCCTCTGACAGTGCGCCGCCGATAGCGGACCGTCTGCGGCGTTGGACTCGGCGGATCGGATGCTCACGTAGCCTCCGGCTACGCTCCGCTCCTCCCGCCTCGTCCGCCTTGCATCCGGCCCACTCTCGGCGGCGCGGCACCACGCAACGCGCGACGGCCCTGCGTGTTCCGCCCTTGTTGACCCACGACCCACGACCCACGGTCCACGGGCCACCGGCCACGCCTCTGTCTTTACCCGAGAACCGGCTACAATCCGCGATCGTGACGGTCACGGAGGCTCCCATGGCGAGAATTTGGGTGGCGCAGGTCGTTGTTGCCGGGCTGATGACTGGAACGGTAGCGCTGGCAGCGGGTACCCAGGTCGTGGAAAAGTACCGCTGGAACCTGGGTGATCTCTACGCGACGCCGCAGGCGTTCGACGCCGCGAGACAGCAGTTCGCGGGGCGCCTGCCGGAGCTCGACGCGCACCGCGGGAAGCTCGGCGGGTCGCCGGCCGCGATGAAGTCCGCGCTCGACCTCTACTTCTCTCTCGCGAAGGAGCTCGGCCGGCTCGGGTCGTACGCCTCGATGCGCTCCGACGAGGACACGCGCGTCGCCGAGGCGCTCGGCGCCCGGCAGGAGGTGATGCAGCTGGCGTCGGAGTTCTCCTCGCACTCCTCGTGGATCGCGCCCGAGGTCCTCGCGCTGCCGGCCGGCACCGTCGCGAAGTTCCTCGCCGCCGAGCCGGGGCTCGCGCCGTACCGGTTCTTCCTCGAGGACATCGAGCGCCAGCGCCCGCACACCCTCTCGCAGGGGGAGGAGAAGATCCTGGCCGAGGCCGGCCTCGTGAGCCCGGCGCCCTCGACGATTTACGGGGTGCTCGCGAACGCCGACCTGCCGTTCCCCGAGGTCACGCTCTCGAACGGCCAGAAGGTGCGCCTCGACCAGTCGGCGTACACCAAGTACCGCGCGCTCCCGGACCGCGCCGACCGGATCCTGGTGTTCCGGGAGTTCTGGAAGGCGTTCGCGGAGTACCAGCGCACGTTTGGCACGACGCTGGACGCCGAGGTCAAGCGCGACCTGTTCTACGCGCGGGCCCGCAACTACCCGTCGTGCCTCGCCGCCGCGCTCGACGGCAGCAACGTGCCGGAGGCCGTCTACCGCACGCTCATCGCCGAGGCGAACCGCGCCCTCCCGACCCTGTACCGGGCGTTCAGGCTGCGCGGGAGGCTCCTGGGCATCACGGACCTCGCGTACCACGACATCTACCCGCCGCTCGTGAAGCACGTGGACATGAGCTTCCCGATCGACAAGGGCGAGGCGCTCGTGCTCCAGGCGCTGGCGCCGCTCGGGAACGACTACGTCGAGACGGTCCGCAAGGGGTTCGACTCGCGCTGGATGGACGTCTACCCGCAGCAGGGGAAGCGCTCGGGTGCGTACTCGAACGGGTCTGCGTACGACGTGCACCCGTACGTTCTGATGAACTACAACGACGACTACGAGAGCGTCTCGACGGTCGCGCACGAGTGGGGCCACGCGATGCACTCGTACCTGGCCAACAAGGCGCAGCCGTACCCCACGGCGGACTACTCGATCTTCGTGGCGGAGGTCGCGTCGACGTTCAACGAGGCCCTCCTCCTCCGCCAGATGCTCGACCGGGCCGCGACCGACGACGAGCGGCTGTTCCTGCTCGGGAACTACCTCGAGGGCCTCCGCGGCACGTTCTTCCGGCAAGCGATGTTCGCCGAGTTCGAGCTCGCGATCCACGAGGCGGCGGAGAAGGGCGAGGCGCTCACCGGGGCCAAGCTCACCAAGATGTACGGCGAGCTGCTCAGGCGCTACCACGGGAACGACCAGGGCGTGATGCGGATCCCCGACGAGTACACCGTCGAGTGGGCGTACATCCCGCACTTCTACATGAACTTCTACGTGTACCAGTACGCCACCTCGCTCGCCGCCTCCACTCAGCTCGCCCGCGAGGTGATGGACGGCAAGCCGGGCGCGAAGGACCGCTACCTCGGCCTCCTGAAGGCGGGCGGCTCGCGCTACCCCTACGAGCTGCTCAAGGACGCCGGCGTGGATCTCGCGAGCCCGGCTCCGTACCGCGCGCTCGAGGCGCAGATGAACTGGGCGATGGACGAGATCGAGAAGATCGTGGCCCGCCGCCCCGCCGCTCCGGCCAAGTAGCGCCGCAGACAGGGAGCCGGATCGTCCGCGGCGAGTTGAGAGTTAACGGTTGAGGGTTGAGAGTTGAGCGACCGCGGGTTGGAACGCCCCCGCGGTCGTTGCTTCTCAACTCTTAACTCTTCATCCTGAACTTCGCACTTCGGTGCCGCCGGCAACCCGGCGGCACCGGTCGCGTATCATCGCCAGCGGAGTACCGGGAGGTCCCCATGTCGACGCGGACGAAGGCGTTCCTTGCGATCGGGTGCGTTCTCATCGTGCTGGGCGGCGGGTTGCTCGCGATCACGCTCGGGGTGCGGTACGCGACCCGGCACGTCCCCGGCAGCACGCTCCTCACGATGGAGATCGCCGGGCCGATCCCCGAGGTCGCGTCCGACTCGCCGTTCGGCGACCTGTTCGCCCCGCGGACGCTCACCCGCCAGGACTACCGTGACGCGCTCGTCCAGGCGGCGGCCGACCCGAAGGTGCGCGGGGTGCGCGTGAAGATCCAGGAGTTCAGCGCGGGGGTCGCCACGATCGAGGAGCTGCGGTCGCTGCTCGCGAAGGTGGGCCGGGCGGGGAAGCCCACCGCCGCGTACCTCGAGACCGCCGGCGAGTTCGCGCCCGGCAACGCGCAGTACCTGCTCGCGACCGGGTGCAAGCGGATCGTCCTGAACCCGCTGGGCGACGTCAACCTCGTGGGCCTCGCCGCGCGCACTCCGTTCATCCGCGGGACGCTCGACAAGCTCGAGATCGTGCCGGAGTTCCCCGGCATCGGCGACTACAAGAGCGCCCGCTTCTTCTACACCGAGAAGGACCTCACCCCGGCGGCGCGGGAGATGACGACGTGGCTGCTCGACTCGGTGTCGGGCCAGGTGGCCGCCGGGATCGCGGAGGGCCGCGGGATGACGCCGGCCGAGGCGGGCGCGCTGATGCGGCGCGGCCCGTTCCTCGGGCCGGCCGCGCTCGACGCGAAGCTGGTGGACCAGCTCGCCGACTGGGAGGAGTTCGCCGAGTCGTGCCGCGGCCAGGACGGCCGCGCGCTCGAGGAGGTTCCGATCCGGCGCTACCTCAAGGCGGGGAAGCCTGACCGCAGCGGGACGCCGATCGCGGTCGTCGTGGCGGAGGGCGAGATCCTGCGCGGCGAGAACGGGTACTCCCCGGTGCCCCTGTTCGGCGGGGACGTCATGGGCTCCGACACGATCGCGCGCGCCTGGCGCCAGGTGCGGGACTCGAACGCCCGCGCCGCCATCTTCCGCATCAACTCGCCGGGCGGGAGCGCGGTGGCGTCGGAGATCATCCGGAGCGAGATGCTGAAGACCGCGGCCAAGATGCCGGTCGTCGTCTCGATGGGCGACGTGGCGGCCTCGGGCGGCTACTGGATCACGTGCGGGGCCAATCGGATCGTGGCCGATCCCGGGACGCTGACGGCGTCGATCGGCGTGTTCGCCGGGCACCTCGACATGGCCAAGTTCTGGGACGACAAGATCGGCGTGACGTTCGGGCGGGTCGACACGGCGCCCAACGGCAGCCTCTACAGCACCGTCGACCCGTGGACGCCGGACCAGAGACGGGCGGCGCAGGCCTTCCTCGAGCGGATCTACGACGCCTTCCTGCAGCGCGTCGCGTCGTCGCGCAAGATGACGCGCGGCCAGGTGGACGACGTCGGGCGCGGCCGCGTGTTCACCGGCGAGCAGGCGAAGGAGCGGCGGCTGGTGGACGAGGTCGGCACGTTCGACGACGCGCTCGCCGCCGCCAAGCAGCTCGCCGGCCTGAAGCCCGACGCGCCCGTCGAGCTCGTGTTCTACCCGGAGACGAGGACGTTCTTCGAGCGGATCGTGGAGAGAGAGGACGCGGGGACGAAGTGGCAGGCGATGGTGAAGGAGGCGCTGGCGGGGAGGGTGGTGACGCCGGGGCCGGTGTGGATGCCACCCATCCAAATCCAGTAGCGCGGCCGGCGTCGGACCTCTCGCGTCGTTGCGGATCGCGGCCCTGCGTCCTCATGTAGCCTCCGGCTACACTCCGGCGCGGGCCGCTCCCGCGCCTCGCGGTAAGCGCAACGGCGGCCGCGCGGCTGCACGCGATTCTGGGCAGCTCTGCGCTCTCTGAGCAGGGAGGACGGGAGAGGAGAGACGGTAGAGGGAAGGCACGGCGCTGCACGATCCGGTCGTCCGTCTACCTTCTACCCTCTTCCCTCGTACCTGACCGTATACTCCGCGAGCGAGGAGTACGCCGTGACCGACACACCCCCAGAGGACCGTCTGACCAGGCCGCGGCGTGACGACGAGCCGCCCGCGGCAACCGCGGAGCGCGGCTGGCGCTACCACCACCTCGGCATCCCGTACTCCGAGCCCAGGCCCGGCGAGCAGCACATCGAGCACCTCGGGGTCTTCGTCTCCGGGTTCGAGACGAGTCCCTACGGGATCCAGTGGATGCGCTTCGAGCCGGAGTGCGACGTGCCCGACCTCGTCCGGAGCGTGCCGCACGTCGCGTTCGAGGTGGACGACCTCGACGGGGCGATCGTCGGCAAGGAGGTGCTGACGCCGCCGAACTCGCCCTCCGAGGGCGTCCGGGTCGCGATGATCGCCCACGACGGGGCCCCGATCGAGCTCATCGAGTTCCGCAAGAAGTAGCTCGTCTCCACTGCGTGCCGCTTTCTCTCTTGGCCCTCGGACGCTGGCGCCGGTTCCGCGACTGGCTGTCATTCTGAGCGAGCGCAGCGAGCGGAGAATCTCCCCAAGTCGGCAGAGTTTCCACTGCGTGGAGGCTTTCTCTGTTGCCCCTCGGGTTCGCGGCCTTCGGGCCTTGCTCGCCCCCGCTCGCGGCGACGATCCTGTGCGGGGGTCCCGCGCCAGCCCCCCCACCCGGCGCTCTCGACCCCCGCACCCCCACGCTCGGCTCGCCGGAGGCGCGCCTCGCTCACTCCTCGGCCGCGACCCGGCTGCGCGTCCCGGACC
>DATKLI010000033.1:0-68875 GCA_035542455.1 Thermoanaerobaculaceae bacterium
ACGTGCGTGCTGTCGGGCAGTCCGTGCTGGCCGCTGACCACCACCACCGTGCCGGCGGCGAGCGCGGGCGCGCGCAGCTCGTGCCAGCCGCCCTCGGCGAGCCCCAGCGTGACCGGCGTCCACACCGCCACCCCGCGCTCCACGCGCGCGACGCGGGTCTCGCCGGTGAGGTCGTCCTCGACCACCGCCGAATCGGGCACCGCCAGCGCGCGGCGGGCCTCGCCGGTCGCGGCGTGCGGCACGATCTCCAGGATCTGCACGGTGAGCGCCGGCTGCTGCTTGACGCGCAGTCCCTGGCGCCTGCCGATCTCGGGGACGATCCCGTCCACGAGCCGGTAACAGACATCCACCCCGCCGGCGACGAACCGATCGCTCCGCTGGTCCTCGTCCTCGACGAAGTTGAAGAGGACGCGGCGGGCGTCGGCCGTGCCGCGCCAGCCGGACCATGCCTCGGCCACGACGGACCCGTCGCCGCGCCGCCCCACGAACCGATACGGTCCGGTTCCGACGGGCCGGGTGATCTCCGGCGTGGCCGCCTGTGCGTGCGGCACGATGAACAGGAACGCGAGCCGGTTCAGCAGGGTCGGGGACGGGCGGACGGTCTCGATGACGACGGCGTTGGCGCCGTCGGCCGCGACGCTCCGGATCCCGACCAGGTAGTGCCGGATCTTCGAGGAGGGGTCGCGGATCGCGCGCTGAAAGCTCGCGACGACGTCGGAGCTGCCGAACGCTTCCCCGTTCGAGAAGCGCACACCGCGCCTGAGCGTGAACCGCACGTGGTTGGGGTCAAGGACGGCCCACGACTCCGCAAGCGCCGGCTCAACCCTCATCTCCGGAGAAAAGGACACCAACGAGTCGTAGAAGTTGCAGAGCAGCGACCACCCCACCAGCTCGTTGTGCTGGTGCGGGTCGAGCGTCGTCGGGACGCGGTCGAGGGTCACGACCAGGGGCGCTCGCCCGGGCGCCAGCCGGCACGCCTGGGCGGCGCACACGGCCATGACGAGGGTTGCGGACGCCCATCGCCATCGCCGGAACAGCGCCGAGCCCTGCATGCGGTCGACCCCTGCCCCCCTCATCCACTGTACGATACGCGGCGGCCGCCCGCCACGCCCCTCGGCGCGCCGGCGCCGCTGCCATCGTGCCGGCTCAGCCGGGAAACCCGGGTCGGCCGGCTCCGTATGATCGGCTGGAGCACGCCGGCGGGCGGCGCTCCCTCGGGGAGGGCACACGGTACGGGCCGCCTGAAGAGCTTCTTCGCCGATTTCACCGAGGGGTTCACCACCGACGAGCTGCGCCGGCTCGTGGGTCGTGACGCCAGGCAGGCGTACCGCGTCATCACGCGGGAGCAGGACCTGGCGGCGGAGCCCCGCGGGCGCCTCCGGCGGCTCTTCTTCCGCGCCAAGATCGTCTTCCTCGGGCTCTCGTACAAGCTCACGCCCGCGCGCCGCGTCCTGTTCGGCGTGGCGATCCTGGCGGCGGTGCTGGGCCTATTCCGGTTCAACGCCACCGTCGAGTCGCAACGCATCACGGTGGACTTCTCGCCGTTCTGGTTCCTGTTCAGCGTCTCCAGCCTCGTCTTCCTACTCGCGCTCGAGCTCGTCGACAGGGTGCTCGTTCGCGACGAGCTCGAGGTCGCCCGGCAGCTGCAGCGTGACCTGCTGCCGTCGGCCGCGCCCGCGATCGCCGGGTACGAAGTCGCGCACTCGTACCGCACCGCCAACGAGATCGGCGGCGACTACTACGACTTCCTCGAGATGCCCGGAGGGAAGGTCGCGCTCGTCGTGGCGGACGCCAGCGGCCACGGTATGGCCGCCGGACTCCTGATGGCGATCGCCAACGCGGCGCTCAAGCTCGCCGTCGAGGTCGACCCGACGCCCGAGCGGGTCGCGACGCTGCTCAACCGCGTGCTGTACCGGACCGGCGACGCGCGCTCGTTCATGACGCTGTTCTACGCGGTGCTCGACCCGCCGACCGGCCGGTTCTCGTACGTTTGCGTGGGGCACCCGTTCCCGCTGCTCCGTCGCGCGGGCGGCGAGACCGTCGAGCTCGGCACCGGCGGGTTCCCGCTCGGCATTCGCGAGACCCTGGAGATCACGGACCACGAGGCCTCGCTCGAACCCGGCGACCTCCTCGTGCTGTACAGCGACGGCCTTCCCGAGGCGGTGAGCGCCACGGGCGACGCGTTCGGCTACGACGCGGTGCGCGTCCTGCTCCGCCAGCCCGGCGGCGCGCGCGAGGTGCACGACAGGATCCTCGCGGCGCTGGACGGGCATCGGTCGCAGGAGCCCCTGAAGGACGACGTCACGGTCGTGGTCGTCGCGAGAGTGTAAACGCCGACGCCGAGCCGGGTCTGGGAGGCCGGACGTTTCGGCCCTCCCCGCACCCCCGAGGTTGCAGCGCCGAGCGCGCTCGTTGCCGCTCCTGAGACACGGGCTCACGAACCAGGAATGTCATCGGACCGGTGACACGGCGACAGAGCACGACCCAACGTCAAATGCAGGTCTCAGAAGACCCCGACAAACACGTGACACAAAAGGACTTGCAAATCACAAAACAGATGCTAACGTGCAGGGCAACATCGGTGGGCCTTGGCACTTGGACCACCCGGGGGGGATGGAACGATGTTGCTGATCTCGTCGATTCTGCTGGCCGCTGTCCAAACCGCATCAGCTTCGCCGGCCCCGCCGGCACCTACTCCGCCGCAGGCGACGGCCGCGGCGTCCGCCCAGCAGGCGGACGACCCCGCGGGCGCGGGCGGCGAGTCGCAGGAGAAGGGCAAGGAGAAGAAGGCCAAGACGCCGATGCCTCCGCCGGTTCACGAGGAGGTCCAGGTCACCGCCACACGGTACGAGGCCGACACGTTCCAGACGCCCGTGCCGATCAGCGTCGTGACCTCGGACGACCTCGGGCGGAAGCTCCCGGAGAAGATGGTCGATGTCCTCAAGCTCCTCCCGAGCATCGACGTCTCGGGCGAGGGGCCGTTCCGGGGCCTCCCCGTCATCCGCGGGCTCGACAGCAACCGGGTCCTCATCCTCGTGGACGGGCAGCGTCTCAACAACGCCCGCGAGTCCACCGAGTTCGCCGGGATCCAGCCCGGGCTCGTGGACCTCTCGCTCGTGGACCGCATCGAGGTCGTCCGCGGGCCGGCGTCGGTGCTGTACGGCAGCGACGCCATCGGCGGCGTCATCAACATCATCACCAAGCAGCAGGCGTTCCACCAGGGCGAGTTCACAATCGGCGGCGACGCGAACTACGAGTACGGCAGCTCGGCCACGTCGCAGCGGGGACAGTTCAACGTCAACGGCGCCGGCGAGCGGATGACGTTCCACATCGGGGCGGGCGCGTTCCAGGCCAACGACTACGACACGCCCGAGGGCAAGATGCCGAACAGCGGCATGAAGCAGCGCAGCTTCGACGGGAACATGCGCTTCCTCGTCTCCGACACCGGCGTGCTGCGCTTCGACCTGCAGGCGACCCAGACCCGCGACGTCGGGTTCCCGGGGTACGACCCGAAGACGTCGGGTGTCGACATCTCCTTCCCGCGCTTCGACCGCCTGAAGCTCTCGACCAACTATGAGACCGGCCCGTTCGGCGGGCTCAACGGGCTCTCGCTCACGGCGTACTACCAGGCGATCACAAAGGAGAGCATCCGGAACTTCGACTTCGGCGGGTTCTTCAGCGACAACTTCACCCGCTCCGAGATCCACAGCGCCGGGTTCAACGCGCAGTCCTCGGCCGACATCGGCCCGGTCAACCACGCGACGTTCGGCCTCGACTTCTACCAGGACAACCTGCACGACGACACGGCGGAGTCGTCGCCGTTCGGCAGCGACACCAACGTGGAAGTGCCCGACAGCTACCAGCGCGGGCTCGGCGTCTACCTCCAGGACGAGATCAACGTGACCCGTGACCTGCAGCTCACGGTGGGCGCCCGCGGCGACCGCTATGCATTCGTCAGCCACAACGACCCGCGCTACACCGGGACGCCGTTCGACGTCTCGCAGACCGCCGGGTCGGGGAACGTCTCCGCGCGCTACCAGGTGACCAACAACGTCGCCCTCACGGCGCTCGTCGGCCGCGGATTCCGCGCACCGAACATCGAGGAGCGCTCGTTCTTCGGCCTCGCGACGACCGGCGACACGTACATCGAGCAGAACCCGAACCTCAAGGCCGAGACGTCGCTCAACTACGAGGTCGGGTTCAAGGTGCGCTACGACCGGTACTCCGGCGGGTTCAACGTCTACAGGAACAAGGTGCACGACTTCATCAACACGGTCTTCATGGGCACCGACCCCAACACCGGCCTGCAGCTCGCGCAGTTCCAGAACACCGACCGCGCGACGATCGAGGGTGTCGAGTTCGAGCTCGAGAGCTATCTCTCCAACCGCGTGACCGCCTTCGGAAACGTGAGCTACTCGAGGGGGTCGGACGACAAGACCGGCGATCCGCTCGCGCTCATCGCCCCGGTGAAGGGCGTGCTTGGCGTTCGCTACCAGGTCCAGAGGTACTGGGGCGAGGTGGCGAGCCGCATGGTCGGGCGCCAGGACCGTGTGGCGCCGGGGTTCACCGCCACCCCCGGCTTCGCGACGATCGACGTGCGCGGCGGCTACGACCTCTCGGACGGCCTCCGCTTCGAGGCCGCGGTGGAGAACGTCGGGAACGTCGCGTACCACGAGCCGTTCAACACGTTCCTCGAGCCCGGCCGCAACTTCAAGCTCTCGATCGGGTACCGCTTCTAGAGAGCGGGATCCCCGGCGCCGCGGAGGGCGTCGAGGGAAGCGGGTAGTCGGAAGAAGGTAGAAGGAAGAGGAAAGACACGAGGACCGCGGCTCTGTCGCGGTCTTCTCTTCTCGCGCGCCTTCCGTCTTCCTTCTTCCTTCTACCTTCTACCCTCTTTCCGCCCCCGCGCTACACTCGGCGGGGAGGGGCATCGCACCGATGACCGGCGAGCCGACGATCACCGACATCCGCGCGGCCGCTGTGCGGATCCGGCCCTGGGCTCACAGGACTCCGGTGCTGACCTGTGCCGGCCTCGACGCCATGGTCGGCGCGCGGTTGTTCTTCAAGTGCGAGAACTTCCAGAAGGTGGGGGCGTTCAAGTTCCGCGGCGCCACCAACGCCGTGTTCGCCCTCTCCGACACCGAGGCCGCCCGGGGCGTCGCGACGCACTCGTCGGGCAACCACGCCGCGGCGCTCTCGCTCGCCGCCCGTCTGCGCGGCATCCCGGCGCACGTCGTCATGCCGCGGACCTCAAAGGCGGTCAAACGGGCGGCTGTCGCCGGCTACGGCGGTCGGATCGTCCTCTGCGAACCCACGCTCGCGGCCCGCGAGGCGACGCTCGAGTCGGTCGTCGCCGCGACGGGCGCGGCGGTGGTGCACCCGTACAACGACCCTATGGTCATCGCCGGGCAGGGCACCGCGGCGCTCGAGCTCCTCGACGAGGTCGACGGCCTCGACATCGTGATGACGCCGGTCGGCGGAGGCGGGCTGCTCTCGGGGACCGCGATCACCGTGACCGCCGTCTCGCCGGCGACGCGGGTGGTCGCGGCCGAGCCGGCCGCCGCCGACGACGCGTTCAGGTCGCTCAAGGAGGGGCGGCTGGTGCCGTCCGTGAACCCCACCACGATCGCCGACGGCCTCCTCACGTCGCTCGGCACGCTGACGTTCGCGATCATCCGGCATAACGTCTCGGAGATCGTCACCGTGAGCGAGGACGCCATCGCCGCCGCGATGCGGCACGTGTGGGAACGGATGAAGATCGTGATCGAGCCGTCGTCTGCCGTTCCGGTCGGTGCCCTGCTGGAGGGCGCGTTGCGGGCGCCCGGCGCCAGGATCGGCGTGATCCTGACCGGGGGGAACGTGGATCTCGACCGGCTTCCCTGGGCGCGTCCATGACGATCTCACCGGCCGGCAGGACGACGAAGGCGGGCCGCCGTACGGCGCCTGCCGCGATCGCGCTCCTCGTGGCGGCCGGGAGCGCGCCAGCGACCCCGCCGCCGCAGCCGATCCACGTCCACGAGGCGATTGAGGTCCCCCGCGTGCTCGTCGACGCCCGCGTCGTGGACAGCCGCGGCACGGCGGTGCCGTCGCTCGGGATCAACGACTTCCGCGTCCTCGTCGACGGGAAGGCGGTCACCCTCGAGTCGGTCGAATGGGTCGAGGGCGCGCGCCCGTTCGCCGAGGGGCTGCCCCCCGAGCAGGCGGCGTCGGCCGGCACCCCGGCGGCGCCGCCGGGCCGGCTGATCGTGTTCTTCTTCCAGACCGACTTCGCGTCGGTCCGCCTCAACGGCCTGATGACCATGAAGGCCCGAGCGATCATGATGCTCGACACCCTCCTACCGACGGACAGGGTCGCGGTCGTCTCGTTCGACTCGCACCTCCGATTCCGGCAGGACTTCACGAGCGACCGCGAGCTGATCGCGGCCGCGGTCCACCGCTCGATCCTGTTCGGCGGCGAGGAGCGCCTACGGCCGTCGCCGTTCCCCTCGCTGATTCCCTCGTTCGATGCGGCGGCCGCGAGGAGAGCCGCGAGCCCCGAGACGGGCCTGCTCGTCGTGGGGCGAGCACTCGAGAAGCTGCCGGGCGCGAAGTCGGTGGTGTACTTCGGCTGGGGGCTCGGCCACCTCGCGGGCGGCCCGGTGATGCGCCAGGTGATGATGGGCCACGACTACGCACCCGCCCGCGCGGCGCTCGCGCGGGCGCGCGCCTCGGTGTTCGCCATCGACGTCACCGACGCCGACTACCACGACCTCGAGGTGGGGCTCGAGCGGGTCGCCGAGGACACCGGCGGCTTCTACGCCAAGACCAACCTGTTCCCCGGACAGGCGATCACTCGGATCGAGGGTGCGCTCGCAGGTCACTACGTGCTCGTCGTCGTGAGGCCCGACGGGCCCCACGGCAGCCACGAGATCTCGGTCGAGGTGAGCGACCCGAGGCTGACCGTGCTCGCGCGCCCCTCGTACGACGACTAACGACAGTCGACAGCCCGCCCCCGACCGCCCACCCAGTCGACAGTCGACAGTAGAGACGAGACCACGGCGGAGCAGCAGCGTACTGTCAACTGTCAACTGGCAACTGGCAACTGGCAACTGTTGACTGGTGTCGTCGATCACTGCACGCCGAGCAGCTCGACGTCGAAGAGCAGCGTCGCGTTGGGAGGGATCACGCCCGGGTACCCCCGCTCGCCGTACGCCAGCTTCCCGGGGATGATGAGCTTGCGCTTGCCGCCCACCTTCATCCCGGCGACGCCCTCGTCCCACCCCTTGATCACCCGTCCCGCGCCGAGCGGGAACACGAACGGCCGCTCGCCGACGCTCGAGTCGAAGACCTTTCCGTCCTCGAAGCGACCCGTGTAGTTGACGGTCACGGTCTCCCCGACCTTCGCTTCGGCGCCGTCTCCGACCTTGACGTCCACGTACTTCAGCCCCGACTTCGTCGTGATGACTTTCTCGTCCACCGTCCCCGCCTTCTCCTGCTGGCCGCTCTGCGCCGCCGCGAGACCCACTCCCGCGACGACGGCGACGACCACCGCAGCGCACGCGAGCACCACCCCGGTCCTGCGAGACTCGACCATTCGCAACCCCCTTCGGGCCCCCGACGGCGCCAGCAGCGCGAGGGCGCCGGTGATGATACCCCAGCGCCGCCGCCTCGCAGCGCCGCGCAGCCGCGGTCAGCTCAGGCCGAGCACGGGCACCGCAGCGCCGTTGACCCCGCGTGCGGCGTCGGACGCGAGAAACAGGATCACGTCGCTCACGGCCTCGGGCGGCACCCACCGGGAGTGGTCGGCACCCGGCTGGTCGCGCCGGTTCTGCTCGGTGTCGAGAGTGCCCGGCAGCACGCAGTTGACGTTGATGCCGGAGCCCTTGAGCTCCGCCGCGAGGCTCTCCACGAGCCGGAGCACCGCGGCCTTGCTCGCCGAGTACGCCGCCATGTTGGCCGCGCCGGCCTCCGCGGCACGGGCGCCGACCATGACGATCTTCCCGTACCGGCGGCGGAGCATCGCGGGGACGACCGCCCTCGCGGTCACCAGGCTGGTCCTCAGGTTGAGGCCGAGCAGGTGGTCCCACGTCTCCATCGGCGTCTCATGGACCGGCGCGCCGGCGCGGAACCCCCCCACCGTGTTGACGAGGATGTCCACCCGCCCGAATAGCTCCACCGTCTGGGCGACGACGCCGTCGAGGGCGCCGTCGGATGTCAGGTCGATCCCTTCCGCCAGGAGGTGGCCGCGCGACCCTCGCAGCTCCGGGTACAGCTGCTGCAGGCGCGCGCCGTCGCGGTCCGCCAGCGCGGTGCGAGCCCCTGCCGCCTGGAAAGCCCGCGCGACGGTCTGCCCGAGGTTGCCGGCGGCGCCGGTCACGATCGCGACCCGATCCGAGAAGTCGAACATCGTACGTTCCCTTCCTTCCGCCGTGCGGGGGGTCCGGCGTCCCGAAGCTTACCAGGCGCACAGCCGTCGGCGGCCCTCTTGCCGGGTACCGGCGGCCGTCCCACAATCGGTCCGGGGTTCGATCCCCACCGGAGGCCGCCATGGGCATCCTCGAACGGTTCTCGTGCCGCGCGTTCGCGTCGGACCCCCTCACGGAGGCCGACACCCGCCGCCTGCTCGAGTCCGCGCGCTGGGCTCCGTCCGCGGGGAACTGCCAGCCGTGGCGGTTCATCGCCGTCACCTCGTCCCGCATCCGGCGGGAGCTCGCCCGCGCCGCCGGCCAGGAGTTCGTCGCCGACGCCCCGCTCGTGATCGCGGTGTGCGCGGTGCCGCACGAGTCGGAGCGGCGGTACGGGGAGCGCGGCCGCTCGTTGTACGTCCTGCAGGACACGGCCGCGGCGACGCAGAACATCCTCCTCGCGGCCTCGGACATCGGGCTCGGCAGCTGCTGGGTCGGGGCGTTCGACGAACGCACCGCCGCGGCCGCTCTCGACCTGCCGCCGGGGTGGCGGCCGGTCGCGCTCGTCCCGGTCGGCCGTCCCCTCGAGCGCCCCGGCCGACGCGAGCGACGGCCGCTCCAGGAGGTGGCGGTATTCAAGGCCGACTAGGAGGAGGAGAGGCCCGCATCCCCGGCGGCACGGCGCACCCGGGGAGCCGCACGCCGGCTCCGTTCTACTTCCCGAGCAGCTTCAGCACACCCAGCGAAAGCGTCGGGAGATACGTGATGAGCAGCACCCCGGCGGCGCTGATCACGAGGAACGGGACGATCGAGCGGTAGAGGAAAGGCATCCCCTTGCCGAACCTCGACGACGACAGGAACAGGTTCAGCCCAACCGGCGGGAACAGGAAGCCGAGCTCGAGGTTGGCGAGGAAGATCACGCCGAGATGCACGGGATGCACGTGGAACGCGAGCCCGAGCGGCACGACGAGCGGAGCGAGGATCACGATCGCCGAGTAGATCTCGAGGACGCTCCCCAGAACGAGCAGCAGGAGGTTGAGCACGAGGAGGAACAGGAGCTGTGAGTGGACGTGCGCCTGGACGTACGTCAACAGCTTCCCCGGCAGCTGGGCGTCCACCAGGTACGAGGTGAGCCCCATCGCGCTCGCCAGCAGCGTCAGCACGCCTCCCATCAGGACCCCGGCCTTGAGGAGCACCCGCGGCAGGTCGCGGACGGGATGGATGTCGCGCGTGACGGCGCACTGCACGACGATCGCGAACGCGGCGGCCGCCGCGGACGCCTCGACGAGCGAGGCGAGGCCGCTCGCGAACAGGCCGACGACGAGTACCGGGAGCAGCAGCTCCCACTTCGCCTCCCAGGCGGAGGCCGCGACCTCGCGAAGCGAGAACGGCGTCGTGGCGGCGCGCGCCCGCCGACCGGCCCACACGCCGTACGCCGCGACCAGGACGACGAGCACGAGGCCCGGCACCAACCCCGCCAGGTAGAGCTGATCGGCGGGGACGTTGGCGACCACGCTGTACAGGATGACCGGCAGCGACGGCGGGAAGAGCAGGCCCAGGCTGCCGGCGGCCGTCACCAGACCGAGCGAGAACGCCTCGGGGTACCCCTCCTCACGGAGGATCGGGTACACCAGTCCTCCGAGGGCGATGATCGTGATCCCCGACCCCCCCGTGAAGGTGGTGAACACCGCGCACACCAGCGCGACGAGCACGGCGGTCCCGCCCGTCATCCACCCCGAGAGTGCCCGGAAGAACCTGACGAGGCGGTTCGCGGCGCGCGACTCCGCGAGCACGTACCCGCATGCCGTCAGGAGCGGGATCGCGGGGAGGGTCGGCGAGCCGATCAGCCGGTAGATCTCGGCCGGCACCGCCGAGACCGGCGTCCCTTCCGAGAAGAACAGCAGCAGCGCCCCGCCCGCCATCCCCACGAACACGGGCGCTCCCACGAGGACCGCGACCACGATCGCTCCCGCGAGGAGCCACAGCGCCGGACCGGTCGGCCGCGGTAGGAACGCGAGGCCGAAAACCGCGGCCACGGCCGCGAGCGCGGCTCCTCGCCCCCGCGTGCGGCTCGACGCCCGCAGCACGAACCTCAGCGACATGAGGGCCAGGGCGAGCGGCATGATGCATTCGCCGACCCACACGGGGAGGCCCATCGGAAGGAGCTGACCCTCCTGGCGGTCCGCCATCACGACCGCGTAGCTGCCGTACGCCAGTACCGCGGTAACGGCGGCCGCGAGCGAGTACGCCCACACCCGCGCGATGCGGCGGCGCCGGCTCCCCTCCGGGAACAGTTCCACGGTCGAGAGCGTGAGGTGCCCGTTCTCGCGAACCGCGAGGAGCCCGCCGAGGAACGCGAGCCACAGCGTGAGGAGCTGGACGATCGAAGCGGAGCCGGGCACCTGCAGCCCGCCCAGTCGCCTGCCGACGGCGTCCGAGAGCGGGAGCGCGATCGCCGCCAGGAACGCCGCGACCAGGGCCCCTCGCTCGGCTCGGTCCGCGAGGCGCGCCACCCTCAACGCGACGCCTTCCCCTGTCGGCCCTTGCGGTACTCGTCGCGGAACTTCAACGCCTCGTCGAACGCCTCCGCCGGGACGAAGCCGCCGCGCAGCCTCGGGTAGGCCGACTCGGCGGCGCGGTGCCACGCCTCGAGTGCCGGGCCGGTGACCGGCACGACCGTGAGCCCGTGCTTCACCATGGCGTCGATGTTGCTGCTCTCGGCTTCGCGCGTCAGCGACCCGAGCTTGCGCGCCGTCTCGCGCGCGGCGTCGCGAAGCGCCTGCCGCGCGTCGGCGGGCACCTCGTCCCACGCGGATTTCGTCACCACCAGACCGCCGAGGAGGACGGCCCACTTCACGTCGGCCATGTACTTCGCGTTGTTGTACCACTGCAGCAGCAAGGCGGCCTGCGGGGTGGTGGGGAGCGCCGAGACGAGGCCGGTCTGGAGCGCCGTCGAGATCTCGGTGGAGGGCAGCGGCACGGGGTTGAAGCCGGCGGACCTCCACAGCTGGACGGCGGGATCGTCGCCGGCCCACGTGAACAGCTTGAGCGCCTTGAGGTCGTCGGGCGTCCGCACCGGCGACTTGCTGAAGAACCGCACCCAGCCGGCGTCCGCCCAGCCGAGCACGACGAACCCCTTCTCCGCGTAAACGCTCTCGAGCATCGGCTCCATCTTCGAGAGGACGAAGTCCAGCTCGTCGTAGGAGTCGAACCCCATCGGCAGCTCGAGCGCGAAGATCGAGCGGTCGATGTCGCCGAAACCCGCGGCGGTCAGCAGGCCGGCGTCGAGCGTCTTCAGCCGCATCTTGCGCACGACGTCGCCGTCGTCCCCGGCGACGCCGCCCGGGTAGATCCGCAGCGTCACCCGGCCGGCCGACGCCTGCCGCCATCGCTCCCCCATCTCTAGGAGAGCCGTGTGCCACGCCGAGCCCTGGGGAAGCAACGTCGCCAGCTTGATCACGACGCCCGGCTCCGCCGCGCTCGCCGCGGCGGCCAGAAGCCCGGCGGCGAGGACGAGCGGAAGAACCCGGAACGACACCCGACGCGGCATGACGATCTCCCCTTTCAGCTCACTCGATGAACAGCTCATCGGCGCGGGCCAACAGCCACCGCGCGCGCCGCTGCGCCACCAGGTTGGCGAGCCGGAACTCGGGCGCCCGTTCGACGTCGACCGCCAGCGCCTCGGCGAGCAGTCGCTTGAACTCGCCGCGATCCTGGGACGCCACCGAAACCGTCTCCGCGAACGTCACGAGCGGGGCGGCCCGCCTCCCCGCCGCGAGCGCGAGCGAGCTGGTGAGGTCGGCGCGGGCCCGCTCGACGGAGCCGCCCGACGAGGCGGGGCGGCCGCCGTCGTACGCGATCTGGAAGTCGTAGAGCGCTCCGGCGCCGAAGCCCTCGTCGAGCGCGAGCGCCCGCCGGACGAGCGCCTCGGTCGCCGGCAGGCCTGCGGCCAGCTCCGGGTCTTCCTTCGCCACCGCGATCGCGGCGCCCCACGCCGTCGCCGTCCAGTACAGGAGCGGCACCTCGCCCTTCGACCGCATCGCCAGGACCGCCCGGTCCGGGTCGCGGCGCAGCGACTCGCGGAGCCCGGGGTGCCCCACCTCGAGGCCGCGCAGGCCGTACTCGAGAGCGCGCCGGTAGAGCTTCCCGGCCCTCGCACGCATCGCGGTCGCGGCCGCGAGGTCGCGCGTCTCGACGTAGTCCGCCTCGCACTGAACGAACGCGTAGGAGTACTCGGTGAACCCGCTCGCTGCGGCGAGGAGCAGCCCCCGGTGCCTCGGCGACTGCTCGAGGAGGCTCTCGATCGTCTTGAGCGCGAACGGAGTCGCATCCCTCACGAGCTCCGGATCGTCGTCGCGCGCCCAGCTCGACCCCGCCTCGGCGAGCTCGTTCCCGAGGGCGTTCACGGCCATGGTCCTCACCGAGCACGCCGCGAGAACGGCGGATAGGGCCACGGCCGCCAGCGCGGCCGGGCAGCGGACGCCGGTGATGAAGTCGGTCAAGCGCTCACCCCAGGGTGCGAATGGTAGGTCACCGTGGTGCGCCTTTCAATTCGCCCCGAGCGCCGGCAGTCCAGTGAGGACCGACGCGGCCACCGCCAGGGCCGTGGCCGCGAGGCACGCGAACGCGACCACGACGTGGTCCACCCTCTCGTCGCGCCACGGGTCAAGCCAGCGCGCGATGCCGTACCCGCCGGCGAAGCCACCGAGGTGCGCCCAGTTGTCGATCCCGGGCATCACGAAGCCGAACAGGCCGAGCACCACGGCGTACCCGAGCGCCTCCTTCCCGACCGCGCTCGACCCCCGACGGCGCCCGTAATGCACGATCGCGCCGAGCAGGCCGAAGATCGGGGCCGACGCGCCCACGGTGAACCCCGCCCCTCCAAGGAACCTCGGCAGGAACCCGAGGTAGCGCCCGACGAGCGAGCTCAGCAGGAAGCCGGTCGCCCCGGCCGCGGTGTAGATGATCACCATCCGCGCCGGGCCGTACGCCTGCGCCGTCTCCGGCGCGAGCTGCCGGATCCAGAGGACGTTGAACAGGATGTGGAGGGGGCCGCCGTGCAGCCACGACGCCGAGAGGACCGTCCACCACCGTCCCAGTCCGAACACCGGGATCGCGCCGCTCGCCCCCAGGACGAACAGGCTCCGGGTCGTCGGCGAGAGGAGCGAGGTGATTCCGCCGCTGAAGATGTGCGACGGGTCGAGCACGAGCGACACGAGGTAGAGCACCAGGCACCCGCCGGTCATCGCGGCGGCGAACCCGAAGTCCTGTCCCAATCGCCGGAACGCCCCCGCGAACCCCCACATCCCCGGGTTGCGCCGCCCGCAGCTGAGGCACTTCTCGTCGTTGACGCCGACGAGCCGCCCGCACGACGGGCACACGACCGAGCCGCTGCGCTGGCGCTTCAGCACCGGCCGCCTCCCGGCCCGCCCGACGCGGCGCGCCCGCTCGCCGCGGACGGACCGCCACGACGCTCCACTCCGGCCCCTTCGAGCGCACCCGCCGCCTGCGGCCTCATCGCGGTTTCGCCCGAAGGTACTGGGATGGCCAGGCGCCGTCGGCGCCGAGCTCGCGCGCCGCCCGCAGCGGCCAGTACGGCTCGCGGAGGAGCTGGCGCGCGAGCAGCACGGCATCCGCCTGCCCGGTGGCCACGATCTGCTCGGCCTGCGCCGGCTCGGTGATCATCCCGACCGCGCCCGTCGGGATCCCCGCCTCGGCCCGGATGCGGGCGGCGAACGGTGTCTGGTAGCCGGGCCCGACCGGCACCCGAGCGTGAGGGACCAGCCCGCCGCTCGAGCAGTCCACCAGGTCGACACCCGCGCCCTTGAGGCGCCGCGCGAACTCCACCGACTCCTCGACGGTCCACCCGCCCTCGGCCCAGTCTGTCGCCGACACCCGCACGAACAGCGGCAGCTCGGCCGGCCACGCGGCCCGCACGGCACCCGCCACCTCGAGCGGGAACCTCATCCTGTTCTCGAGGCTTCCGCCGTAGCGGTCGGTGCGTCGGTTCGAGAGCGGAGAGAGGAACTGGTGACACAGGTATCCGTGCGCCATGTGCAGTTCGACGACCCTGAACCCCGCGGCGAGGGCGCGCCGTGCGGCTGCCGCGAACCCCGACACCGCGTCGCCGATTTCGGCGCCGGTCAGCTCCCTCGGTTCCGGCGAGCCGTCGTCGAACCGGACGGCGCTCGGCGCGAGGGGCTGCCACCCTCCGGCGTCAGGCGCCAGCCCTCCACCGCCCTCCCAGGGCACCCCGGTCGATGCCTTGCGGCCGGCGTGGGCGAGCTGGATCCCCGGCACCGCGCCGCGCTCGGCCACGAACGTCGTGACGCGGGCCCACCCCGCGACGTGAGTGTCGGACCAGATCCCGGCATCCGCGGGGGAGATCCGCCCCTCGGCCGAGACGGAAGTGGCCTCGGTGAACACGAGCGCGGCTCCGCCTACCGCGCGCGACCCGAGGTGGACGAAGTGCCAGTCGTTGGGCATCCCCTGCTCGCACGAGTACTGGCACATCGGCGACACGAAGACGCGGTTCCTGAACGTGACCTCGCGCAGCCTCAGAGTGGAGAACAGCACGCTCATCGTGTCACCCGCCCCTGCCCCTCGTCGCTTTCAGGCGGCCGCGGCACGGAACCGGCGCCGAGAACGCCCCGTCACAGGCAACCAACACGCCGCCCGCCGTCTGGCTTCCCTCCTGCACCCCGGCGCTACGAGAGCACGCGGGCGTCGTCGTGCGGCAGGCTCCCGCGCGGCGCCCGCAGGTAGACGAACGGGGTCTCGAACAGGAAGTTGCTGACCCGCGACGTGTAGATGTCGGCGTAGCGCTCGACCTGCCGCGCGAGGTGGCTCTTGTCGTTGCCGGCCCGCATCAGCAGCCCCCAGTTCCGGTTCGAGAGCTCGCCGGCGTGCCTCGCGAGCGGAGCGATCCGGTCGTCGAGCGCCGCGAGCCTGGCCCGCAACGAGACGGTGCCCTCGCGCAGCGCCTGGGGGGCCGTCGCCGGCCGCGGGCCGTACGCGTTCTGCAGCCTCTGGAGCTGGAGCCTCGCCTGCGAGAGCGCGAACTCGAGGCCCGCCTTCTCGTCCATCAGACCGGCAAGCTCGTGCTCCTGGGCCCGGAACTCGCCGAGCGCCGCCAACTCCGGTTCCAGCTCGCGCAGGATGAGCGCCGTCCGCCAGCGCATGACCGCCTTCGACACGTGCACGTCCACGAAGATGTGGTCCCCGACGTACAGGATCTCCTCCGCCGCCACCCCGAGGTGTTCCTCGAGCTGGCGGGCGTCGCCTCCGACGTACACGCCCGGCGCGCGGATCCCCCCGGGGCACGGCCTCAACAACCCGTCCGGGCTGACCACCTCGAACGTCGGCATCCTCTGGGTGAAGAAGTCCGGCTTCCGGGCCGAGACGATCACGAGATCGAACAGGTCGCGCCACGCCGCGCCGCCCGGCGGGTGCGGGCCGAGCGCGTGGCTCATCATCCGGTCCGTGTACTCCCAGTCGGAGTTCGTGATCACCATCAGACGCTTCCCCGCCTCGCGCTGGTCGAGCAGGGCGAGAGCGAGGTCGGGGTCGCGCTCGATGTAGGCGTCCGGCGCGGCCGCGATGTCGGCCTTGAGCTCGCCCTCGAGGTGCGCCTCGTCCATCTCCTTCCGGACGCGCCCGTAGAGGTCGGCGTACCCCAGCACGCCGGGCACCCCCTGCCGGTCGAGGCTGTCCACGAGCTGGGCGTACATGCACGCCTCGGAGAGCGAGAACAGCGTGTTCAGGAACACGTAGCGCGGCTCGGAGAGCGAGACGAGCGTCCGGCCGTAGGTCGCCCGCTGGTGTTCGAACTCGACCGGGGTCGTGCCGTGGAACGCGCGGGTCACGTATCCGAACCGATTCGCCTTGACCAGGTTGCCGAGCTCGGTGTCGATTATCAGGCCGCGCGTCACGAGGTCGGGGTCGAACTCGAGCCCGC
Organism: Thermoanaerobaculaceae bacterium; assembly: GCA_035542455.1. Lineage (GTDB taxonomy): Bacteria > Acidobacteriota > Thermoanaerobaculia > Thermoanaerobaculales > Thermoanaerobaculaceae > RBG-13-68-16. The sequence goes on from DATKLI010000033.1 coordinate 16,342, forward strand.
TCGTGGGGATCCCCTGGGCCCCCAGCCTCGCCTTGAGGTAGTCGAACGCCCTCCGCTCCCAGGGCTCCATCCTGTAGTGGACGAGCGTGTAGTCCATGTCGTAGCCGATCGCCCGGATCGCCCGCATGTTGAGCGTTCGATTGCAGTAGATCCGCCTCGCGGGCGGCGGGCTCGACGAAGGATCCGGCCGGTTCTCCATGAGGTCGCTTCCACGGCAAGCGTAGCAGAGACGCGGTTTGAATTTCCGGCGGTCCGAAGGCCCGCGGGACGCGAGGTGAGAGCTCGGAACGGCTATCCGGCGGCGAGCAGCGAACGCAGCCGGTCCTGGCCGTCGCCGGAGAACGAGATGATCCGGCCGCCGAAGCCGTCGATGTGCTCCCGGAGCCGGTCGGTGTGGCGCGCGACGACGACCGACCCCGCGAGCGGCTGCTGGCCCGGCAGCATCAGCTCGAACCCGAGGAGCGATCCCACCGGGAACTCGGTGCCGCCGCGGACGAGCATCCCGGTGGCGGAGAGGTTCTCCGTGACCGTGAGCAGCCGACGTCCCTCGTTCTTCAGCCAGAGCTCGAGCTGGACCACCGCCCGCAGGCTCCGCCGCGGTGCGACGCCGAGGAGGTCGGCGATCGCGTCCAGCATGCGGTCGCACGGGGAGTCGTCCGCCACGATCCGGTTCACGCCCCGCTTGAGGAAGTGCGCGACCTCGCCGACCTCGTCGGCCGCGACCATCATCAGGAGCCCCGAGTCGCGGCACGGCGACCCCTCGGCGCGCACCGTGGAGACGAACTCCTCGAGGCTGACGCCTTCCACGGGGTACCGGGCGAGGATCAGGTCGAACCGCGTCCCGAGGAGGAGCGTCGCGGCGTGGTCGGCCCGCGGGATGCGGTGCACGTTGCAGCCCACGCGCCGGAGCACCGGCGCCATCTGCTTGACCACGCGCGTCTCTGTACCGATGACGAGCAGTTCGTGGGCCATCCCGAACCTCTCCGTGCACGTATGATAGCGCGACCGTCTCCGGCACGCGTGCACCCCGCTGCGGCCTGTGCTACGTTGGACGACGGAATGAGAGACGGCTCGCCCGGCGGCGCGATCCGCCTGAGATGCTGCGCCTATCTCCTCTGCTTCGCCGGCGCGGCGGCCGGCGTCGCCGGCTCCCCCAGCGTTCCGGTCGTCGTTGGCGTCGACCGCGACTTCCCACCGTACGAGTACGTCGACGAGTCGGGTTCTCCGGCGGGTTTCGACGTGGATCTCGCGCGGGCCGTTGCGGCGGCGGCGGGTTTCCGGGTGGAATTCCAGCCCGGCCACGGCCGCGACCTGTTCAGCGCGCTGGAGGACGGCCGCGTGCAGGCGCTGGCCGGCGTCTTCCACTTCGAGGCGCTGGACCGCACCCTGGCGTTCTCGCAGCCCATCGTCGGCGTCGAGTTCGCGGTGTTCGGGCGCACCGGCGCGGCTGAGGTCTCCGGCATCCGCGACCTTCGGGGAAAGGCGGTGCTGGTCAACGGCGGCAGCCAGGTCGAGGAGTGGCTGGGCGGCCGCGCGGCGCCGTTCAAGCTGATCCAAGCCGGCTCGGCGTCCGACACCCTCCGGCGCCTGGCCGGCGGCGAGGCGGACTACGCGGTCGCCTCGCGCTTGGAGGGCACCCTCGTCATCGGCAAGCTGAAGCTCGGGAACGTCGTCGCCCTTCCGGTGCCGGTGACGCTCCGCCCCTACTGTTTCGCCGTCCGGCGCGGCGACGCGCAGCTGGCAGCAGCGTTCGACCGGGGGCTCGCGTCCGTGAAGGCGTCGGGCGAGTACGCGACGTTGGACCGCAAGTGGTTCGCGCTCCTCCGGCCGCAGCGCACGACGCTGATCTGGATCTTCCGGCACGGCGCGCTGTTCGTGGCGCCGCTCCTGCTGCTCCTGGTGGCCGTCGTCGCGTGGTCGAGGACGCTCGCCCGCCGGATCGAGAGCAGGACGCGGGCCCTGCGCGAGGAGCTGGCGGAGAGGAAGCGCGTGGAGGACGCCCTTCGCGAGAGCGAGACCCGCTTCCGCGCCCTCGCGGAGAACGTCCCGTTCGCCATCATGATCGTCCAGGACGAGCGGATCGCGTACGCGAACCGGGCGGCGGCGGAGATCCACCGCGAGGCGCCCGAGCGGCTGCTCGGCGTCTCGCCGTGGCGGTTCGTCCACCCGGACTACGTGCCGATCGTCCAGGGCAGGGCGCGGAGCAGGCCGGCCGAGGACGCGGGCGCCCCCGAGCGGTACGAGCTCCGGATCGCCCGGGGCGACGGCACCGAGTGCTGGGTGGACGTCTCGGCCGCCTCGATCACGCACGAGGGCCGGCCGGCGGTCGTGCTGGCGCTCTCGGACATCACCGAGAGGAGGCGCAGCCAGGAGACGCAGGCCGCGATCTACGAGATCTCGGAGGCGGCGCAGACCGCCGAGAACCTCGACGAGCTGTTCGCTCGGCTCCACCGGGCCGTCGGCCGGCTCATGCCGGCGACCAACTTCTACATCGCTCTCCACGACCTGGAGACCGACCTGCTCTCCTTCCCCTACTTCGTCGACGAGCAGGACGAGCGCCCGGAGCCGTTCAAGCCGGGGCGCGGCATGACCGGGTACGTCCTGCGGACCGGCGAGCCGCTCCTGGCCACGGACGACCGCATCGCGGAGCTCGAGCGGATGGGCGAGCTGCGGTCGCTCGGCGCGCCGTCGTTGGACTGGCTCGGCGTGCCCCTCATCGTCCGGGAGAGGACGATAGGCGTCCTCGCCGTCCAGAGCTACACCGGCAACGTGCGGTACAGCGACGCGGACCTGCAGATCCTGAGCTACGTCTCGAACCAGGCGGCGCAGGCGATCGAGCGCAAGCAGGCGGAGCAGGAGCTCAGGGAGAGCCAGCGGAAGCTGTTCACGCTCATGGGGAACCTGCCCGGGATGGCGTACCGGTGCGCCGTCGACCGCAACTGGACGTTCGAGTTCGTGAGCGACGGTTGCTTCGACCTCACCGGCTATCACCCGGCCGAGCTCGTCGGAAACCTCGAGGTCGGGCTGTGCGATCCGGCCGACCTGGACGCCGTGAACAGGGCCGTGGACGATGCCATCGTCGAACACAGGGCGTACGAGGTCGCGTACCGCCTGCGGACCGCGAGCGGCGGCGTGAAGTGGGTCTGGGAGCGCGGGCGGGGCGTGTTCTCCGCGAACGGCGAGCTCCTGGCGCTCGAGGGGTTGATCGCCGACATCAGCGAGAGGAGGGCGGCCGAAGAGGCGCTTCGCGAGAGCGAGGAGCGCTACAGGCTCGCGCTCCAGGCGACCCAGGAGATCATGTACGACTGGGACATCGTCGCCGGGGCGGTCGTCTGGAACCCGAACGTCCGCAAGGCCCTCGGCTACACCCCTGCCGAGATGGGCGCCACGCCCGAGGAATGGACCGCGCGCCTCCACCCCGACGACGCCGAGCGCGTCGGGGCCGAGGTCGACGTGGCGCTCGCCGGCCGGGAGGTGTTCACGAGCGAGTACCGCCTCCGACGGAAGGATGGCGAGTGGGCGGTACTGCTCGACCGGGGGCTGATCATCCGCGACCGGAACGGCCGCGCCGTCCGGATGGTCGGCGCGATGACCGACCTCACCGAGCGGAAGCGGCTGGAGGACCAGCTCCGACAGGCGCAGAAGATCGAGGCCGTTGGGAGGCTCGCGGGCGGCATCGCCCACGACTTCAACAACCTGCTCACCGCCGTTCTCGGTTCGACCGAGCTGCTGCAGCGCCGGTTGGACGCCGACGACCACGCGCAGCACGAACTGGCGACGATCCACCGCGCGGCGCTTCGGGCCGCCGATTTCACCAAGGGGCTGCTGGCGTTCGCGCGCCGCCAGGTCCTCGAGCCGGTGAACCTGGACCTGAACGCCTTCGTGAGCGATGCGCTCCCGATGCTGCGCCACCTGATCCCGGAGAACATCCGGATCGAGTTCCGGCCGTCCGAGGACCTCGAGACGATCCGCGCAGACCGCGGCCAGCTAACGCAGATCCTGATGAACCTGTGCGTCAACGCGCGGGACGCGATGCCGACCGGCGGCACGATCACCGTGGCGACGAGCTGCATCATGATGGACGAGGCGTTCGCCGCGTCGCACCTGGGAGCGCGCTTGGGTCTCTACGTCTGCCTGTCGGTTGCCGACACCGGTCAAGGGATCGACCCGCGGGACATGGCGAGAATCTTCGAGCCGTTCTTCACAACAAAGGACACCGGGAAGGGCACCGGCCTCGGCCTCTCCACCGTCTACGGGATCGTCAAGCAGCACGGAGGGTTCGTCTACGCGGACAGCGAGCCGGGCTCTGGGTCCAGGTTCAACGTCTACCTTCCGATCCCGTCGATCGCCGGGGAGCCCTCTGCGCAGCCCGCCGAGGCGATGCCCGGCGGCGGCAGCGAGGTCATCCTCGTCGTCGAGGACGAACCCGAGGTTCGCCAGATCCTGGTGGAGGCTCTCGCGGGCCTCGGATACCAGGTGCGCGAGGCCGCCGACGGCGTCGACGCCCTCGCGATGCTCCAGAAAGGTCTCCCGGCCGACCTCGTGCTCACCGACGTCGTGATGCCGCGCATGGGAGGGATGGAGCTGTGCTCCGCCGCCCGCGCGCTCGTGCCGGAGCTGAAGTTCCTGTTCTCGTCGGGTTACACCGAGGACTCCGTCCACATCGGCTTCATCAAGAAGGAGGGCGTCTTCTTCCTGGCGAAGCCGTACGGGATCGACACGCTCGCGCGTAAGGTCCGCGAGGTCCTCGAGAGCCCGCCGCTCGCCGTGGACGTGCACTCCGAGTGACCCTCGTCCGGGTGCGGTCGACCGGATCCCCCGTTCGCGAGGTGCTCGCCCGCGACGACGTATCATTGCGGCGGAGGCGCTCATGCGGCGTGTTCCTCGGATAGTTGCAGCACTCGTCGTTTCGGCGGCCGCCGTTCCGGCCGCGGTCACGCGGGCCCAGAGCTGGGACTCGACCGTCCGGGAGCTCCGGACCGCGTGCGAGCGCGCGGGAGGCGCGGCCGCCTTCCCGGGCGCGGACGCCGTCGTGGTGTTCGACCGGAGAGACGTCGACGTCGAGGCGTCCGGGCTCTCGCGCACGGTGCAGCACACGCTCAGGAAGGCGCTCACGCCGGTCGGCGCCCGCGACCTCGCGGTCGAGGTGCTGCCGTACGACCCGATGTCGGCGGACGTCCAGGTCCTTCGCTGCCGCGTGATCGCCGCCGACGGCGCGGTCCGCGAGGTGGACCCGGCGTCCGTCGTGGACGCCCCGGATCCCGAGAACCTGATCTACTGGAACTCGCGCCACAAGTGCGTGCCCGTCGGGAGGCTCGAGCCCGGCGACGCCGTCGAGCTCGTCACGCGCCGCGTCGGCTTCACGTATGCGCTGCTTCTGGACGGCGGTGCCGGCCCCGATGAGTTGCGGTTCGTCCCGCCGATGAAGGGGCAGTTCTACGACATCGTGCCGTTCTGGTCGTCGTGGCCGGTGGTCGAGCAGATCTACCGGGTCACCATTCCCACCGACAAGAATCTCCAGTACCAGCTCTACAACCTCGCGGCCGAGGTGTCCGATCGCCTGGTGGAAGGGCGCCGCGTGGTGACGGTCACGATGCGGTCGTCCAAGCCGCTCGAGAAGGAGCCGGGGATGGTCGCGCTCTCGGACGTCGCTCCCAAGCTGCTCCTGACGACTGCCGCCGACTGGAAGGCGAAGTCGGTGTGGTTCCACGACGTCCAGGAGGACGCGAGCTGCTTCAAGGTGACGCCCGAGCTCAAGAAGATGGCCGACGAGATCACCGCCGGGCTCACGCGCGACGAGGACAAGGTCGCGGCCCTCAACCACTGGGCCGCCGAGAACATCCGCTACGTCGGGCTCCACATGGGCACGGGCGAGGGGTACACGCTCCACCCGGCCTCGATGACGCTGCGCGACCGCGGCGGCGTGTGCAAGGACAAGGCCGGGATCCTGGTCGCACTGCTCCGCGCGGCCGGGTTCGAGTCGTACCCCGCGATGACGATGGCCGGCGAGCGCATCGAGCGCATCGCCGCCGACCAGTTCAACCACTGCGTGACGGTGTGGCGCAAGCCGGACAGGACCACGGTCCTACTCGACCCGACGTGGATCCCGGGCGTCCGCGAGATGTGGTCCTCCCGCGAACAGCAGCAGCAGGTCCTGATGGGCCTCCCGGAGGGTGCCGACCTCACCACGACCCCGGTTTCGCCGCCCGAGAGCCACCCGCTCGCGGTGAGCATCGCGTCCGCGCTGGCCGCCGACGGCACGCTCACCGGGACGATGCGGGTCACGTCCGACGGCCAGTCCGACGCCGCGCTCCGGCGGCTGTACCGGGGGCGGCTGCGCAGCGACTGGCCCGCCCTCGACGAGGCGATGCTCACCTCGGTGGACCCGCGCGCCGTGGTGGTCAAGGCCGCTCGGACCGACCCCGACGACACGCGCGAGCCGTTCGCGATGGAGATCTCGTTCCGGATCCCGGGGTACGCCCGCGCGCTCGACGACGGCTCGCTGCTGCTGATCCCGCTCGCGGCGCGTCACCCGGTCGGGCAGGCGTCGCACGCCGACGAGGTCGCCCTCGCGACCAAGCCCGCCGACCGGCGCTACCCCGTGCGGATCGGGTGCTCCAAGCTCGTCACGTTGACCGAGCGGATGACGCTGCCGCCGGGCAGGAGTGTCAAGGGGCTCCCGGACCCCGTGAAGCTGGCAGGAAGCGGACGGTTCACGGCGTCGTGGCGGCTCGAAGGCGGCCGACTCGCCGTCGACGAGACGCTCGCGCTCACGGAGCGGATCTTCGCTCCCGAGGAGTGGCCGTCGCTGCGCGCCGCCCTCGAGGCGTTCCGGACCCTCTCCGAGACCCCGGTTCTGGTGACGGCCGCGCCGCGCGGAAAGGAGCGTGCGTGATGCGCCGCATGCCGCTCGCCCCACGCGCACTCGTCGTCTCCGCGGCGGCGCTGTCGCTCGCGCCGGTCGCGGCGCTCTCCGCCCAGGCGCAGCGGTCCACTCCGCCGAGGGCGTTCGCCGCCGCTGCGGGCCCCGACGCCGAGTACCTCTCGCTGACCGACCGGTACACGCTCCGGGCCGACGGCGCCGTCGTCCACGAGCGCCGCTCGCGGTTGCAGGTCAACTCGTACCTCGCGATCAACCGCAAGTGGGGCGAGAGCAAGGTCCCGTACGACCCGGCGGTGGATACCTTCGAGGTGCTCTCGAACCGGACCGTGTTGCCCTCGGGGGCGGCCGTCCAGGCGCCCGCCAACGCGGTGGTGGACGACCAGCCGCCCGGCGCGGAGCACGACCCCCTCTGGAGCGGGCTGCGCCGCAAGGTGATCGTTCACACCGCGCTCGAGCCCGGCGCGGTGATCGAGGAGGCGTGGCGTGTCACGCGCGCCGCCGCGGCGGCGCCGTGGCTGGAGCTCGCCGAGCCGCTCGCGCTCGAGCCCCCGATCCGCTCGCGCGTCGTCGAGGTGGACGTGCCCGCGGGCACGCCGCTGCGGTGGCAGGCGCTCGGCTGGCTGCCGGTCGAGCCGACGCGCGCCACCGCGTCGGGACGCGACGTGTGGCGCTGGGCTCTCGACGACGTGGCCGCGTTCCCGCCCGAGCCGAGTGCGCCGCCCGAGCCGCCGGTGCTCGTCGCCAGCACGTGCGACGGAAGGGCGGCGCTCGAGCGCGAGCTGGGCCGGCGGATCGGCGCTGCGGGCGCGCCGGAGGGTCTTCTCGCGGTCGCACGCGAAGCCGCCGCGAAGAACCCAGGACGGGAGGCGGGGCTCCTCGCGGTGTTCGATGCCGTCACCGACCGGATGACGGTGGCGCCGGTGCCGCCCTCGGAGCAGCACTTCGCGCCGCGGCCGCCCGCCGAGGTGTGGCGCTCGGGGGTCGCCACGCCGCTCGAACTCGCGGAGCTCGAGGCCGAGGCGCTCGGCGCCGCCGGGTTCCGGGCGTCGCCTGCCGTCGGCACCTCGACGCCGGGTCGGGACCTGGCTCGATGCCCGGCGCTCGCGGGTCTCGACCGCGCCTTGGTGGTCGTCGCCTGGGACGGGGAGGGTGCCCGCTTCTACGATCCGGTGAAGCCCGGTGCGGGGTGGCCGCTCGAGGCGCCGGGCGCCATCGCCGACCTCGTAACCGCGGCGCCGCACCCGAGAGAGGGATCGCTCGCATGGCCGGCGCGATCGAGGACGGCCGTCCGGGTCGTCGCGGAGGTTGCCGCCGACGGTACGGTAAAGGGGACCTTTGAGTTCGCGGCCGAGGGCGGGGCCACACCGCACGCCGCGCTCGTCCGTGACCCCGCGAGGCTCGGGCAGGACCTCGCCGGCGTGCTGCCGGACGGAAGGGCGGCCAACGTCCGGGTCACCGGGCTGCGCCGCAACGGTGCGACGGTCGTAGCCGGCGTCGAGGGGAAGCTGCCGTCCGGGAACGCGCTCGGTCTCGTCCGCTGGACGCTGCCCGAGATCCCGGCGGCGCCGGAGGTCAAGCTCCCACAGCCGCCGTTGAAGGGCCGCGAGTCCCCGGTCGCGTTCCCCGAGGCGTGCGGTCAGGAGCTCGACGTCGTGCTCTCGCTCCCGAAGGGTTGGTCCGTGGCCGCGCTGCCGGCGAAGGCGGAGGTGGCCAACGACACCGGCACCGTCGCGACCGGAGGGGAGACGCTGGCCGACGGCCGGGTTCGCCTGCACCGCGCGATCGCCGTGCGCCGCCTCCTGGTGCCGGCTGCGCAGGCCGACCAGGTCCGCGCGCTCGCGACCGCGTGGCTCTCCCCGGCGGGCCGGGAGCTGATACTCCGCGTTCCGACCGAGAAGAAGTAGAAGGCAGCTGGAACGAGGGCAGAGAGTAGACCACCGTCGCCGGCGGCACGACGGCGCGGGCGCACGTCCTCCCTCGTCGTCCTCGCGACTCTCGGCGATCGGGCGCCTACTCGCCGAGCGTAAACGCCGTCGGAGCGCGAGGCGCGGCCACGCGCCGGAGATCGCCTGCGATAGCCACGACTCCGCCGCTGGCCACCACCTCGAGGTGCCTCGCCCCGGCGAGCGCCGCAACGAGAGGCGCGCCGCCGCCGCGCCCCCGCTCCGGCGACAGATCGAGGTGGATCGTGCCGCTCTCCGAGGCGCGAACCTCTGCCGCCGGCGTGCCGTCGACGATCACGGCGTAGCGGCCGCCCGGCCGCAGCCCAGCCGCGCTCACCGCCAGCTCGCCCGCACCGCCCCGTTCCGTGACCACGGCCACGCCGAAGCCGTGCCCGGAGGCGCCGCCGAGCACACCGACGGCGACCGCGTCGAGCGCAAGCGTTCCCTGACCGAAGTCATCCGCCGCATCGGCTGCTGCCAGCTGCAGGCCGCGCCGTCGTCCGGACGCGACGGCCGGGCACCCCGCCGCGCGAGCGGCGACGCTCGTGGCCCGCACCGAGCCGTCCGCCTGCAGCGTGCCCGCGACCACGACCGCGACGCCGCGGGCCGGCTCGGCCTGGGTCCGATCCACGACGGTCGCAGCACCGACGTGCAGCTCGATCCCGCTCGCCGTCCAGGTGCCGGCCGCGCCCGCTGCCGGCATCGACTCGACGACGGCGCAGAACTCCACCGTCCGGTTCCGGCCGTTGGCGCCGCCCGCCGTCGCGACGAACGCCGCGAGCGTCGAGACGACCGCGACCGAAACCGCGAGCGTCGCTCGAACCCGCCGCCCGCGCGTCGCCCCGTCGTCGCGAGCCGTGGTGCTCTCCATCGTCCACCTCCGGTCAGCCGATCGTCGTCCCGGGACGAGCGGCGCGTCCGTGACCTCAGTCACGAGTCGCCGGCCGCCTGTGACCGCGCTCACCGCACCCGCCGCGGCGACCCGCCGGTTGCGGCTCTCGCCCGGCGCGTGTCTAACGGTCGTGGCCATCAACGCTCGGCACGGTCGGAGGGAGAGACGCATGAACGCCATCAGAGATGACATGGGATTCCGTCTGGTCGCAACGGTCGTGACGGCCGCCGCGCTGCTGCTGGCGGCGCGGCCAGCGCGCGCTCAGGAGCCGGAGAGCGCCGACCGCACCCTCGCGCCGTACTTCCTCGTCCCGGGCGGCGACCCCGCGGTGGACCGTCTGCCGCTCAAGTCCACGGCCGCCGACGTCCGGATCGCCGGCGTGATCGCCGACGTCACGGTCACGCAGCTCTACCGCAACGAGGGGAGGCGGACGCTCGAGGCGATCTACGTCTTCCCGGGCTCGACGCGCGCCGCGGTGTACGGCATGACGATGAAGGTGGGCGCCCGCACGATCGAGGCGGTCATCAGGGAACGGCAGCAGGCGCGCGTCGAGTACGAGCAGGCGCGGCGGACCGGAAGGACCGCGAGCCTGCTCGAGCAGCAGCGCCCGAACGTGTTCCAGATGAACGTCGCCAACATCCTCCCCGGTGACGACGTCAGGGTCACGCTGCGGTACACCGAGCTCCTGGTCCCCACCGACGGGGAGTACGAGTTCGTCTACCCGACCGCAGTCGGACCGCGCTACTCCAACAGGCCGGCGGCGGGCGCAGGCGACGCGGACCGCTGGGTCGCGAACCCGTACGCCCACGAGGGCGAGCCGCCGGCGTACACCTTCGACATCAGGGCGTCCGTCTCGGCGGGGATGCCGATCCAGCGGGTTTCGTGCCCGTCGCACAGGACTTCGATCACGTTCGACGGCCCGGCGGTGGCGACCGTGGCGCTCGACCGCTCCGAGTCGCACGGCGGCACCCGCGACTTTGTCCTCAGATACGTCCTCGCCGGTTCCTCGGTGCAGACCGGCCTCCTGCTGTGGGAGGGCAAGGACGAGAACTTCTTCCTCCTGATGGCGCAACCCCCGAAGCGAGTCGCGCTCGACCAGATCCCGCCCCGCGAGTACCTCTTCATCATGGACGTCTCGGGCTCGATGAGCGGGTACCCGATCGAGGTCTCGAAGAAGCTCCTCGCCAACCTGATCGGCGCCCTCCGACCCACCGACTCGTTCAACGTCCTGCTGTTCTCGGGCGGCTCGAGCGTGATGTCCGAGAGCTCCGTCGCCGCGACACCGGAGAACGTGCGGCGCGCCATCTCGCTCATCGAGAACCAGCACGGCGGCGGCGGGACGGAGCTCGTCCCCGCCCTGCGGCGGGCCCTCGCGCTGCCGCGCGCGGAGGGAGTCTCGCGCACCGTCGTGATCGCCACCGACGGGTACGTCGACGTCGAGAAGGACGCCTTCGAGCTGATCCGCGCCAATCTCGACAGCTCGAACGTCTTCGCGTTCGGCATCGGGACCGCGGTCAACCGGTTCCTCATCGAGGGGATCGCGCGGGCCGGGATGGGCGAGTCGTTCGTCGTCACGAGGCCCGACGAGGCCGCCGCGCGGGCCGAGCGGTTCCGCGCGTACGTGCAGTCGCCCGTGCTGACCCGGGTCCGCGCGAACCTCTCCGCCCTCGGCGCCTACGACGTCGAGCCGCCGGCGCTCCCCGACGTTCTCGCCGAGCGCCCGGTGATCGTGTTCGGCAAGTGGCGCGGGCACCCCGCCGGCCGGGTCACCGTCCGCGGCCACGCCGGGAGCGGCGAGTACGCCCAGGCCGTCGACCTCGACACGGTGAAGCCGCTGCCGGCCAACTCGGCGCTCCGCTACCTGTGGGCGCGCCAGCGCATCGCGGCGCTCTCCGACCTCAACCGCCTGTGCCGCGCGGACGACGCCGTCAAGGAGATCACACGCCTGGGGCTGGCGTACAACCTGCTCACGGACTTCACGTCGTTCGTCGCCGTGGACACCGTCGTGCGCGCGGCGGACGGCAGGGTCGAGACCGTGACGGTGCCGTTGCCTCTCCCGCAGGGCGTCTCCGACCTCGCGGTCGGCGGGTCGGCGGCGGCCCGATACGCTGCCGCACCGGCCAAGGCCGGGATCGCCTACGTCTCCGAGGGCGGCGTCGCCGGCGGCGTCGCGGCCGACGAGCCGATGGCGGAGCAGGTCGCGGTCACCGGCAGGGGCGACCGGGAGGCGGACGTCAAGGACGAGGCGCGCGCGGCGTGGCCGCGGCTCCGCGAGGCGGCACGCGGGTGGCGGTTCCCGGCTTGCCCGGACGTCTCCACTGTCACGGTCAGGCTCCGCCGTGTCGGCACGGTGGCCTCGGTCGCGAGCGTGATCTCGTCCGGGCCGCTCTCGGGCGCGGACGCCGAGCGTGTCGTCCGCACCGCGGTGGCGCACGCGAGGGGCACGCTGGACCGCGCCGTTCCGGATGGGGTGGAGCTGGTGCTGACGCTGTACGTCCGTCCCGACGGCGTCGTGGACCGGGTGGAGGTGGTCGCCCACCGGATGTAGCAGACCGGGGAGCGCCGGTCGCTTCCGGCCGGCGCTCCCCTTCGCTTCAGACGGTGATGTTCGGTCGCGGCTCTCAGCCGCCCGCTTGGAAGAGGACGTTGGACGTGAGCCAGGCGAGCGACTCCGGGTCCACCTCGTCGAACTCGAGGCCGGCGCGGAACAGCACGACGCGCTGGTTCAACTCGTCGATCCCGAACCCGGCCGCACGACAGCGGCGGACCGTGGCGTGGACGGCGAACTCACCCTGGCTGAACTGGATCCGGAGGTCGCACCGGCCCGAAGGCTGCAGGCTGTTGACGAGCTCGATCTGTGCGCCGCGGGAGGAGATGTCGAGGATCCGCACCGCCTGCGCAGACAGGACCTTCGCGGCCAGCTGCTGCTTCGGCGCCACCCTCGGCACCGCACGCCGCTCGGAAACCGGGCCCGCGGCGGCTGCCGAACCGTGAAGATCCCCTGGCGGCACGACGCCTCCGCTACGTTCCAAGGCAAGCTCCGTACCATCCTGCCTATCTTTCTCTCATTAAACGAGTTGTGATCCTACCGCCGTCGCGTCGCCCGTGGCCCGCCAGGGGATTCCCCGCCAGGTGTGACACGCGGGAACAGGCGGCTGCGTCCACGTCTCGGCCGCACGCGCCCGGCACCGCCCGCGGCCCCTTGAACGCTGTCCGTCCCGTTCCCGCGCCACCGTGCCGCAGCGTCGTGCGTCGTCGCATCCCTCCGATCGTCGCCGTTCGTCCGCACCCGTCAGGTTTCCCTTTGCTCCCCGTCTGTGTCTAAATGGCATGGGCACCGTTCAGGCACTCCCGTGTCTGCGTGTGGGCGGGCAGGAGGCGCGCAAGGTGGAGCCGGCCGACGAAGCAGCGCTGTTCGCGGCACTCGCCGACGGTGACCGCGCAGCGGCCGAGGCGCTGGTCGAGCGAACGTACCGGCACGTCTACGCCCTGCTGTGCCGCCTCGCCCGCGACCCAGACCTCGCCGCCGACCTGACGCAGGAGACGTACCGGCGCGCGTGGTCCGCGATCGGGTCGTTCGACGGCCGGTCGCGTTTCGGGACCTGGCTGTACCGGATCGCGACCAACGCGTTCCTGAACCACGTCCGCCGCCCGCACGCGGTCGTGCCGCTCGACGAGGAGGTGGGGGCGACGCTGGCCGACTGCGGCCCGCGCCAGGACGACGAGGCGATCGAGGCCCAGGTGCAGGAGAGACTGCGGCGGGCGGTGCTGGAACTCCCCGAGGAGCTCCGCTTCACCGTCGCCGCGAGATACTGGGCCGACGCACCCGTCGCCGAGATCGCGAGGGCCGACGGGATCAGCGAGGTGGCCGTGCGCAAGCGGTTGAAGCACGCGTTCCGCCTGCTCGCCGCCAGGCTCCAGGAGGTTGCGTCATGAGGAAGCCGACACCGAAGGAGATCGCGCGGCTGCTCGCCGCGCGCGCGACGCCCGAGCCGCCGCCCGGCCTCGCCGACCGCATCAAGGCCGAGATCCCCGGCTCGATCCGCCTCGAACGCCGGGCGCTGCAGCCGGAGCGACGGTGGCTGCTGCCTCCACTCGTCGAGGGGCTCCAGCCCGGCTGGCTGGCCGCCGCCTCGGTCCTGCTCGTTCTCGGCGTCGGGATCGTGGCCGCCCGCATCCCGGCGCAGCCCGACGACGTGTGGAAGTGGATGGCGCTCTCGGGCGTCGTCCACATCGACGACATCGTGGTCACCGCCCCCGAGCCGAAGGAACCGGCGCCGCTGCTCGTGGCCGCAGCCGAGGCGCCCGCGCAGAAGTCGGTGCGCCAGAAGGCCGTGTCGACCGTCAAGGGCGCCGACGTCTCCGACGCCGCCCTCAGCGCGAACGCCTCGAACGCTCCCGTGGAGGAGCCCGCCCCGCCGGCCGCGCCCGCCGCGTTCGCCCCGGCGCCTCCCGCGGAGGCCGCGGGACGGCTCGCGGTCAGCGTGAGCGACGGCAAGGAGGCGCTGGCGGGCGTCACGGTCACGGCCACGCGCGCCGATGCGTCCGAGGGCGCAGCGCGCTCGTCGGTCTCGGACGCCGCGGGGCGCGCCGTGCTCGCGCAGCTGCCGCCGGGCGAGTACCGGGTTCGCACCGAGCTCGACGGCTTCCGCCCTCTCGACACCACCGTCACGGTCGCGCCGGGCGCGGAGGCCAAGGTGGAGTTCGCGATGCCGCAGAGCGCGCTCGCCGAGCAGGTGATGGTCATGGGCAGGGCGCAGGCTGGCTCGGTCTCGGCGGAGGCGGCCGGGACGGCGGTGCGGCCGACGTCCGCGCGGGCTCAGGCCGCGCTCGCCGGCCGGGAGAACGCCGTCACCGTCTCCGTGTTCGATCAGGGCGGCGAGCCGCTCGAGGGCGCCACGGTCATGCTCGAGCGGATCGGGCACGGCGCGCTGTGGACGCGCACTTCGACGACGGAGGCCGACGGGGCGGCGACGTTCCGGGGCGTGCCGCCCGCGACGTATCGCGCCGTGGTCACCTCGCCCTCGAGCGCGCCTGCGCAGCTCCTCGTGAACGTCACCTCCGACCGGGCGCCGACCCGCGCCGAGATCCGGGTCAAGCCGCCCCGGTCCAGGTAGCCCGCCCAAGGAACGCGCCGACGCGGGTTCCTGGCCTGGGCGGTCGCGCGGCGCTCCCGGCCTTCCGTCGGTCCGTTCACTCCTTGACGAAGACGGAGAGGATCCAGGTGACGACGCTGACGATCAGCGAACCCAGCAGCGCCGGCACGAACCCGTCCACCTGGAACGCGAGGCCGACCGCCTGCGCAATCTTCGCCGCCAGCAGGAGCGTGAGCGCGTTGATCAGGAGGAGGAACAGGCCGAGCGTGAGCACGATGAGCGGGCAGGTGAGCACCTTGAGGAGCGGCTTGACGACCGCGTTCACGAGCCCGAGGATCACGGCCATCCCCGCATAGGCGACCCACGCCTTGTCCCCCACCCGGATCCCGGGCACCAGCCACGCCGCCGCGACCAGCGCGAGCGCCGAGATGAACCACCGCACGAGCAGCTTGCCCATCGTCCGCCCTCCCCCGTCGCCGCAAGGATACCGCGGGCCGCCCGCGCTTGCCTTTCTCGGCCGGTAGTGCTACGAATCTCCCGGACGTGCCACGGAGGGCCGATGGCCGAGCTCGAGCGGTTCGGGGTTTCGATGGAGAGGGAGCTGCTGGGGCGGTTCGACGAGCTCATCGGCGAGCGCGAGTACGCCTCCCGGTCCGAGGCGATCCGCGACCTCGTGCGCAAGGAGCTCGTCTCGGAGATGTGGTCCGACCCCCGTGCCGACGTGATCGCGACCGTCAGCATCGTCTACGGCCACCACGAGCATCACCTGGCGGACACGCTCGCGGACCTCCAGCACCGGCACCACCGGGCGATCGTCAGCAGCACCCACGTCCACCTCGACCCGCACAACTGCCTCGAGGTGGTCATCATTCGCGGCCGGAGCCGCCAGGTGAGGAGGATCGCCGACGCGCTCGTGGCGACGCGGGGCGTCAAGCACGGCGGCGTGGTCGCCACGACGACGGGAGCGCTCCTCCCGTGACCACGGGCTCGGCCGCCGGCCGCGCACCGGGGGCGAGGACGCTCTAGTGCACATCCCGGACGGCTACCTCGGCCCGCAGACCTACCTCCCCGCGTGGGGCGTGATGGCGCCGGTATGGTCGTGGGCCTCCGCGCGGCTGAAGCGCACGCTGCGCGCCCGCCACCTCCCGATGACTGCGCTCGCCGCCGCGTTCACGTTCGTCGTGATGATGTTCAACGTCCCGCTCCCCGGCGGCACGAGCGGCCACGCCGTCGGCTCGGTGCTGGTCGCGGTGCTGCTGGGCCCGTGGGCCGCCGTCGTGGCGGTGTCCCTCGCCCTCGCGGTGCAGGCGCTCGTGTTCGGCGACGGCGGCGTCACCGCCCTCGCGGCCAACTGCCTGACGATGGCCGTGCTGATGCCGTTCTCGGGGTGGTGGACGTACCGCCTGCTCGCGGGCGCGAGCGCAGCCGCGTCCCGGCGCCGGCGGGCCGCGGCGGCGGTCGGCGGGTACGTCGGCGTGAACGTCGCGGCGCTCGCCGCCGCGGTGCTGCTCGGGATCCAGCCGCTCATCGCCCGCGACGCGTACGGCCGCCCGCTGTATTGCCCGTTCGGGCTGAGCGTGGCCGTGCCGGCCATGGCCGCCGCGCACCTCCTCGTCGTCGGGTTCGTCGAGGCGGCGGTGACGGCACTCGCGCTCGCGTGGCTGACCCGGACCGAGACCGCGCTGCCGGATGTTCGGCAGCAGCCTTCCGGAGGGCGGCCGTTGCGCCGGCTCGGCATCGCCGTGACGGTGCTCGCACTCGCTTCGCCGCTCGGGATGGTGCTCGCCGCGCGGTTCGGCGGGGGCACGGCGTGGGGCGAGTGGAGCGCGGCGGAGCTCTCCAGGCTCGCGGGGTACCTCCCCGCCGGGTTCCAGCGCCTCGCCTCGATCTGGCGCGCTCCGCTCCCGGGGTACGGGCCGGGTTCGGCCGAGGCCGCATCCTCGGCCGGACGGGCCGTGTGGTACGCGGTCTCCGCCGTCGCCGGCGCGACGTTGGTCGGCGGCACGGTCCTCGCGCTTCGCCGGATCGTCACGAGGAGGGAGAGGCGTGGCCGGTCTGCCTGAGTGGCTGCGACCCGGCGCGCGCCCCACCGGCCGTCCGCTCGGCGCCGCCGTGGGCGACCGCGTCGTCCGCCGAGCTCTCGGCGCGATCGGGCGCGCCCTCGCTCTCCTCGTCGTCGAGACGGAACCGTCGCGCGGCGGACCGCTTCGCGACGCCGACCCGCGGGCCAAGATGCTGGCAGCCGTCGGCCTCATCGTCGTCGCCACGCTCCTGCGCGAGCCGGCCTCGCTCGCGGCCTGTCTGGCTCTCCCCCTCGCCACCGCGGTGGCCGCGCACGTCCCGGCTCGCCGGCTGGTTCCGGTCGCAATCGTTGCGATCGCCTCCGCCGCGTTCATGCTGCCGGCCACGCTCAACGTCGTCTCCGGCGGGCATCCTGTGCTCACGCTGTGGCGTCCCGCGCCCGGCAATCTCGGCCCGTGGCGGCTGCCGGCAGCCGTGGCGGTCACCGGGAGCGGCATCGTCGTCGCCGGGCGCATGGTCCTGCGCGCCACGGCGTGCGCCGCCCTCGCCGTCCTCCTCACCACGGCGACGCCGCCTCAGGAACTGTTCGCGGGGCTGCGCTCGTTCGGCGTGCCGCAGGCGTTCGTGATGGTCCTCTCGATGACCGAGCGCTACCTGGCAGTCCTCCTGCAGTCCGCGCGCGAGCTGCACCTCGCCCGCCTCGCGCGCAGCGTCGCGGCGATCGGCGTGCGCCGCGAGGAGGCGTGGGCCGCCGCCGGGGTCGGCGCGGTGTTCAGGCGCACCCGCGTCCTCGCCGACGACGTGGCGCTCGCGATGGCCTCGCGCGGGTTCTGCGGCGAGGTCCGCCTGCTGCGGCCCGCCCGCTGGCGCGTTGGCGACTGGATCGTGGTGGCGGCGTCGGCTGCGGCCGGAGCCGCTCTGCTCGCTCTCGATCGGGGGCTCGCGTGAGCGGAGCGCGCGAGGCCGTCTTCACGGTCGAGGACGTGCGGTTCGCCTACCCCGGCGGCGAGCCGTGCCTCGACGGTCTCTCGTTCGACGTTCTCCGCGGGGAGCGGCTGGCGCTCGTCGGTGCCAACGGCAGCGGCAAGTCCACCCTTCTCCACATCCTGGACGCCCTCTTCGTTCCGAGCGGCGGGCGCGTCGCATACCTCGGGACGGCGCTCTCCGAGGAGGCACTCGCTTCCCCCGCGTTCGGCCCCAGGTTCCGGCAGGAGGTGGGGTTCCTGTTCCAGAACTCCGATGCACAGCTGTTCTGCCCGACCGTCGAGGAGGAGCTGGCGTTCGGCCCGCTCCAGGCGGGTTGGGCGCAGGGGGAGGTGCTCCGCCGGATCGAGGACACGCTCGCCCTGCTCGAGATCTCCAGGCTGCGGTCACGCGCGCCGGCCGGCCTCTCCGCCGGCGAGAAGAAGCGCGTCGCGCTCGCGTCGCTCCTGGTGCTCTCGCCCTCCGTCCTGCTGCTCGACGAGCCGACGGCGGGCCTCGATCCGCGCAGCCAGTCGCTCCTGCTCGAGATCCTCGAGGCGCTGCACGCCCGTGGGCTGACGCTCGTCACAGCGACGCACGACCTCACGCTGCTGCCGCACCTCGCGGACCGCGTCGTCGTGCTCTCGGAGGAACACCGGGTGGTCGCGGACGGTGAGCCGCAGCGCGTGCTCGCCGACACCGAGCTCCTCCTCGCGGTGAACCTGATCCACGCCCACTCGCACCGGCACGGGCGGCTCGTCCACACCCACCCGCACCAGCACGTCGTCGCGCACGACCACGGGCACGACCACCACCACGAGCACGGCGAGTAGGGCCGCGCGGGAGGCGCCGCCTTCGGCGACCAAACCCACCTCGAGCCTCCGGCGCGGCGCGCCGGGTATAATCGCCGGAGTCACATGACGAAGGGGGAGACACGACGGCGGAGCGGGCGCGCCCCCGCCGGCGGTGTCTACGATTTCGTCGTGGTCGGCTCCGGGTTCGGAGGCAGCGTGTCCGCGCTGCGCCTGGCGGAGAAGGGGTACACCGTCCTCGTCATCGAGGCAGGCAAGCGCTGGCACACCGGCGATTTCCCCAAGACGAACTGGCACGTGCGCAAGTACCTCTGGCTCCCGGCACTGTGCTGCTACGGGATCCAGCGCCTCACCCTGCTGAAGGACGTGCTCGTGCTCTCCGGCGCCGGGGTCGGCGGCGGCTCGCTCGTCTACGCCAACACGCTGCTCCTCCCGCCCGACGAGGTGTTCGCGCGCGGTCGGTGGCCGAGCGGCTCGGACTGGAAGGCGCGCCTCGCGCCGCACTACGAGACGGCCCGCCGCATCCTCGGCGTCGCGCCGACGCCGAGACTCTGGGCCGGCGATGAGTCGCTCCGGCGGTTCGCGGAGACGGCGGGGCGCGCCCACACGTTCACCGGAACCAACGTGGCCGTGCTGTTCGGCGAACAAGCCGGCGAAGAGGTGGGCGATCCGTTCTTCTCTGGTGAGGGTCCGAGCCGCACGACCTGCACGTACTGCGGCGGGTGCATGGTGGGGTGCCGGTACGGGTCGAAGAACACCCTCGACAAGAACTACCTCTTCTTCGCCGAGAAGCTGGGGGCACAGGTGCTCCCCGAGACGCTCGCGACGCTGATCGAGCCCGACGGCGACGGGGGGTACGTCGTGCACACGCGGCGATCGACCAGGTGGATCCGGCGCGGCCGCCGCACCGTGCGTGCCAGAGGGGTGGTGCTGGCTGCGGGAGCGATGGGGAGCACCGATCTCCTGCTGCGCTGCCGTGAGGCCGGAACGCTCCTCGACCTCCCGGCCTCGCTCGGGGCGTGGGTCCGGACGAACAGCGAGGTGATCTGCGGCGCCACGGCTCGCGACGACCGCGTGGACTACTCCGAGGGGATCGCGATCGCGAGCTCGTTCTACGCCACCGAGGACACGCACCTCGAGGTCGTCCGCTACTCGAAGGGCTCCGACTTCATGGGGTTCCTCGCGACGCTGCTGGTGGACGGCGGCACCGGCGTGAGCCGCCCGACCACGTGGATCGCGACGTGCCTGCGCCATCCGCTCGACTTCCTGCGGTCGCTGAACCCGTTCGGGTGGGCGCGGCGGACGGTGATCCTGCTCGTGATGCAGACGGTGCAGAACTCGATCCGCCTCGTCCGCCGGCGGCACTGGTGGTGGCCGTTCACGCGTAAGCTGTCGAGCCGGCGGGACACCGGCCAGCCGTCGATCCCCAGCTACATCCCGATCGCGAACGAGGCCGCGCGCGCGGTCGCCGACGACATCGGCGGCTTCCCGGCGAGCGCGGTCAACGAGGTGCTGCTCAACGTCCCGATCACCGCACACATCCTCGGCGGCGCCTGCATGGGCTCCGGTCCCGGGGACGGCGTGGTGGACGAGCGCAACCGCGTGTTCGGCCACGAGGGGCTCTGGGTCGTGGACGGCGCTGCGGTTCCCGCGAACCTAGGCGTGAACCCGAGCCTGACGATCACCGCGATCGCCGAACACGCCATGAGCGCGATCCCACCGAAGGACCCCGCCGCCGGCCTGCGCCCGCTCCCGCCCCGGATGCGCGCCGCCGGGTGAGAGGTCGAAGGTTCGAAGGTTCAAGAGGAGGTCAAAGGGGAAACGGCAAACGACAAAAGGAAGACACGGATCGCCCCGTTCCTCGTCGTCCGTTTGCCCTTGTTGTGGAACCTTCGAACTTCCGAACGTTTGAACTTGTGAACGGTCCCTCGCCTCGCTTCAGCCGCGGACGGCGGCGGCCATGAGCCCCGGCACCTTCAGGAGCGAAGGCCGCGCCTCGAACTCGGTCAGGCGGCGGGACACGAGGTGGGCGGTTCGGCACGTCGGGAACCACGGCGGCGTCGGCCACGCGCGGAACGGCCCCCGGATGACGGTCTTCTGCACCCGCGAGAACATCAGGGTGTTGTGAACCTCGCCGATGCCCGACCTCACGTCGTAGATGTCGCCGCCGCTGTACGCACCCCACGGCGTCGTGACGAGCGCGTACCCCGCGGCCGCCCAGTGGTTGACCGCGACGGTCCCGAAGCGCAGGCCCCCGATCGCGCGGTCGACGGCCGCGGCGAGGCGGCGGTCGCGGAGCGACCTGGGGTGGACGATCAGCCCGACGTTGAGCGTGCCCCACAGCGTGTCGTTCGCGAACGCGACCGCGCGGTCGAGGAACTCGACAGGATCTGCCGCCTCGAGAGCGGTCTCCGAGGCGACACCGCAGAACGCCTCCTGGGTGAAGCAGATGTCGTCCGCGGCCGAGGGGTCGAGCCCCGCGGCCAGCACCCACGGCAGCTCCCCGTCGTGCGGCGTGCCGAAGCGCTCTGCGTCCGGGTGCGTCGCCAGGTACGTCTGGCAGCGCTCGGCCGCCCCCGGGTAGTACGCCTGCCGTGGCCGGATCCGGGCGAGCCGTGCCCGCAGCGCCGCGAGCAGCGTCTCGCGGCCGGCCCACCCGGCGTGCTGGACGATCACGCGCACGGCGTTGCAGTTGAAGCCGGCGTTGTTGACGAGCTGGGCCGCGATGTTGGCGGCGTGGAAGTCGAAGTCACGCCCGCTCCACGGCCCGGGCACGACGATCACTGGGCTCACGTTGCCGAGCTCGCTCGTCACCCTCTTGGCGAGCAGCGGCCTGCGCTCGGCCTTGCGGCGCGCGCCGTCCTCGCCCGGCCCGAACACGATCGCGTCGTGGGTGCGGTCCGAGCCCGTGATGTGGATCTCGTCCACCTGAGGATGGGCGCACAGGTACGCGCCTTCGGCCGCGCCGCCGTAGACGATGTGGACGAAACCCCTGGCGACGAGCGCGCGGAACCCCTCGACGATCAGCGGCCCCAGGTACGCGTTGACCGGGTTCATCTTGAGCACGACGACCTGCTTCTCGACGAACAGCTTGTAGAGCGCGTCCATCGGCCCGATCGAGGATACGTTGCCGGCGCCCAGCACGAGAGCGACCCTCCCCGGCGGAGGAGTGCCCCGGTACGACACGGCCTGCGTGGAGGCGAGGCCGGCCGCGGTCACGCCCGGCTCCATCCAGACGTCGCCGACGAATCCCCGGAAGAAGAGGCGGTCCCAGACGTCGGCGGGGAACACGCGGGCGGCGACCTGCCCGCCCGGGCGGGTCGCGACGCGCCCGCGGATGCGCGGACGCCCGAAGCGCACGATCTCCGCGAGCGACCGGCGCAGCAGACGGAGGTTGCGCAGCAGGAACAGCGGCCCGGCCAGCCACTCCTCCGCCTCGGTCGGGGTCCCGGGAGCGATTCCCTTCGCCGCGAGCGACATCGCCACCCAGCGCTCGACGACGCCGACGCAGTCGTCGTGAATCCGCTCGAGCAGCGCCAGCCTCTCGCCTGTATCCATCCGCGCCCACTCGTCCTTGCGGGCGGCGAGCTCCTCGACGGCGAGGTCGAGGCTCTCCCGCGAGGTGGGCGGCATCGCCCCCGCGATCTCCGGGATCGCCGCGCTTCCCCGCCTGGGCATCACGAGCGCCACCGGGACCTCCCCAAGCTCGCGCGGACTATACCGCACCGCCGCGAGTTGAAGAGCGGGGCGGCTCGGAGGACATGTCAACGGCGTCGAGGAGTTCAGAGTGAAGGGTTAGGAGTTTGGATGCGAGTGATGGCGGTTCCCGGCTTGGTTCTGACCTTCAACTCTCAACTCTTAACTCTCGACTCTTGACTCCTCATTCGCAGACATACCGCCTACGGCTTCCGCGCCGAGACCTTGATGCTGATCACGGACTCGGCTGCGGCCCGCAGGTCCTCCGGCGGGATCCCGTCGGCCTGGAGTACCGCCACCTCGCTCGCGTCTGGACTCGATGAGCCGATCGGGTACACGGTCTCGGCCGCGACCTCGACCTCGGCGAACCCGGCGTCGCGAATGGCGGCGAGGTAGTCGTCCTTCAGCATCGCGCCGGCGATGCACCCGGCGTACGCCTCGACGGAGCGCCGCACGCTCTCCGGGAGCGGCTTCGCGAGTGCGAGGTCGGAGACCATCAGGCGCCCTCCGGGCTTCAGCACGCGCAACGCCTCGCGGAAGACGCGCGGCTTGTCGGTCGAGAGGTTGATGACGCAGTTCGAGATCACCATGTCGGCCGCCCCGTCGGCCACCGGGAGGTTCTCGATCTCGCCGAGGCGGAACTCCACGTTCGCGTACCCGTCGGCGGCGGCGTTGGCGCGCGCGCGGTCCAGCATCTCGGGCGTCATGTCGACGCCGATCACGCGCCCCGCCGGTCCCACCCGCCGGGCGGCGAGGAAGCAGTCGAACCCGGCGCCCGAGCCGAGGTCGACGACCACATCGCCCTCCTTCAGCGCGGCGTGGGCGAGGGGGTTGCCGCACCCGAGGCCGAGGTTCGACCCGTCCGGCACCGCGCCGAGCTCCTGCTCGCTGTAGCCGATCATTCTGCTCAGCTCAGTCTCCGCCGCAGCTCCGCCGCAACAGCCGACGGACTTCGGTGTCGAGCCGCAGCAGCCTCCCCCGTCGCGCACGATGCTCGCGTAGTGCTCCCGAACCGCTGTCCTCACGTCTTCGCTGGCCATGTCCTGACCCCTTTCGTCGTTCTTCCGTGCCAGGGGAGACCGTCGTCGCTCCACGAGCGGATCTTCCGCTCGATCTCGTCGCGGACCTCGCGGAACTTGGCGAGACGTGCCGGCTCCGTGCCCTCGAATGCAGCCGGGTCGTCGAACGGCCAGTGATGCCGCTCGAGTGCGCCAGGCCAGGTGGTCGGGCAGCGCTGCGCAGCACGGTCGCACACGGTGATCACCACGTGAGCCGTCTTGTACCCGAGGTACTCCTTGACGCTCTTCGGGCGCTGGCTCGAAATGTCGAGACCCTTTTCGGCCATGACCCGCACCGCCAGAGGGTGAACGTCGGCCGCCGGATCGAGGCCCGCGCTCACCACGTTGAACCGGTCCCCCGCCATGTGGCGAAGGAAGGCCTCGGCCATCTGGGAGCGGCAGGAGTTGCCGGTGCAGAGAAACAGAACCGTCTTCTTGTCGTCGCGATCTGAGTGGTCAGTCATACTCCCCCCATGTTCGGCGGCTCCGACACCAGGTCCGCATCATGGACCCGTGCCGATGCCCACAGGCGGCGCTGAAAGAGGAGCGCCACGTTGACCAGGCCGATGAGCGCGGGCACCTCGACGAGCGGCCCGATCACCGCCGCGAACGCCGCGCCCGAGTTGATCCCGAACACCGCCACCGCCACAGCGATCGCGAGCTCGAAGTTGTTCGAGGCCGCAGTGAACGACAGCGTTGCCGTCTTGGAGTAGTCAGCGCCTGTCTTCTTCCCCATCCAGAAGCTCACTAGGAACATCACCACGAAATAGACGAGCAACGGAACGGCGATGCGCAGCACGTCGAGCGGGATGCGAACGATCAGCTCACCCTTGAGCGAGAACATCACCACGATCGTGAACAGCAGCGCGACCAGGGTGATCGGCGAGATCTTCGGAATGAAGCTGCGGTGGTACCACTCCTTGCCCTTCGCCCGGACGAGCACCAGGCGGGTCACCACACCCGCGAGGAAGGGAACGCCCAGGTAGACGAACACACTCCTAGCGATCTGGCCGATCGTGACTTCGACGATCGCGCCCGACAGGCCGAACAGCGGCGGCAACTTGGTGATGAACACCCAGGCGTAGAGCGAGTAGAACAGCACCTGGAACACCGAGTTGAATGCCACCAGGCCGGCGCAGTACTCGCTGTCGCCCTTCGCGAGTTCGTTCCAGACGATCACCATCGCAATGCAGCGGGCGAGGCCGATCATGATCAGACCGACCATGTACTCGGGATAACTCCGGAGGAAGGTGATCGCGAGGACGAACATGAGGATCGGCCCGATCACCCAGTTCTGCACGAGCGAGAGGCCGAGAACCTTCCAGTTGCGGAAGACATCGCCCATCTCCTCGTAGCGGACCTTCGCGAGCGGCGGGTACATCATGAGGATGAGGCCGACCGCGATCGGGACGTTGGTAGTGCCGACCGAGAACCGGTTCCAAAACCAGACGACACCGGGGACGAGGTAGCCGAGGCCGACCCCGACCGCCATCGCGGCGAAGATCCACACCGTCAGCCAGCGATCCAGGAACGAGAGCCGCGACGCCACCTGCCTGGCCATGCTCACTCCCCCTCGCGCGCCCGCGCCGGCGGACAGCACACCGCGATGCCGAGCCGCGCCGGATCGCGCCCGGCGCGCGTCAGCGCGATCAGCTCCACGCCGCGCAGGCGCTCGAGCAGCGCGGCGTCGGCGGCGAGCTGCGGATCGTCGGCCAGGCCGGCGAACACGGGCCTCAGCAGGTCGCCCGCCTGCCCGCTCTCGGCGAGGCGGACGTGCACCCACTTGCCGACCTTCCGTTCCGCGACGAGCCCCGCCCGCCGCAGCTCGGTCAGGTGGGCCGAGACCGTGGACGGTGACGAGCGCACGACCGCGATAAGCTGACAGACGCACAGCTCCCCGCCGCGGAGCATGGCGAGGATGCGGAGGCGGGCCGGGTGGGCCAGGGCCTTGTGGACGTCGACCGCGGAGGCGAGGGGAGTAGTCATTTCGTCACCACGCGAAATATCGTACCATCCGGCCGCGTTGTCAAGGGGGGAGCAGGGCGAACGGCCCCCGGGGAGCGACGATGAGCCAATCCTCTGCTGCGAAACGGGTTTTGATCCTGTGCACCGGGAACTCGTGCCGATCGCAGATGGCGGAGGGGTGGGTCCGCCACGACCTCGGCGACCGGTGGGAGGTCGCGAGCGCCGGCACCCACCCGGCGAGCATCGTTCACCCTCTCGCCGTTCAGGTGATGCGAGAGGCCGGCGTCGACATCGGCGGTCAGCGGCCGAAGCACGTCGATACGGTCGCGTCGGAGCGCTGGGACCTCGTCGTGACGGTGTGCGACTCGGCGCGAGAGGAATGCCCCGTCTTTCCCGCGGCCGCGGAGCAGATCCACGTCGGCTTCCCCGACCCGATCCAGCAGCTCGGGACGCTGGAGGAACGAACCGCCGCCTACCGCGACGTGCGCGACGACATCCGCGCCCGCCTCGTCCCGGAGATCTCACGCCGCTCCGAGCGACGGGAAGACGGGAAACGGTAGGCGTCAAACGAAAGGCACCGGCGAGGTCGCTCCGGGCCCGCTGTTTGCCGCTTACCGTTTGCCCCTTCCCGCCTCTATTTGGTCCGTGGCTGCGTCGCCGCAGCCGCTGCGGGCGGCGTCGCGAGCGTGACGCGCAGCCAGAGCTTCATCGGGCTGCCCATGTCGCGGGCTCCCTCGCGCATCCCGCCTCCCATCCCGTGGTGGCCGCCGCCGTACCCGCCGCCCATGCCGCCGGGGCCGCCCCCGAACCCGCCCCGCCCGCCGCCGTACCCCCCGCCGGTCCCACCGCCCGACGGGTCTTCCCCCCCTTCGCCGCCGCGAGGCCGGTCTGGGCCCTCGCCGCGCTCCCTGCTCACCTTCGGCCGCTCGGTCTCGAGGCCGAGCGCGATCGTCGCTCCCGGCGCGGCGCCGACCGCGAGCGGGTGGAGGTCGGTCCCCTGGAGCGGGATCCGGTACTCCACCACCGTCACGCCGGAGTCGTCGCCGAGCGCAGCCTCGACCGGCTCGTCGGCGCTCGGCTGCACGCGGAGCCGGTCCTCCTCGGTCGGGCCGATGAGCTCGAAGTCCGCCGGACGCTGGCTCACCCCGCGTTCACCGGCCTCGCCGCCGGACGGCGGGGGCGGCTGCTCCCCTTCGGGCGGAGTCCCCTCCTGCCCGCCCATCGGCCGCATCCCGTGCGGCCCGGACCGCACCGGGAAGCGGACCCCGAACGTCTTCTGCGTCTTCCCCTCCCCGTTCGCCCACACGGTCAGGCCGACCGCCCCGAACTGCTTCTTGGTCTTGAGGTCGGAGGTCTTGACGCAGAGGTAGAGGTACTGGGCGTCGTTCTGCACGCCGATCACGATCGGCGGGTCGCCGAGCGGTTTCAGGAGCGGGGACCACGCGCCGGCGGTCCCGTCCACCTTCACCGGTGCGGCCGCCCACGAGCTTGCCACCTGAAGATCCTTCGCCTCCCCCAACGCCGGCAGGAGCCCGACCGCGGTTGCCACGACGAGGATCCGTGCCCTCATGACCAATGCACCTCCATCGGGGGTTATGCGCCCCGGGGCCGGCACCTGACACACGCCTGCCTCACGAACTCAAGACGCGGACGGCGCATTTCGGGTTACGGCCGGCTCCGCCGGCACCCTCACCACCGCGGAGCGGCGACCTCGGCGCGGACGGCGCGTCCCTGCGCGACGTCCGCCTCCGAGACCCGCACGAGTGCCCGCCGTCGTCCGACGATCAGCTCGTACGGCCCCTCGGCGCGGACCGCCGCCGGACCGCCGTCCGTCGAGTACGGGACACGGAGCGCGAACACCCCGTCGGCGCGCGCGGTGGTGCGGTCCAGGTACTCGAGCCAGCGGCCGCGGTTCGTGACGAGGTCGAGCCGCACCTCGACGGGCTCGCCCGGGAACGCGGTTCCCTCGAGCACGGCGCCCGCGACCAGCTCGAACACCTTGCAGAAGCTCCCGCGCCACCCCGGCTCCTCGCCCTGCGCGGCGGACTCGAAGTCGAGACGGAGCCGGCGCAGCGGCGGCAGCCGCATGCCGCCAAGCGTCGTCTCGAGGCCGTCGAAGATCAGCAGCCTGCTGTTGGCGGTCAGGTAGAACGCCGGCGCCGGGCGCCGTGCGTGTCCTCCCTCGCTCCGTTCCACGAGCGCCGGTGCCGTCGGCCCGACGTGCCGCGCGAGGTCCTCCGCGTCGTCCCAGAGCGGCGTCACCATCACGTAGCGTGCTCCGAGCCGCTTGAGCCGGAGCGCGGCGTCGCCGGGATCGGTGTCGAGGTAGAACGCCGCCGCGTCGCGCACGCCCCGCAGGTGCACCTCCGCCTGCGCGAAGGGGTTGGCGATGTTGGCCTGGTGCGCCTCGCTGATCACCCAGTTCCCGAACTGCCAGCGGCTCATCACTCCGAACCGCGGCTTCACCTCCGGCCGCATCACGTCGCCCGGGCTCGCCGCCTCGTCGCGCAGCCACACGAGGGCGTCGTGCGTGAACACGAGGTCGGACTGCGGCGGCAGGTGCAGCACGCGGTGCAGCGCGAGCGTCGGCGCCATCAGCGCGACGCCGACCAGAACCGCGCCGAGCCGGACCTCGCGCGCGTGGCCGACCCGCGCCTCGACGGACCTGACGGCGCTCGCCCATGCCGCCCCCCAGAGAGCGCACCAGAGCGGAACGAACTGGGAGCCGAGCCTGATCTGCCCGATCGCCATCGCCGCGGTGCTCAGGAACCACGGGAGCGTGATCCGGGCGGTCAACCTGCCCGCCTCCGGACCACGCCCGCACCGCACGGCGAGCGCCGCGAGGAGCACGGGGAAGCCGCACGCGATCACGCCGTACTGCTGCATCACGCCGCCCCACCCGAAGCTCAGCAGGGGGTACGACTCGAACACCTGGCTGATCTGGACGTCGCCGCGGCCGAGGTATCCGAGCACCTCGGCGGCGGTGTCGCGCAGGTCCGCAAACAGCGCCACGCCGGCCGCGAGCGCGGCGGGAGGCACGGCGCCGAGCGCCGCCGCACGGACCCACGCCCGCGCCGGCCAGCGGCGCCCGGCGACCCCCGCCGCCGCGAACCCGAGCCATGCGGCCGCGTACGCGAACGGCTGCAGCCACGTTGGCGCGAAGTAGGCGAAGCTGCCGGAGGCCGCCCACGGGTGGATCAGCACGACCGGCGTCACCGCGAGCGCCGCGACGCCGAAGATCACCCGGCCGAGCCGGCAGAGGACGGCGGGGTCGGTGCCGTCCCGGGGCCACACGGCGGTCAGCGCGAGGCAGACCGCGACCAGGAGCCCCGGCGCGATCGAGCCCGCCCAGACCGCCATGCTCGCGGCCATGACCAGGCCGAGCGCGACGGCCAGGCGGTCGCGGCGGCGAGCGGAGGCGGCGCCCACTGCGCGCAGGAGGAGCGTCAGCGGCACGGCGGCGAGGATCGGCTCCGCGGCGTGGTGGTCGATCCGCCCGACCATCGAGTATCCGGTCAGGATCGGCAGCACCGCCGCGATCGCCGCGCCCGCGAGCCCGGCTGCCCTCCCGCCGAGCTCACACCCGAGGAAGTACACCGCCACGACGGCGAGCACGCCCAGGAGCGGGTCGAACAGGACGCCGACGACCTCCGGCCGGACGTGGCCGGCGGTCGCGAATTCGACCGCACGGACGAGCGTCGCAAGGGCGAGGTCGAACCCGATCGGCCACATCATGCGCGCGCCGGTCGGGAAGTTCGTGTAGTAGTCGAACGTGTGAACCCTCGGGTAGCGCTTCGCCGCAAGCAGGGCGCGGTGCCAGTGGTACGCGCTGTCCTCGTCGCTGATGAGCACCTGGCCGGCGACGAACACGCCCGGGATGTTCGCGAGGCGCGTGGCCGCGGCGAGGAGCAGCACGACGGCAAGAAGCACCCTCGTGACTGCGGGTCCGACCCGGAAAGCCGGCCGCGGGCGGCCGGGCACGCCGGTTGGAGCCGCCGAGCCCGACCGGCCCGCCTGGTCGTCCCAACCCGGGTGCGCACCGTTCATGGGCGCAAGCGTACCAAGAAGGCGCGCCGTGCGAGGCACCGCTCAGTCGGTCTTCGTGGCTCCGGCCGCCGGCCGCCCGGGTACGGGGGACGGTGCGGCTGCTGCGCCCGCGGTCCGGGCCAGCGCCGCGGCGGGTGACGGGAGGTCCGAGGCGCGCCACCCGCCCCCGAGCGCCTTGACGAGGTTCACCGTCGCGGTCATCCGGCGGGTGAGGAGGTCGACCGCGCTCCGCTCGTTCGCGAGCGCGGCGCTCTGCGCGGTGACGACCTCGAGGTACGTCGAGATCCCCGCCTGGTACCGGTTCTTCGCCATGGCGAGGGAGCGCTCCGCCGCGGCCACCGCCCCCTCCTGCTGCTGCGCCTCGTCGGCGAGAACGCGCAGCGCGACGAGGTTGTCCTCGACCTCCTGGAACGACGTCAGCACCGTCTCGCGGTACGAGGCGACCGAGGCGTCGTACGCCGCCACCGCCTGGTCGGTGAGCGCGCGCCGCTTCCCGCCGCTGAAGATCGTCTCGGCCAGGGACGGCCCGAGCGACCAGAACCTGTTCGGGATGGAGAAGAACCTCGAGAGCGTGGAGCTCTGATACCCGGCGGTGCCGCCCAGTGTGAGCGTCGGGAAGTACGCCGCGCGGGCGACTCCGACCTGTGCGTTCGCCGCCGCCACGAGGCGCTCGGCCGCCGCGACGTCGGGCCGCCTCTCCAGCAGGTCGGACGGGAGCCCGACCGGGACCTGCGGCGGTGCCACCTGGGTCGGTTGCGGCTGGATCGAGAACCCCCCCGGGGCCTTCCCGATGAGCACTGCGATCGCGTGCTCCACCTGGGCGCGCGAGATCTCCAGGTCGGTCGCCTGAGCGCGCGTCGTCTCGAGCTGGGTCTCGGCCTGCGCCACGTCGATCCCCGACACGACCCCCTGCTTGTACCGGTTCGTCGTCAGGGCGAGCGCGGTCTGGTAGGCGGCCACCGTCGAGTCGAGGAGCTGCTTCTGCGCGTCCAGCCCATGGAGCACGAAGTAGTCGCTGGCGAGCTCGGCCTGTATCGCCAGGCGGACGGCCGCCAGGTCGGCGGCGCTCGCCTGCGCCCCCGCCACGCCGGCCTCGACGTTCCGCCGGATCCTGCCAAACACGTCGAGCTCCCACGAGAGGTCCACCGGCAGCGAGTACGTCGTGACGGTCGGGGCCGCGACGCCCGGTGCTCCCGACGCGTGCGTCGTAACGCCGCTCGAGCGCGTCGCGGACGGAGTTGCCGTCAGCGTCGGGAGGAAGCTCGCGCGTGCCGCGCGGGCGAGCGCAGCCGCGCCCCGGAACGCCGCCTCGGCCTGCGCCACGGACTGGTTCGAAACCGCGACCTGCTCCTCGAGGGCGTTGAGGGCGGGGTCACCGAACACCTCCCACCACCGGCCCCGCAGCGCCTCGTCGCTCGGCTGCGCGGCCTTCCACTCGGAGGACGCGGCCGGCGCCTCCTTGTACGAGGGAGGGACCGGCGCCGGAGGACGCTGGTACGTCGGTCCGACGGCGCACGCCGACGAGACGATCGAGATCGAGCCGAGCACGAGGCGACGCACGGTCACGCTTCCTCCAGGGCCGGGATCGCCCGGCGCGGGACGGCGCGGCGGAGCCTCTCCCACCGGAGCCGGAACCGGTCGAGGTAGAGGTAGACGACCGGGGTCGTGAAGAGGGTCAACATCTGGCTGAACAGGAGCCCGCCGACGATCGCGATCCCGAGCGGCCGCCGGAGCTCCGACCCGGTCCCCCCGCCGATGGCGAGCGGGAGGCCGCCCAGGAGCGCCGCCATCGTGGTCATCGTGATCGGCCTGAAGCGCAGGAGGCACGCCTGGAAGATCGCCTCCTCGGGGCTCTTCCCGCCCTTTCTCTCGGCCTCTATGGCGAAGTCGATCATCAGGATCGCGTTCTTCTTGACGATCCCGATCAGGAGGATGATCCCGATCAGCGCGATGACCGAGAGCTCGGTCCTGAACGCGAGCAGGGCGAGCAGCGCCCCGACGCCTGCGGACGGCAGCGTGGACAGGATCGTCACCGGGTGGATGAGGCTCTCGTAGAGCACGCCGAGCACGATGTAGACGGCGATCAGCGCCGCGGCGATCAGGAGCGGCTCGCTCGCCAGCGAGGCCTGGAACGCCTGGGCCGTCCCCTGGAAGCTGCCGCGGATCGACGCCGGCAGTCGCATCTCCGACTCGGCGCGCGCGATCGCGTCCACGGCGCTCCCGAGCGAGACGCCGAGCGGGAGGTTGAACGAGATCGTCACGGCGGGGAACTGGCCCTGGTGGTTGACCTGCAGCGGCGCCGTGTTGGGCGCGTACCGGGTGACCGCGGCGAGCGGCACCATCTGGCCGCCCTTCGCGGGGAGGTAGACGTACTTCAGCCCGTCCGGGTTCTGCCAGAACTGCGGAGCGACCTCCATGATCACGTGGTACTGGTTGAGCTGCGTGTACATCGTGGAGACCTGCCGCTGCCCGAACGCGTCGTACAGCGTGTTGTCGATGAGCTGCGGGCTGATCCCGAGCCGCGACGCCGTCGGCCGGTCGATCGTGAGCGCGGCCTGGAGCCCCCGGTTCTGCTGGTCGCTGTTGACGTCCGCGAGCTCCCTGACCTTCCGAAGCCGCTCGACCACGCGCGGCGCCCACTGGAACAGCTCCTCCGAGTTGTCGCCCTGCAGCGTGTACTGGTACTGCGTCGCGGACGGCCGGCCGCCCACCCGGATGTCCTGTACGGGCTGCAGGTAGAGCGTGGCGCCCGGCACGTGCGCGAGCTTCCCGCGCAGCCGCGCGATCACCTGGTCGGCGGTCACGTCGCGCTCGTTGTTGGGCTTGAGCGCGATGAACATCCGGCCCGTGTTGACGGTGCCGCCGAGGAAACCGTTCGCGCTCTCGACCGCCGGGGCGCGGATCACGGGGGTGATGAACTCGGTGAGCTTCTGCCGCATCGCCTGGAACGAGGTGTCCTGGTCGGCGACGATCTGCCCGGTGAGCCGCCCCGTGTCCTGCTGCGGGAAGAACCCCTTGGGGATCTTCGCGTACAGCACCACCGTCGCGACCATCGTCGCGAGCGTCACTCCGATCGTGAGCGGCTGGTGCGCCAGCACCCAGCGCAGCGACCGCTCGTACCGACCGATGATCCAGGCGAACCCCCGCTCGCTCGCGGAGTAGAAACGGCCGCGCCGCTCCTCGCCGTGCGGCCGGAGCAGCCGCGCGCACATCATCGGGGTGGCGGTGAGAGACACCAGCAGCGACACCCCGATCGCGACCGAGAGCGTCACCGCGAACTCGCGGAACAGCCGGCCGACGATCCCGCCCATCAGGAGGATCGGTATGAACACCGCGACCAGCGACATGCTGATCGAGACGACGGTGAACCCGATCTCCTTGGCGCCCGTGAGCGCGGCCTCCATCGGCTGCATCCCGCCCTCGAGGTGCCGGGTGATGTTCTCGATCACGACGATGGCGTCGTCCACGACGAACCCCGTGGCGACGGTGAGCGCCATGAGCGAGAGGTTGTCGATGCTGTAGCCGAGCAGGTACATGACGCCGAACGTGCCGATCAGCGAGATCGGCACGGCGACGCTCGGGATGAATGTCGAGCGCACGCTACGGAGGAAGACGAACACGACAAGGATGACCAGCGAGATCGCGATGCAGAGCGTGATCTCGACGTCGCGGACCGACGCACGGATCGTCCGCGTCGCGTCGATGAGCACGTTCAGCTTCACGGAGGGCGGAACGGACGCCTGCAGCTGCGGCAGCACGGCACGAACGCCGTCGACGGTCTCGATGATGTTGGCGCCCGGCTGCCGGAAGATGATGATGATGATCGCCGGCTTGCCGTTCGACAGGCCCATCGTCCGGATGTCCTCGACGGAATCCACGACGTCCGCCACGTCATCCAGGCGGACCGCCGCGCCGCCGCTGTACTTGACGACGAGGTCCCGGTACTCCGCGGCCTTGAGGAGCTGGTCGGTGGTCGAGAGCGACCAAACCCGGTGGATCCCGGCGACCTCGCCCTTCGGGCGGTTCGCGTTCGCGGACGCGAGCGCCGACCGGACGTCCTCCAGTGCGAGCCCGGCGTTGTTCAACTGGGTCGGGTTGACCTCGACGCGGACGGCAGGGAGCGCCCCGCCGCCCACGAAGACCTGACCGACGCCTTTGACCTGCGCCAGCTTCTGCTGGAGCACGGTGGAGGCGATATCGTACATCCGCGGGCGGTCCACCAGGTCCGACGTGAGCGAGACGAGCATGATCGGCGCGTCGGCAGGGTTGACCTTCCGGTACCACGGGTTGCTCGGGAGGTTCGCCGGGAGCTGGCCGCGCGCCGCGTTGATCGCTGCCTGGACGTCGCGCGCCGCGGCGTCGATGTTCCGGTTGAGGTCGAACTGCAGGGTGACGTTCGTCGACCCGAGCGAGCTCGTCGAGGTCATCTCCGTCACGCCGGCGATCCTCCCGAACTGGCGCTCGAGCGGCGTCGCGACCGACGACGCCATCGTCTCGGGACTCGCGCCGGGGAGCCCGGCGTTCACACTCACGGTAGGGAACTCGACCTGGGGGAGCGGCGAGACCGGGAGGAACCGGTACCCGATCGCGCCCGCCAGCGCGATCGCGACCGTGATCAGCGAGGTCGCGACCGGGCGGTGGATGAACGGCGCCGAGAGCGAGGAGAACTTCACGCCGACTCCTCCGCGGGCGCCGCTGCGCCGTCAACCGCCGCCCTCCGCCGCTCGAGCCGGTGTGCGAGGCGGTCGAACGCGAGGTACACGACCGGCGTCGTGTAGAGCGTGAGCAGCTGGCTGAAGATCAACCCCCCGACGATCGCGATCCCGAGCGGCCGGCGCAGCTCCGACCCGATCCCCGAGCCGACGGCGAGGGGGACGCCGGCGAGGAGCGCGGCCATCGTCGTCATCAGGATCGGCCTGAATCGCAGCAGCGCGGCCTGGTAGATCGCGTCGGTCGGCGCCTTCCTCTGGTTGCGCTGGGCGTCGAGCGCGAAGTCGATCATCATGATCGCGTTCTTCTCCACGATGCCGATCAGCAGGATGATCCCGATCAGCGCGATCACCGAGAAGTCCGTCCCGAACAGCATCAGCGAGAGGAGCGCGCCGACTCCGGCTGAGGGCAGCGTGGAGAGGATCGTCACCGGGTGGATGTAGCTCTCGTACAGGACGCCGAGCAGGATGTAGACGGTGATGATCGCCGCCAGGATCAGGAACGGGGTGTGCACGAGCGAGGCCCTGAACGCCTGTGCGGTCCCCTGGAACCCCGTCTGGATGCTCGCCGGCAGACCGATCCCCTCGCGCACCTCCTCGATCGCCTTCACCGCCTCGCCGAGCGACGCGCGCGGAGCCAGGTTGAACGAGACCGTCACGACGGGGAACTGCCCCTGGTGGTTGACCGCGAGCGGGGCGTTGGAGGTGCTGATGTCCGCGAACGCGCTCAACGGGACCGCCCCGCCTCCGGCGGACTTGAGGAACACGCTCCCGAGGTCGCCCGGGCGCCGCTGGAACTCCGGCTGCGTCTCGAGGACGACCCGGTACTGGTTCAGCTCGGTGAACATCGTCGAGACCTGGCGCTGGCCGAACGAGTCGTAGAGGGCGTCGTCGAGCATCTGCGGCGTGATCCCGAGGCGCGACGCGGTCGTCCGGTCGAGGACCACGCGGGCCTCGAGCCCCGAGGTCTGCTGGTCGCTCGCGACGTCGCGCAGCTCCGGGAGCTGGTGCAGGCGGTCCACGAACCGCGGGACCCACTCCGCCAGTTCCCTGGCGTCGGGGTCCTCGAGGCTGTACTGGTACTGTGTGCGGCTGACGCGGTCCTCCACCGTGAGGTCCTGCACCGGCTGCATGAACAGCGTGATCCCCTCGACTTTCGCGAGCGCCGGTTGGAGCCTGCGGATGATCTCGCTCGCGCTCTCCCCTCGCTCGGCCAGCGGCTTGAGGTTGATCTGGATCCGGCCGCTGTTCATCGTCGTGTTCGTGCCGTCGATCCCGATGAACGACGACAGGCTCTCGACGGCGGGGTCCTTCAGGATCGCCTGCGCCAGCGCCTGCTGGCGGCCGGCCATCGCCGGGAACGAAACGCTCTGCGGCGCCTCCGAGATCCCGAGGATCACCCCGGTGTCCTGGACGGGGAAGAACCCCTTCGGGATCACGACGTA
The DNA here is from genome assembly GCA_035542455.1 of Thermoanaerobaculaceae bacterium. GTDB lineage: Bacteria > Acidobacteriota > Thermoanaerobaculia > Thermoanaerobaculales > Thermoanaerobaculaceae > RBG-13-68-16. The sequence goes on from DATKLI010000033.1 coordinate 51,873, forward strand.
GAGCAGGATGGTGAGGACGAGGGTCGCGACCGCGACGACGAGCGTCGCGCCCTGGCGCTTGAGCACCCACGTGAGCGTCCGCCCGTAGAACGCGATCACGGAGTCGAACGCCCGCTGCGACGTGCGGTAGAACCGGGTCTGCTCCTCCTCCTTCTTGAGGCGCAGCAGCCGGGCGGACATCATGGGCGTCAGCGTCAGCGACACAGCGGCCGAGATCAGGATCGTGACCGACAGCGTCACCGCGAACTCGCGGAACAGGCGACCGACCACGTCGCCCATGAACAGCAGCGGGATCAGCACCGCGATGAGCGACACCGTCAGCGACAGGATCGTGAAGCCGATCTGCGCCGAGCCCCTGAGCGCCGCCTGGAGGGGTGGCACTCCCTCCTCGATGTAGCGCGAGATGTTCTCGATCATCACGATCGCGTCGTCCACGACGAACCCCGTGGAGATCGTGAGCGCCATCAGGGTGAGGTTGTTGAGGCTGTACCCGAGCAGGTACATCGCGCCGAACGTGCCCACGAGCGAGAGCGGCACCGCCACGCTCGGGATCACCGTCCCCGCCGCCGTCCGCAGGAACAGGAAGATCACCATCACGACGAGCCCGATCGTCAGCATCAGCTCGAACTCGACGTCGTGGACCGAGGCACGGATGGTCGTCGTCCTGTCCGTCAGGATCGAGACCTTGACCGCGGACGGCAGCGACGCGCGCAGCTGCGGGAGCAGCGCCTTGACCCGGTCGACGACGGCGATGATGTTGGCGCCCGGCTGGCGCTGGATATTGAGGATGACCGCAGGCGTCAGGTTCATCCACGCCGCCTGCTTGACGTTCTCCGTGTCATCGATGACATCGGCGATGTCGGAGAGCCGGACCGGGGCGCTGTTCCTGTACGCGACGACGAGGGGCTTGTACTGGGCGCTCGACAGGAGCTGGTCGTTGGCCCAGATCGAGTACGACTGGCTCTTGCCGTCGAACGCGCCCTTGGCCTGGTTCACGTTCGCCTGCGAGATCGCGGTTCGAACATCCTCCATCGTGAGGCCGAACGAGGAGAGCGCGGTCGGGTTCACCTGCACGCGGACCGCCGGCTTCTGGCCGCCGCTGATCGACACCAGACCGACGCCCGGGAGCTGCGAGATCTTCTGGGCGAACCGGGTGTCGGCGAAGTCCTCGACGCGCGAGAGCGGGAGCGTGTCGGACGTGAGCGCGAGGGTGAGGATGGGCGCGTCCGCGGGGTTGATCTTGCTGTAGATCGGCGGGTTGGGGAGGTCGCGCGGGAGGTACGTGCCCGCCGCGTTGATCGCCGCCTGGACCTCCTGCTCCGCCACGTCGATGTTGAGGTCGAGCACGAACTGGAGCGTGATCACCGAGCTCCCGCCCGAGCTTGACGACGTCATCTGGTTGAGGCCGGGCATCTGCCCGAACTGCCGCTCCAGGGGCGCCGTGACCGCCGACGCCATCACGTCCGGGCTCGCGCCCGGGTAGAACGTCACGATCTGGATCGTCGGGTAGTCGACCTGCGGCAGCGCCGACACCGGGAGCTGCCGGAACCCGATCGCGCCGGCGATGAGGATCCCGGCCATCAGAAGCGACGTCGCGATCGGCCTGAGGACGAACGGGCGGGACGGGTTCATGTGTTGCGCTGCCGCGTGCCGCCCGGTGCCGCGACGGCGACCAGCGATCCCGGCTGCAGCTTGTCCACGCCGTCCACGACCACGACGTCGCCGGCCGCGACCCCCTTGCGCACCGCGCTCTCGTCGCCCTCCGTCAGCTCGACCTCGACGTCACGAAGCTCGACGGTCGCGTCGGGCTTGACGACGTAGACGAACGACGACTGCGGGCTGCGTTGGATCGCCGCCGTCGGGATCAGCACGGCGCCGCGGAGCGTGTCCACCAGCAGCCGGGCGTTGACGAACTGGTTCGGGTAGAGCGCGGCGTCCTCGTTGGGGAACACCGCCTTGATGCGCACCGTGCCGGTGTTGGGGTCGATCTGGTTGTCCACCGCGAGCACGCTGCCGGTCGCGAGCTTGGTCTTGAGGTCGCGGTCCCACGCCTCGACCGTCAGCGTGCGACCCGCGCGCACCTGCTTGAGCACCGGGGGCAGGTGATCGCCTGGGATCGTGAACACCACGGCGATCGGCTGCTGCTGGGTGATCACCACGAGGCCGCCCGGGTCGCTCGCGTGCACGATGTTCCCCGGGTCCACCAGCCGCAGCCCGGCGATGCCGGAGATCGGCGCCGTGATGCGACTGTACGTCAGGTTGAGCCGCGCGCTTTCGATCTGGGCCTGGTCGCTCTTCAGCGCGGCCTCGTACTGTGTGACGGTCGCGACCTGCGTGTCGAGCTGCTGGCGCGGGATCGAGTCCTGCTGGATCAGCGTCTGGTACCGCTCCAGGTCGACCTTCGCGTTGGCGATAGCCGCCTGGTCCTTCGCCAGCTGCGCCTCCGCCTGGTGCAGCTGCACCTCGAACGGCCGGGGGTCGATCTCCGCCAGGAGGTCGCCCTCCCGCACCAGATCGCCCTCGTGGAACGCGACGCTCGTGAGTTCGCCGTCCACGCGGCTGCGGACCGTCACGGTCTTGATCGCCGTCACGGTGCCGAGACCGTTCTGGTAGACCCCGAGGTCACCGACCGCGGCGGCCGTGGCGACCACGGGGATCGCCCGCGGCGCGCCGCCCCTCCCACCCCTCGCGGCGCTCGCCTGACCCGCGATGCTCCTCGACAGCACGAAATACGCGAGCACGGCAATCGCGCCGGCCGCGACCACCCACGGCCGCCAGCGGCGCCTCGCACCCCCGCCGGAGGTCGCCGGGCCGCTCCCGGCGGCTTCGGCTGCTCCCGCCCCGCCTTCACGAACGCTGTCCATGTCCATTCGCCGAATCCCCCGAACCGCGGAGCCCGAGACTCCGGCTCCGAGCGCACTCTTCTACCATCAAACGGTTGCTATAGCAACTATCTCCCCGGTCACGGTCCCCTGCACCCCCTATGACGGACCGCGCGGCGAGCGGTTGCGGCCGTCCCGTCCTTCTTGGGTCGTCTGGATCGCCTGCCCGTGCGGGTGCTGGCTTGATGCCGAACTTGTTGTGCAGCTATGAGTTGCGCACGCGCGAACCGGGCGACGGCCCGCCGTGCGGCCGGACGAGTGTGCCGATCGTCCCATTCCCGCTCCGGGTACCCGAACACGCTGGCCCTGCGGTACGTTCCCCGGCACCCCGTCGCCGGGGGCGCGGGCGGCTACAATTCCATCGTGGGTGGAGCACGCGGCGGGTCCACGCCGAAGGCCACGGGCATCCTGGAGTTCCGCGGGCTGGCCGAGATCGGCCTGATCGCGATGCCCGACCGCCCGGGGCTCGCGGGAACCGTGCTGGACTGCCTCTCCAAGCGCGGTCTCAACACGCCGTTCGTCGTCGAGCTCACGGACCCGAACGGAACCTCGCACATCGCGCTCTGCGTCCGCGAGCCCGACCTCGAGCAGGCTCTCGAGGCGGTCGGCGCGCTGGCCGACCAGTTGCACGCCCAGCGGGTGGTCCAGCGGCGGGGGGTCGCGGTCGCCGCGGTCCACGGCCCCCACTTCCGCGAGCGGCCGGGGTGCGCGGCCGCGGCGTGTGCGGCGATCGCCGGCAAGGGCGTGAACATCCTCGCCATCAGCACGTCGCTGTCGAGCATCGCCTGCATGGTGGACGCGGCGGACCTCGCCGCCACGGTGAGGTCGCTGCAGACGACCTTCGATCTGCCGGACCAGGCGGTGATGGTGGCGGGCGAGGGCCTCACCAGCCCCGTCCGAACCGGATGTTGAAGTGACGGAGTCCGCGACGGTTCCAGCCCTCGAGTGAGATTCATCCTCTAGAAGCGCGGTCCGTTCTGATCGGACTCTTGTGAAAAAGAACTCTATCCTATAGAATCCCCCGCCGACGGATGCTCCACCCTACCCCCGCGCCGCGAGCGAACCACCTTGTGAGGCATGACTGATGGATAACCAGACCACCGTGCTTGCCATCATTGGGATCCCCCTCCTGGGCTCCTTCGTCATCCCGTTGCTCGGCTGGACCGGAAAGAGGAAGCTGACCGGCTACGTCGCGGTGGCCCTGATCGGCGCAGCCCACGTCCTGACCTGGACGCTCCTCGGACAGGCGCAGGCCGGAGCACCGTCGAGCTGGCGCATCCCCGTCTTCGAGCCGATGGTGAGCCTCTCCCTCACCCTGGACGCCCTCTCGGCGTTCATGTCGTTCGCCTCGTCGCTGATCGCGACCCTGATCGCGATCTACTCGCTCGGGTACATCGAGCACGGAGACCACGAACCCGAGTACTACTTCATCGTCACCCTGTTCCTAGGCGCAATGATGGGGTTGGTGTTTTCGACGAACATCGTCTTTCTCTACCTCTTCTGGGAGATCTCGGCGCTCGCGTGCTGGCGCCTGATCGGCTACTTCAGGGAGCCGGACTACATCTGGAAGGCGGACAAGGCGTTCCTCGTGACGTTCGGGGGCGCGGTCCTCATGCTCCTCGGGTTCGCGCTCGTCTACGCCCAGTACGGGACGTTCGAGATCACCGAGCTGAAGGGCAAGGCGATCGGCGGCGTCGCGCTCGTCCTGATCATGGCCGGCGTGTTCTCGAAGAGCGCGACGGTGCCGCTCCACACCTGGCTCCCCGATGCTGGCGTGGCGCCGTCGACGATCACCGCGCTCCTGCACGCCGCGATCCTGGTCAAGATCGGGCTGTACGGGTTCGCCCGGCTGTTCTGCAACGGGATGGTGATCCCCGAGCAGTGGCACAAGTGGCTGCTGGCCGTGGCGTTGGCGAGCGCGTTCGTGTCGGCGTGCGCGGCGCTCCAGGAGACCAACATCAAGCGCCTGCTCGCGTACTCGACCGTGAGCCAGATCGGGTACACGTTCCTCGGGTTGTTCGCGTTCACGAGGACCGGGTACATCGGCTCGCTCCTCTACATCCTCGCGCACGGCATCGCCAAGGGTGGGCTGTTCCTGTGCGCGGGGATCATCGAGCACGGCACGCACACGAAGGACATGACGAGGATGGGCGGCCTGGCGCGCAAGATGCCGGTGACGGCCGCGGCGTACCTCGTCTGCGCGCTCTCGATCGCCGGGATCCCGCCGATGGCCGGGTTCTTCTGCAAGTGGTTCGTGATCTCCGGCCTGTTCGAGGGCGGGTACACGGTGATCGCGGGGCTCGCGATCCTCACCGCGGTGCTGACGCTCCTCTACATGCTCAAGAGCTTCCACGTCGTCTTCCTGGGAGCCCCGCGCGGCGAGTCGCACCGTGAGGGCTCGCCCGTGATGGTCGGCGTGGTCGCGGTGCTCGCCGTGCTCGCGATAGCGGTCACGCTGGTGCTGCCGATGCCGTACGGCCTCGCATCGGCGGCGGACGCCCAGCGCGTGGCCGCCGCGTCGGCGCTCGGGAGGTAGCCATGGCGACGATCCTCCTCCCCGTTCTCGTCCCTCTCGTCCTCGCCGCGCTGGCTCCGGCGCTCCGCAGGAGCCCGAAAGCGCTCGCGGCGCTGCCGGTCGTGGCCGCGGCTCTCGACGCCGCATGCTTCCTGGCGCTCTCCACCGGCGCTTCGCTCTCGGAGAGCTGGGTGGGGTCGTTCCGCCTCGAGTTCGGCGCCGACCCGTGGCAGCGCCTCCTGCTCGGCTTCGTGGTCCTCTTCCAGGCTGCGAGCGGGGTCTACGCGCTCCGGGCGCTCCCGCGGACGAAGCGGCCGGCCCTGCTCGCCGCGTCGCTCCTCGTCGCGTTCGCCAGCGCGTGGGGCGTGGTCGCCGCGAACAACGTCCTCATGCTCCTGATCTTCTGGGAGATGTTCCTGGTGGCGCTGTACGGCGCCATCCACGCCGCCGGGGACGGCGCGGAGCGGGTCGCCCAGAAGGCGCTGATCATCGGCGGGGCGAGCGACTTCCTGATGATCCTCGGGCTGATCGCCTACCTGGCGCTCGGCGGCGGCGCCACGTTCGGCACTCCGCTCGCGGTCGGCTCGTCGAAGACGGCGCTCGTGGCGTTCGTCCTGATCTTCCTCGGCGCGGGCGCGAAGGCCGGGATGTTCCCGTTCCACACCTGGATCCCCGAGGCCGCCGAAGTGATGCCCGCGGCCGGGTTCGCGACGCTCCCCGCCTCGCTCGAGAAGGTGCTCGGGATCTCGTTCCTGTTCACGCTCACGAGCCGGATGTTCGTCCTGAACGGCGCCGCGCGCGGCGTGATGCTCGCGTTCGCGGTGGCCACCGCGTTCGTGGTGATCGCCCCGGCCCTGGTCGAGCGGAACCTCAAGCGCGTCCTCGCGCTCACGGCGATCTCGCCGGTCGGATTCATGATCGCTGGGATGGCGACGTCGGAGGCGCTCGGCGTCGCCGGGGCGCTGTTCTACATGCTGACCCACGCGACCTACAAGTCGGGGATGTTCTTCGCTGCCGGAGCGTTCGAGGACGAGGCCGGTGGCGCGACGCTCGCCCAGGTACACGGGAGCGGGCGGAGGATGCCCGCGCTGGGGCTCGGTTTCGCGCTCGCCTTCGTCGCCGCGATCTCGCTCCCGCCCACCGGCGGGTTCATGGCGAAGGAGCTGATCTTCGAGGGCCTGTCCGGGAGCGGCCACCCCGCCGTCCTCGCCCTGCTGGCCGTCGCCGCCATCCTCAACATCGCGGTGTTCTGCAAGGTCCTCGCGGTGGTCCTGGGCGCGACGCCAAAGCCGGCCGCCGGGTCGTCCCCGGCTTCGTGGCTCCCCGTCGTCGCGCTCGGCTCTCTCGCCTTCCTCACCGGGCTCGTGTTCACGGCCTGTGCGCCGTCGTTCGGCACGCACATCAGGTTCGAGGACCCCGGCTGGATCGCGGGAGTGTGGCATGTGACGCCCCTCACGATGGCGTCGCTCGCGATCTACCTCCTCGGGTTCATGCTCTACCTCGGTGCGCGGGAGCGGGCCGAGTCCGCCGCCGCGACGTTCGAGGGGCTGCGCTCCTCGCCCGTGCTCGGCGCCGGGCTCGCGATGGCGGCCGAGAAGAGGTTCGACGCCTACGAGATCGGGCTCAACGTCGTCGAGTTCGTGTCGCGGGTCGTGTTCCGCTACTTCGAGCGACTGATCGACGTGGTGACCGACGCGATCATCGGATGGGGGCGCTCGTTTTCGCGCCACGCACTCTCGGCCATCCACAACGGTGTGTACGCCAACTACCTGGGCTGGGCCGTGATCGGGCTGATCGCGGTGCTCACCCTGGTGTTCCTGTGAGGTCGGACATGGACGCCTACGTCGGCTCCGTTCTCCTCCTCCCGCTCGTCGGCGCGCTGCTGACTCCGTGGGTCTCGAAGCTGGGCCGCCGCGCAGCGGACGTCCTTGCGGGCGCGGTCGGCCTGGCGGTGCTCGCGAGCTGCCTGGCGCTCGTCCCGGCGGCGGGGATCACTACCGCGTTCAGGGCTTTCGGGACCGAGTTCGCCGTGGACGGCCTCTCGCTCCTGTTCCTGGTAGTGATCAGCGTGATCGGCTTCTTCTGCGCCGTGTACTCGATCGACTACATCGGGCACTACGGCGGGCGGGCGAAGTTCTACGCCCTGCTGATGCTCCTGATCTTCGGCCTCAACGGCGTCGTGCTCGTGCGCGACCTCTTCTCGCTCTACGTCTTCCTGGAGGTCGCCTCCATCAGCTCGTACGTGCTGGTCGCGTACAACCTCGAGTTCGACGGGATCGAGTCGGCGCTCAAGTACCTGCTTCTCTCGGCGGTCGCAACCGGAATGATCGTGATCGGTCTCTCGCTGATCTTCGCGTCCACCGGAACGCTGGCGTTCGGCGAGCTGAAGGCGGCGCTCTCCGGCGGCGACAACCCGCTGTTCCTGTTCGCCGCGGCGCTGTTCCTGGCCGGGTTCGGGCTGAAGGCGGCCGTTGTGCCGTTCCACGCCTGGCTTCCGGACGCACACCCGTCGGCGCCCGCACCTATCTCGGCGATGCTCTCGGGCGTCGTCATCAAGGTGGCCGGCGTCTACTCCCTGACGCGGCTGTTCCTCGGGATCTACCCGGCTCCGGCCCGGGTGCTCAAGGTCTTCCTCGTGCTCGGCGTCGCCTCGATGGCGGCCGGTGCGATCGTTGCCTACTTCCAGACCGACATGAAGCGGATGCTGGCGTACTCCTCGATCAGCCAGATTGGCTACATCATGATCGGTCTCGGTCTCGGCAACTGGCTCGGCGTGGTCGGCGCGCTGTTCCACGTCCTCAACCACGCTCTGTTCAAGAGCCTCCTGTTCCTCAACAGCGGCGCCGTGCAGTTCCGAACCGGCACACGCGACATCCGCGAGATGGGCGGCCTCGAGAACCGGATGCCGGTCACCAGCGTGACCAGCACGTTCGGCACGCTGTCCATCGCCGGGATCCCGCCGTTCAACGGGTTCTGGAGCAAGCTCTTCATCGTGCTCGGCGCGCTCGCCGCGAAGAACTACCTCGTCGCGGTCCTCACGATCTCGTTCAGCGTCTTCACGCTGGGCTACTTCCTGCTCCTGCAGCGGAGGGTGTTCTTCGGAAACCTGAACGAGCGCTGGCGCGACCTCAAGGAGGCGCCCGCCGCGATGTCGTTCGCGGTCATCTGTCTCGCCGCCCAGTGCCTCCTGGTCGGCGTGTTCTTCAACCAGGTCGTGCGCGGTCTCATCGAGCCTGCGGCCAGGGTGCTGCTCGGAGGGAACTGACGATGACGCTCCTCATCGGTTGCCTCGCGCTGCTGGTGATCTCGGTGGTCCTGCTCGGCGTGTTCCGAGACCTCCTCTACGCGGCGGTCGCGCTCGCGCTCGCGAGCGTGATCCTCTCGATCGTGCTGTTCCACTTCGGCGCCAACGTGGCGGGGGCGTTCGAGCTCTCGGTGTGCGCGGGCCTGATCACCGTCCTCTTCGTCTCGACGGTGTCGCTCACCAAGGACTCGGACCAGAAGGACGAGGCGAGGCTGCCGGCACTCTTCATCCTGCCGGCGGTCGCGCTCTTCGCCGGCGTGGCCTACTTCCTCGTCCGGTGGCTCGCCCCGTCGCTCCCCGCGCCGACGGCGGCCCAGACCGTTCCGTTCCGGGAGGTCTTCTGGGGCCTGCGTATGACCGACGTGCTCGGACAGATCAGCCTCGTGCTCGTCGGCGTGTTCGGCCTGCTCGCGATCCTGCGCGCGAGGTCGGCGGAGGGGCACCATGACTGAGCCCGTTGCCGCGCTTTTCTTCACCGGCCTGCTGCTGTTCATGACGGGCGTCTACCTGCTGCTGGGCGTCCGCAACCTGTTGCGGATCGTCCTCGCCATCGAGGTGCTGGCCAAGGGCACGACGTTGATGCTGCTCGGCGCCGGCCTCTTCCGCGGGGCGATGGGGCTCGCGCAATCGCTCATCGTGACGTTCATCGTCGTCGAGACGATCCTCGCGGCCGTCATGCTGGCGCTCGTCGTCGTCTGCCAGCGCACGAACTCGTCGCTCGACATCCGGCTGCTCTCGCGGCTGAAGGGGTGAGCCATGGACCTCGACATCCTGCTGTCGCCGCCGCTCGCCTTCGCCATCGGACTCGGGATCGCGTCGCTGCTCTACCTGTTCGGCCGCGCGGTGGGCGCCAAGCCGCAGCCGTCCGCCGGGAAGCTGGAGCCGTACGCCTGCGGTGAGAACTTCCAGGCCGAGAAGTTCGAGTTCGGGTATCGGCGGTTTTTCGCCGCGGCGATCTTCTTCACGGTGATGCACGTGGCGGTGCTGACGATCGCCACGGTCCCGCCCGGCGTCTACGCCTTCCGGGCGCTCGGCTACCTGGTCGCCATCGCCGCCGCGATCTCGATCGTGTACAGCGGCATCGACTAGGGCGGGGGGAGGTGCGAGCGTGTTCAAGAAGCTGATCAAGTGGGCCCGAACCAAGTCGCCCTGGGTGCTGCACTTCAACTCGGGGGCGTGCAACGCGTGCGACATCGAGATCCTCGCGGCTCTGATGCCGCACTACGACCTCGAGCGCTTCGGGGTGCAGCTCAAGGCCACGCCGCGGCACGCCGACGTCCTGCTGTGCAGCGGCCCGGTGACGAAGCAGATCGCGCCGCGCCTCAAGCGCATCTACGACCAGATGCCCGAGCCGAAGGCGGTCGTCGCGGTCGGCGCGTGCGCGTGCTCCGGCGGCGCGTTCCGCGGGTGCTACAACGTGCTCGACGGCGTCGATCAGGTCGTCCCGGTCGCGGCGTACGTCCCCGGGTGCCCGATCAAGCCGGAGGCGCTCATCGACGGTGTCGCCAAGCTCCTGGGTAAGGCGTGAGGGGAGGACGGAGGCCACCATGACCGTCACAGACTACGAGACCGACCTCAAGGTCCTGTTCCCGGGCTCCGAGGTGAGGCGCACGCAGGCGCGGACGTTCTGGATCGGTATCGAGCGCGACGCCCTGCTCGACGCGGTGAAGACGCTGAGGGACAAGCTCGGCATCCGCCACCTCACCACGATCGTGGGCGAGGACATGCGCGACCACTTCCTGCTGTCGTACATCGTCTCGGGGAGCGTCGTCGTCGTGCTGCAGGTGAAGGTGGACCGCGAGAAGCCCGAGGTGCCGACGCTCGCGCTCGTGACGCCCGGCGCGGCGGTCTACGAACGCGAGCTCCACGACCTCCTCGGGATCGTGCCGGTCGGGCACCCCGACCTGCGCCGCCAGGTCCTCCCGGAGGACTGGCCCGCGGGCGTCTACCCGCTCCGGAAGGACGCCGTCCTGCCGAAACCGGCCGCCGAGGCCGAAGGGGGGAAGCCCAATGCCTGAGACGATCCACCTGCCGATCGGGCCGCAGCACCCGTTCCTCAAGGAGCCCGCGAAGTTCGACTTCGACATCCAGGGGGAAGAGATCGTCGGTGCGCGGATGCAGATGGGGTACAACCACCGCGGCATCGAGAAGGTGTGCGAGGACCGGAACTACTTCCAGTGCCTGTTCATCCTCGAGCGGATCTGCGGGATCTGCTCACACTCGCACACCACGGCGTTCGTGCAGGCGGTCGAGAAGCTCCTCGAGCTCGAGGTGCCGAAGCGCGGCCTCTACCTGCGGACGCTGGTGTGCGAGCTCGAGAGGCTCCACTCCCACCTGCTCTGGCTCGGCGTCGCGGCGCACGAGGTCGGATTCGACACGCTGTTCATGTACGTGTGGCGCGACCGCGAGCTGATCATGGAGATCCTGGAGGAGATCAGCGGCAACCGCGTCAACTACGCGATCAACACGATCGGCGGCGTGCGCCGCGACCTCACGGAAGCGCAGCGGAAGAAGATCCTCGCGTCGATCCAGCCGCTCCTCGACCGCACCGCGTACTACGCCGGCATCGGCACCAACGAGCCGTCGTTCGTCGCCCGCATCCGGGGCGTCGGCCGGATGTCGAAGGAGCGCGCGATCGAGAAGTGCGCCGTCGGGCCGTTCGGGCGCGCCTCGGGCGTGGACATGGACATCCGGAGGGACGACCCGTACGGGGCGTACCCGGAGCTGGAGTTCAAGGTCATCACGTCGGACGAGTGCGACATCTACGGCCGCGTGCTCGTCCGCGTGTACGAGATCGTCGAGTCGTGCAAGATGGTGAAGCAGATCCTCGAGAACCTCCCCGAGGGCGACATCGCGGTCAAGAAGGTGATGCGCCGCGTCCCCGCCGGTGCGGCGGTCTCCCGCTACGAGGCGCCGCGCGGCGAGGACGTCCACTACGTCCGCGGCAACGGCACCGAGAAGCCCGAGCGCGTCAAGGTGCGCGCCCCGACCATGGCGAACCTCGAGGCCGCCACGGAGTCGGTCGTCGGCGCCATGGTCGCCGACATCCCGATCGCGATCGCGTCGATCGACCCGTGCTTCTCGTGCACCGACCGGACCACGGTCGCCCTGAAGGACCGCAAGCGCGGTCGCCGCCTCACCACGTGGGCGGAGCTGCGGCGGTACGGCATCGACTGGTACCGGAAGAACAGGCGGATTTCGTTCTAGCGAGGTCGAGTATGAACGCGCTCAAGGTCGCCCTGTACATCCTGGTTTTCCCTGGGTTCGTGTTCCAGTCGCTCTACTCCACGTTCCTGGAGTGGATGGACCGAAAGGTCTACGCCCGGATGCAGAACCGGCGCGGGCCGATGTACACGGGGTGGGCGGGGATGCTGCAGCCCGTCGCCGACATCTTCAAGCTGCTATCCAAGGAGGACATCGTCCCGGCGCAGGCGGACCGGCGCGCGTTCGCGTTCATGCCGATCCTCTCGCTCGCCGCGGTCATCACCGCCGGCCTCTACATCCCGGTCTGGCACCTGCGCTCGTTCAACTCGTTCGAGGGCGACCTCATCGTCGTCGCGTACCTGCTGACGATCCCGTCGTTCTCGCTGTTCCTGGCAGGCTGGTTCTCGGTCAGCCCCTACTCCCTGATCGGCGCCACGCGCGTCCTCACCCAGCTGTTCGCGTACGAGGTGCCGTTCTTCCTCGCGATCCTCACGCCGGCGGTGATAGCGGGCAGCTGGCAGATCTCGAAGGTCGCCGTCTTCCCGTGGACCGCGACCGGCCACTGGTGGGTGCTTCCGGTCGAGCTCATCGCGTTCGTGGTCGCGATCCTCACGCTCCAGGCGAAGCTCGAGCGGGTGCCGTTCGACATCCCGGAGGCGGAGACCGAGGTCGTGGGGGGTCCGCTCACCGAGTACAGCGGGAAGAAGCTGGCCCTCTTCCGCCTCGAGAAGGACATCCTGATGTACGTCGGCTCCGCGCTCGTGGCGTGCGTGTTCCTGGGCGGGTTCGGCGCCCTCCCCCCGGGGCTCGAGCGGAGCGAGATCGGCGTCCTCGGCGTGCTGCTCGGCGGCTATGCGCCGGGCGTCGCAGGCGTGCTTCTTGGCGCCGTCCATCTCGCGGTCAAGACGGCGTTCGTCGTGTTCCTCCTGTCCATGCTCCGCGCCGCGTGCGCGCGAATCCGCATCGACCAGATCGTGCGATTCTCGTGGCGCTACCTCGCGCCGTGGAGCGTCGTCCAGTTCCTGGTCGTGCTTCTCTTCAAGGCGAAGGGAGCGATGTAGACCATGCCGAAAGCAGGCGTGCTCGTACCCGAGCTGTTCCGCAACCTCAGGAGCCGGCCGGTCACGCGCTTCTACCCGTTCGAGAAGGCCGAGGTGCCGGAGGGGTTCCGCGGCACCCCGAGGTTCAAGGCCGAGAACTGCATCGGCTGCAAGGTCTGCATGCGCGACTGCCCCTCGGACGCGATCCACATCGAGGTCCAGACGCTCCCGCCGACGGAGCCGGCGGTCGAGGGCCAGCCGGCCCCGAAGCCGAAGAAGAAGATGACGATGGTGCTCTACCTTGACCGCTGCGTGCACTGCGCGCGGTGCGCCGAGGTGTGCCCCAAGGACGCGATCGCGCTCGACAAGGAGTTCGAGGTCGCGGCGTTCTCGCGGGACTCGCTCCGCCTCGTCCAAGAATAGCGCCGGTCGCGAACTCCAGGTGGGGCGAGGCGGCGCGGTTGCGCCGCCTCCGGTGCGTTGCGGCCGCGTCAGACGCCTCCTGGTTCGACCGTGCAGCTGCGTCTGGCGCGCCCGCTCCGCACCTTATTGTCCGCTGCGCGGACCTCGCCCCCTAGCCTGCGGCGTGGCCCACCCACCCTGCCGCCCTGCCGCTGCCAGTCCCGGACCGTCTGCTGCGTTACGCTTCGCGGCCCTGGCTCCTCGCGTACATCCCAGTACAGCTCGTCGCCGGGCCGCTCGCGCGCCTTGCATCCGGCCCAATCCGGGCAGCGGCACGCCGCAGGCCCCACGGCGATGATCACTCCGTGACCCAGGGAACTCTGGTCGCGCGTGCGGTAGAGTTGCGCGGTGAGCGGGAAGCGACTCCCTGCGCCCGAGCGGCTGCGCCGGCTGCTCGAGCGCGCCGCGAAGAGAAGGCAGCGCCTCCTCGTCCTCGGGATCGGCAACGAGATGCTGGGGGACGACGCCGTCGGCCACCTGCTCGCCGAGGAGCTGGCCCCGCTCGAGCGGGAGGGGTTCGTCGCGGCCGCGGTCGGCGTCGCGATCGAGAACGCGGGTCCGCTCGTCCGCCGGCACCGGCCCAACGTGCTCCTCCTGATCGACGCCGCCACGGGCCTGGGTCGAGCGCCGTGGGCGTTCGTTCCGCCGTCGCGCCTCGACTCGTTCTGCCACTCGACGCACTCCGTGCCGCTCTCGCTCCTGGTCGCCGCCTGGAAGACCGACAACCCCGCCCTCGCGGTCCGGTTCATCGGCGTGACCCCGCACTCCAACGAGCTCGGCGCCCCGCTCTCTCCGCGGGTGGCCGCCGCCCGCGCCGAAATTGCGCGGATCTTCCGGGAGTGCCTCACCGGGTGAGGCGTGGCCGGTGGCCGGCAATGACGAAACAAGCAGAGCCGTAGCGAATCGCGTGCAGCCGCGCGAGCGCGCACGGTCCGGCGCGGGTTTCTGCCCGCGGCAGCGGCGCCGCCGCCGTTGGGCCTATGGCGAGGCGCACGAGGCGGGAGGAGCGGAGCGTAGCCAGAGGCTACGTGAGCATCCGATCCGCCGAGTGCAACGCAGCCAGAGGTCCGACGCCGGCGGCGCCCAGGATCAAACTGCGGTGGGTCTTGCGGTGACCTCCTCGATCGCCGCCAACATCTGATCCGGCGTCACCGGCTTCTCGAGGAACTTCAGCACCGGCAGCCACTCCTGGTCCCTGTCGTCGCTGAAGCTCCACTTCTCGCTCATGTAGTCGTGCACGGCGGTGAGCAGCACGATCGGGAGCTTCGGATACTTGATCGCCACGTCGTGGGCCAGCCGGAAACCGGAGTCGAACTCCTCCATCATCACGTCGAGGACGAGGACGTCGGGGACGGAGGTGCCGAGAGCGTCCCACCCCTGCTGCGCCGAGAACGCCGCGGACACCGTGTGCCCCTTGGTTTCCAGCACCGTCCGGTAGATCTCGATGATGTCCGCGTCGTCGTCAACCAGAAGAACGTGAGCCACCGCGCGCCTCCCGAACCGCCACCATCGATTCTACCGCGGTTCAAGTGAAAATTGGCACATTCCCGGCCCGGCACGCCGTGCCGGCGTCACGCGTCCGTGAGCGGCAGGAACACAGTGAACGTCGACCCGGCGCCCTCCTGGCTCTCGACCACGATCCTCCCCCGGAACCGCTCGACCAGCTCCTTGACGATCACGAGACCGAGTCCGGTGCCGGACTCGACCGCCATCGCGTTCGGCGCCCGGAAGAACTCCGTGAAGAGCCTCCCCTGCGACTGCGCGGGGATCCCGATCCCGGTGTCCGCCACGCGCACGGCCGCCTGCGACCCGGTGGGTTCGACCGTCACGGTGACCCGCCCGCCCTCCGGCGTGTACTTCACCGCGTTCCCCACCAGGTTGCCGAAGATCCGTCCGAGGCCCTGGATCGTCGCCTCGACCTTCAGCCGCTCCGCGCCGTCCCCGCGCTCGACGAGCAGCGTCTGCTTCTTCCCCTCGGCCTGCGCCCCCGCCTGCGCAACGACCTTCTCGACCAGCTCGAGCACCCCGATAGGGACGACCTCTTCGACAGTGAGCCCGCTTCGGCCGGCCGCCAGGCTCATGAGATCGTCGATGAGCTGCTGGAGCGTCTCCAGCCGCCTGCGCAGCCGCACCAGGAACCCGGCCTGCTTCTCCTCGAGCGGCCCCGCGTAGCCGTCGATGATCAGGCTGACCAGAGTCTGCGCCCCCGTGACGGGCGCGCGGAGCTCGTGCGTCACGGTCCGCGTGAACTTGGACTTCTGCTCGTCGAGCTTCTGCAACGCCTGGTACGCGATCGCGTTCTCGATCGCGATCGCCCCCTGCGCCGCGATCGCCTCCAGGAACCGGACGTCCTCGGCGCCGAACGCCTCCTCGCGGCTGCTGTACGCGCGCACCACCCCGAGGGGTTGCCACTTCCCCTTCAGGGGTACGAACAGCATCGAGCGGATGTTCTCCGCCTCCGCGGCCGCCGGGTACTGGAGCCGCGAGCGCTCGGCTTCGCTCTGGATGATCGCCGCCTTGCCCTCGATCAGCGCCTGTCGGTGCGCCGGGCTCTGGCTCACCAGCACCGGCCCCTTGTTCAGGTACGCCTCGCTCAGCCCGTACGAGGACGCCAGCTCGACCTGGGCGCCGGTGAGATCCAGCAGACCGATCGACGCCCCCTGGACCCCCATCGCGTCGACTGTGGCTCGGACGAGCCTGTCCAGCACCTCCTTGAGCTCGAGCGTCGAGTTGACCGCCTGCACCCCCGCGACCAGCGAGGCGAGTTGGTCCTCGCGCCGCCGAACCCGCGCCGCCACCGACGAGGTCACGGCCCACGCGAGCGCGCTCACGGCCCAGAACGATCCCAGGACGAGCACGGCGTACGGCGCATGCCGGTACGCCTCGCCCGGCATGAGCCCCGCGACGTGCCGGTGCGCGATCACGCCCGTGGCCTCGGCCGTGGCGAGGGCGGCCGCCAGCGCTGCGGCGCTCGCCGCGTACGCGAGCGCCGTCCAGCGCTCGAACACCAGCGACGCCACGACCACATGGAACACGAACACGGGGAGCAGCGGGCTCTCGACCCCTCCGGTCAGGTGGATCAGGAGCAGCATCACCGTCCAGTCGAAGACGAGCTGGGCGTGCAGCAGGCGCCGGTACCCCGGCCGCTCGCCGCCACCGCGGACGAGCCTGCCGTTCCACTCGCCGAACGCGGCGTTGGCCCCCAGCACCAGCGCCCCGGCCGCCATCAACGGGAGGGCGCCTAATCCGGGGAGCAGGACGCGCCGCACCAGCCACGCCCCGGCGATCGCCGCCGCGCCCGCCACCCACCGCATCCCGATCAGCCAGCGGCTCGAGGCCGCCACTTCCTGAGTCGCCGTGAGCGTCAGACCCTGGGGGAGGCCGTTACCTTCGCCCATCGCTGGCTCCCCGACCACCCGACGCACCCGTCCGGCAGAGCAAGGCCATGGCCGGCTCCTTCCGACGCTAGTGATGTTGTACCACGTCCCGCGGCGCCAGTCTCGGCACGGCGCGCGGATCGCGGTTGCGGGGCGGTGGGGGCGTATCATTGCGCCCGGCCGCGGCACGAAGCGCGAGCCCGCGGGTTGGGCCGGGGG
>DATKLI010000034.1:0-9431 GCA_035542455.1 Thermoanaerobaculaceae bacterium
GATCCGGAGAGGATGCAGCTCCTGATCGGCTCGTTGCGCGGCATGTCGCTCCTCGAGGTCGAGAGCCTCCTTCGCCGGCTGCTCGCGCGCCACCAGGCGATGGACGAGGCGTTCATGGCCGAGGTGCTGGCGGAGAAGGAGCAGGTGATGCGCAAGGAGGGGATCCTCGAGTTCGTCCCTCCCGACCGCGCCATCGGCGACCTCGGAGGCCTCGACCAGCTCAAGCTCTGGGTCCGCCAGCGGGCGAGCCTGTTCACGCCGCAGGCGCTCGCGCAGGGGCTCCCCCGGCCCAAGGGCGTGCTGCTCATGGGCATGTCGGGGTGCGGCAAGTCGCTCGCGGTCAAGGTCGTCGCCACGGAGTGGAGGCTGCCGCTGTTCCGGCTCGACATGAACCTCGTGTTCGCCGGCGTCCACGGCTCGCCGGAGTGGGTATTTCACCGCGCGCTCGAGGCGGTCGAGGCGGTGGCGCCCGCCGTCCTGTGGATCGACGAGATCGAGATGGGCGTCGCCGGCTACTCCGAGGGCCAGACCGGCTCGATGACCCGCATCTTCTCGACGTTCCTGACCTGGATGCAGGAGCACCGCGCCGACGTGTTCGTCGCCGCAACCGCCAACCGGATCGCGCTGCTCCCTGCCGAGATCATCCGCAAGGGGCGGTTCGACCAGGTGTTCTTCGTCGAGCTGCCGAACGAGGAGGAGCGCAAGGAGATCCTCAGCATCCACCTGCGCGGCCAGGCGCTCGACCCCGGGAAGTACGACCTCGTGCTGCTGGCGTCGGCGGCCCGCGGGTGGAACGGCGCGGAGATCGAGCAGGCCGTGATCTCGGCCCGCATCGCGTGCAACGCCGACCGCCGCCCTGTGGAGGAGCGCGATCTCCTGACGTCGATGGGACAGATCGTGCCGCTCTCGACCACGATGGCCGAGCAGATCAAGGCGATCCGGTCGTGGGCCCGCACGCGCGCCCTCCCGGCCACCACGCCCGGCCGCCCCGAGATGTAGAGTTCGAAGGTTAGAAGGTCCGACGGTTCACAGGTTCGAAGGTTCGAAGGTTCAACGACAAGAGAGCGCAGGTCAAAGGAGAGACGAGGAGCGGCGCGACCCTCGTCTTCCCTTTGTCCTCTTCCGTTTCCCGTCTGACGTCTTCCAGGACCTTCGAACCTGGAACGTTCGGCCGCTCAGTTGTGGACGGGGGCAGAGGCGGTGGGCGGAGTCGCTGCGGGCACGGCACCGTCGGGCGGCGGGATGACGTGGTCGCCCAGCAGGATGATGCTCGCGCCGGTGTCGGGAGCAGGCAGCTCGGGCGCGCACTGGCGCGGCTGGCCGCCGCCGTGGGCGTCCAGGAGGTCGAGCACCCACTTCTCCTCGGCGCGGCGCGCGCCCTTGAGGCGACCCGCCGCGTGCGGCACCGCGATGCAGAACACGAGCTCGCCCTGGACCGTCCTGGCGAACCCGGCGAGCACGGCGACGCCTCCATCCGTGTTCGTGAGGGTGCCGGTCTTGCCGACAACCGAGGTTGTGCCGGGACCGTCGGCGAGCAGCGGGAACTGTCTCGTGACCGTCCCCGGGTCGCACCCCGCGACCGGCAGCAGCGACTCGAGCGGAACCCCGAGGCGCTCGCACGTCTTTCGGAGCTCGAGCAGCAGCCGCACGATGATCCGCGCCGTGAGCC
This sequence comes from Thermoanaerobaculaceae bacterium, assembly GCA_035542455.1. Taxonomy (GTDB): domain Bacteria; phylum Acidobacteriota; class Thermoanaerobaculia; order Thermoanaerobaculales; family Thermoanaerobaculaceae; genus RBG-13-68-16. The sequence goes on from DATKLI010000034.1 coordinate 1,670, forward strand.
GGTTGCTGCCGAGCCCCGACGCCGTCTCGAGCTGTACGGTGTCGCGCGCCACGTTGCAGCGGACCGCGACGAACGACCCGAGCTCATCGGGCGAGCCGAGGGTCTCCGCGACCCTCTCGATATCGTTGTTCGAGTAGCAGTTGAACCGGCGCAGGATGTCGGGGAGGACCTGCGAGCGGTGGACGACCATCATCTGGCCGGGGTTGCGCTCGCCGTCCGTGCCGATCCCGCCCATCACGACGACCTGCGGCGGCCTCCTCGAGTCGAGGCCTCGTCGGAGCGCGAACTCGCGCCACGCCATCCGGGTCGGCCCGTCCCAGCGCTTGGGGTTGAGCGCCTGGCGCAGGCGCCCCGCCATCAGGAGGCCGCGCTTGACGGGGTCAGGCTCGCGCCCCTCGGAGCCGTTCTCCCACCCCATCCAGAACCGCTGGTTCACGATCACCGCGCCGGTCACCCGCTCCACGTGGAGGTCGTTCAGGGCCCGTGCGACCAGGAACGCGTTCTCGGCGTGGAAGTCCGGATCGCCCGACCCCACGACCACGAGGTCGCCGTGGAGCACGCCCCGCGCCTCGTCGACCGCTCCGCGGGCGAAGAACCGGGTCTCGTACCGGAACTCCGAACCCCTGCGCTCGATCGCCCACAGCGAGGTGGCCACCTTGACCACGGACGCGGGGTTGATCGGCTCGTCCGGCTGGTTCGACTCCATCTCCTGGCCCGCGAGCGTCTCGACGTGCCAGACGAGCTGCACCGGCCGGCTCGTGCGCCGGCGGTGAGCCGACGCCGAGGCGCCCTCCGCAACCGCGGAGACGAGCACGAGGCAGCCGGCGAGGATGGCCAGACCGCGCTTCACAGCCGCGCATTGTACCCGACCCCGCAACGCGCCCGCAGTCGGCGCGCTCCGGACTCTCCCTCGCCCTGGCGTCGAGACCGGATCTGCGTTACGGTGGCCCCGTTCGCCGGAGGCGCCATGAGCGACATCGACGAGTTCATCGCAACGCGCAGGGAAGCCAACGCGGCGGTCCTCGCCCAGGACCACCTCGGGATCAAGCGGTTCTTCGCCCTCGACGAAGGTGCGTACCGGGACGGCGCCCTGCCGGGGAAGGTCAAGGAGCTCCTGGGACTGGCGTCGTCTCTCGTCCTCCGCTGCAACGAGTGCATCGACTACCACCTGATCCAGTGCGTGAAGGCGGGGTGGAGCGCCGCCGAGATCGTGGACGCCCTCAACGTCGGTCTTGTGGTCGGGGGCTCGATCGTGGTGCCCCACGTCCGCCACGCGGTGATGACGCTCGAGCAGCTGAGGGAGCGGCCCGACGTCACCGTCTGACGGACGCTTCCCGGCGTTGCGCCTCCCCGCCCCGTCCGGGCCGACGTCCGCCGGTAGAAATCCGCGCCGTTTGACGGTGGTTGTCCTACCATGGCAGCGGGGGGAGCGTGAGTCCTGAGGTCGCCGTGTTGGGCCGTTGGGCCGTCGGGGTGCAACTCGCGACGGTCTCGCTCCTCGCGGCGTTCTTCGTCGCCCTCGCACGGACGATCAGGCTGCAAGAAGTCCGGGTGTGGGCCGTCGCGTGGACGGCGAACGCCGTCTCGCTCGTGGCCGCGTTCGGCGCAACGTCCGTTGAGCTGCCGCTTTGGCTCCTGCGCGTCGCCGGCGTCGTCTACGTGGCCGGCAAGACCGCGTACGTCGTGCTCCTCATCGTCGGGGCCCGCAGCCACCTGCAGCCGGGCGGGAGCGAGCCGCTGCGGCCCCGCTCCCTCGCGATCGCGGTCGCCGCGTGGAGCGTCGTTCTCGGCGTGCTCTCCCCGCAGCCGGCGCTGATCCAGGTCGCGGTCTCGCTGATGGTCGGGGGTCTCCTCACCACCGGCGCGGCGTGGGTGCTGACCCGGCCGCGGGTGCCGCGCTCGCGGTGGCTCGGCACGGCGATGCTCGCCGAGGGGCTGCTCTTCCTCCACTACGTCCCGATCGTCGCGCCGGTGCTGTGGGGCGCGAGGCCGCTCGCGCCGTACGTCCGGTACTCGTCGTTCTTCGACGCGGGTGCCGAGCTCCTCGTCGCGCTCGCGATCCTGGTCGCGATCGAGGGCTCGTCGTCGCAGCACCTCGAGCACCTGAACCAGGAGCTGCTCGCCTCGCAGGAACGGCTGCGCCAGCTCGTGGACCTCGACCCGCTGACCTCGCTCTCGAATCGACGCCGGCTGCGCGCCGAGATGGACCGCGTGCGGGCGACCGGCGCCGCGGTGATCTTCCTGGACGTCGACGACTTCAAGGCGATCAACGACCGCTTCGGCCACATTGCGGGCGACGCCTGCCTTCTCCGGGTCGCAAGCACGCTCACGAGGGCGTTCCGCAGCGACGACTCCCTCTTCCGGCTCGGAGGCGACGAGTTCCTGGTGGTGGCGCCGAGACTCGAGGCCGACGCCGCGGCACAACGCATCCAGCGGCTACGCGAGGAGCTCGCCGAGGGGGACGGCCACGCGCCGCCGTGTCGCCTGTCCGTCGGCGTCGCGGCGCTGGCCCCCGGCGGAGAGCCCGACGCCGCCCTCCGCGAGGCAGACGACCGCATGTACGCGGAGAAGCGGCGGTCAAAGGGTCAGGCGGAGCGCCACCGCAGCGGGATACTCCCCACCGTCCTCGTCTAGCCGGGCCCTGCCTCGCTCGCCCGGGCACGGCGCGATCGCATCCGGGAGCGGCCGCTGCCCCGACGTCCGGACTCGGGGGCACCGGCCCTCGTCACGCCTCCGAGGCGAGCCTCAACCGGAGCGCTCGGGCCGCCTCGCGCACCGCTGCTTCGTACGCTTCGCCCTCGGTGCGCGCCCGCAGCCGCTCGGTGGCGGCCATGACCATCGGCCACGCCTCCCACGCCACCGACTGGCCGGTGTCGGCCCGGACGACGCGACCGTCCTCGACCGCGCGCGAGGCCTGGTCGAGAGGCATCCCGGCCAGCACCCTCTCGAGCGCCCGCATGAGCGCCTCGGCGGCCGGATCCAGGAAGCGCATGTGCCGCCGGGACAGCGCGGCCAGGTGGAAGTGGCTGGGGCGGAACAGCATGCCGTCGAGCGAGAGCGTCTCGCTCACGACCACCAGCCACCCGAAGAACTCCCCGAGCATCCCGAGGCCCGGGTGCTGCTGGCCGGGAAGCGGGCGCCTCTCGGCGCCGAACGTCTCGCGCGGGTTCTGCAGCAGCAGCCACTCCACCTCGAGCACCTCGCACCCCGGGACCGCCCGCGCGCTGCGGTGAACGCGCAGTTCGACGAGGAGCTCGCGCCGCTCCGCGTCCCCGAAGATCTTCAGCGTCTGGCCGAGCGGGTGCTCGAGCTCGAGATGGACGAGCGGCGTCTTGAACCCGCGCGCGCGCAGCTGCTGGAGGATCCCGAACCGTTCGAGGAGGAGCTCGATCCCGACCTTCGAGAAGAACTCGAGGAAGCGGGTGTGGCGCGGCACACCGGGGAGGATCCCGACGAGGTCGTCCTCGGTGAGCTCCCACCCGCCGAGAGCGGTGACCGAGGTGAGGTGGGCCGGGTCGAGCTGCGCCTTGATCTGGCGGAACCGCATCAGCGTGAGCGCCTCGTTGTCGGGCGGCTCGATCGCACTCCCCGAGAGCAGCCACGAGAAGAAGCGTGCCGAGTAGCGCCACGCCCCGTCGCCGTACCCCCCGGCGAGTACCGCGACCAGCCGGGCGGCGTGCCCACGGACGAGCTCGACCACCATCCGGTCGCGCGCCAGGATCCCGTCCGCCGTGAGTTTCCAGTTGCCGATGGCGTCGTCGGCCGCCACGTCGCACCCGGCGAGGTAGACGACGAGCCCAGGTCGGAACGACGCGAACACGGCGGGAAGCGACTCCCGCACCGCCGAGAGGTAGGCCTCGTCGGCCACCCCGCCGCCGAGGGCGATGCTGGTCGAGGCGACGGCCCGGGTGTCGCCCCAGTGCTGGTTGTGGATCGAGAACGTGTGGACCGTCGGGTCGTCCGCGAAGATCTCGCGGGTGCCGTTGCCGTCGTGGAGATCGAGGTCCACCACCAGCACCGGCTCGAGGAACCCCTCTCGCCGGAGCCGGGCGATCGCAACGGCGACGTCGTTGAAGACGCAGAACCCGGTCCCCCTCCGCCGCCCCGCGTGGTGGAACCCGCCGCCGAGGTTGACCGACACGCAGCGCATCGCGAGCGCCCAGCGCGTCGCCTGGATGGTGCCCCCTACCATGAGCCGCTGGAGGTCGAGCACGCCCTCGAGCTCCTCTTCGCCGACCGGCACCCCGAGGATCGAGGTCAACGTTCCGGGGTCCTGGAGCGCGTCGAGGTACTCGGGGGCGTGCACGAGGACGATGTTCTTCAACGCGGCGGGGCGCGGCACCGACAGCTCCTCGCGCCGGATCAGCCGCTCGTCCGCGAGGAACGCGAGGATCCGGTCCGCCCGCAGGGGGTCGTACGGCACACCCGTGACGTTGCGCTCGTACGCCGGGTCGTAGATGAAGCGCGCCGCCGGCGGGTGCAGCGCGTGGCGCAGCCGGCGCACCTGCCGGCGCACGACCCTCCGCACGGCTCCCCCGACGCGCCTCGTCTCCGGACGGCTCACGCCCCGAGTATAGGCGGCGGAGCCGGACGGCCGACCTGCCGTGTGATCCCGTTCACACGACGGCCATTGACTGGCGTCCGCGCTCGTCTAACCTGGACCTTCCGACGCGACGTCGACAGGGGGGGCCGATGCGGACCAGAGGCTGTGTGCTGTGTGCGGTGCTCGTCGCGACATGGGCGTCGGGTTCCGGGGCGCAGACGGTCGAGCTGGAGGGGCGGTACTGGCCCGCGACACTGACCGCGCGCGTGCGGGTCCTGGATGGCCAGACCGACGTGCCGCCCGACCTCTCCACGATCGATCTCAAGGACGACCTCGGGCTGTCGAACAAGAGCCTCGCCGACGGGCGTCTGTCGCTGACGACGGGACCGCACAGTCGCCTCCGCGTCGGCTTCGTGAGGATGGACTACAGCGCCGACCATATCGTCGAGCGGACGATCGTGTTCAACGGCACGCCGTACACCGTGGGCACGGAGGTCGTCACGAAGCTGAAGCTCGACTACTGGCGGTACGGCTGGATCTGGGAGTTCGTGGGGACTCCGTCGAGCCCGGTGAGGTTCGGCACGCTCCTCGAGGCCAAGACGTTCTCGATCGACGCCTCGCTCGCGGCGCCGCGCCTGACGCCTCCGGTCGCCGAGGCGAAGAAGCTCACGGCGACGCTCCCGTCGGCCGGGCTCGTCCTGGAGCTCAACCCGGTCCCGATGGTGAACGTGTTCGCGGAGGCGTCCGGCATCTCCGCCGGGAGCCGCGGCCACGCCCTGGACGCCGAGGTCGGGGTGAAGATCAAGCCGGCGCCTGTGGTGGCGGTCGTCGGAGGGTACCGGTACTTCGACCTCGAGGCGAGGGACGACCCCGACTTCGCGACCATCAAGAACTCGGGGCCGTACGTCGGCGTCGCCCTCCGATTCTGAGAGCAGGAAAACGGAAGGCGGGAAAGGTCAAAGGGAGGACGAAGATCGTCGTGCCTCCAGCCGTCCGTCTTGCCCTCTGCCCTTTCTCTTGGCGCCTCCACATCCGAACGGCGCACTACAGGAAGTCGGAGCACGAGAGGAAGTACCCGCACGCGCGGTTCGGGCACACGAGCTTGCACGAGGTGTCCGACAACTCGGCGCCGCAGTTCGGGCAGGTGCGGAGAGCGGCCCGCCCGGTGGCCGGCCGGTCGCTCGCCGTCTCGGAGGGCCGGGAGTACGCATCGGCCCGGGCGTCGTCGCACGGTTCCATCGCACATCCACGCTACGCAGCGCAGAGAGGTCTGTCAAGAACGCGTCTCAGATCCCGGGGCGGGCCGACACCGCCAGCGCCGACGCGCAAGGTGCGGCGCGCGTGGAGGGGCGAGGCTCAGTGGACGGCGGGAACGAGGGTGGGTGCGCCCGAGCGCGTGTCGATCACCGACGCGAACGCGAAGAACGCCACGGTTCCGGTGATCTCCGCCCTCAGGTGCTCGCCGCGCGGCACGCCGAACGAGTGGAGCGCGTCGTCGAGCTGGAGGTACCCGCCCGGCGCCAGGCGGTACGACTCCTCGCCGGCCACGTCGCCGCGCTGCGAGTAGATCCGGACGTGGATCACGCCGTTCTCCGTCGAGGGGTTGAACAGCGAGATGTTGGTCCTGAACTGCGGCGTCCGCCGTAGCCCGAGCAGCTGGACGGTCTCGCCCGGGCGTGCCGCGGCGCTCCGGGGCAACGCCGGCATCCCCTGTCCGAACGACCCCTTTCCCGCGGCGTTGAAGACGCGCGTGAACACCACGACGCCCTGCGTCGTGACGAACCGGAGCACGCCCACGCCGCCCTCGGGAACCAGGTCGTTGCGGTAGATCGTCTCGCCCGGTGCAAGGTCCGAAAGCACCGGGTCGCTGCGCAGCCCCTCGAGGTTGGGCTGTCCCGCCGGCAGGAACACGGCCGCGTACCCGCCCGTGATCGTCCCCGTGTTGGAGATCCAGACCTCGGTGTTCCACCACGCCCCGTCCTGCCCCTGCTTCTGGCCCACCATCGGGACGAAGTACTCGTCCGCACCCGCCAACCCGCAAGCGGAGAGTGCGACGAGGACGGTCGCGATTCGGCGCATCACCGGCTAGCATAGGCCCCGCCCATCGGCCGCGCAAGATGGCGCGCCACCGTGTGCTACCATCCGCGAGGTGTCGGGCCGGCAGCGGGTTACGTGACGGCCGCCGGCGGCGCGCCTCCCCCGGAGCGACCCCGGCGCCGCCGGTCGTCGCGACGCGCGATCCCCTCTGGGCCCTCACGGTCCGGACGTCGTCGGCACAGATGGAGGATTGATGGCACGGAAGCTGTCGGCGCTGCTCGTTCTCGCCTCGGTTCTGGCCGTTGCGCTCCCGCGCGTATCCGCCGCTTCAGGGGACGCCGCCGTCGCGCGTCTCTCGTACGACGTCCACTTCCTGGCGTCGGACGCCCTCGAGGGGCGGTTCTCGGGCTCCGAGGGAGCCAAGGTCGCGGCGGAGTTCATCGCGGACCGGTTCAGGGCGCTCGGTCTCCAGCCGGCCGGGGACGGCGGCACGTTCTTCCAGCACTTCTCGTTCATCGAGCGGGTCGAGCCCGGCCCGAACAACGCTCTCTCGTTCGACCTCCCAGGGGGCCCGCGCGTCGCCAAGCTCGACACCGACTTCCGCCCGCTCGCGTTCTCGGCGCCGGGCTCGGCCTCCGGCGAGGTCGTCTTCGCCGGCTACGGGATCCACGCGCCCGACCTCGCCTACGACGACTACGCCGGCCTCGAGGTCAAGGGGAAGGTCGTGCTCGTCCTCAGGTTCTCCCCCGAGGGCGACAACCCGGACTCGCGCTTCCAGCCGCACATGGCGCTGCGCCGCAAGGCCTCCGAGGCACGCGCCCTCGGCGCCGCCGCGCTGCTCGTCGCTACGGGGCCGGTGGGGGCCAAGGAGACGGCGCCCGTCAAGATCTCGTTCGACGCGTCGTTCGCTGACTCGGGGCTGCCCGTGCTCGGCATCTCCACACCGCTCGCGGAGTCGCTCTTCGCGGGCCACGGGTTCACCCTCGCCGAGCTGCAGCAGCGGATGAACGAGCGCAAGGAGCCGGCATCGCGGCCGCTCGGCGTGCGCGCCTCGCTGACCGCGGACGTTGAGCAGAAGCGGGCCGACGCCGTCAACGTGCTCGGCCTGCTACCCGGCGCCGACCCGGCCCGCCGCGAGATGGTCGTGGTGGTCGGCGCCCACTACGACCACCTCGGCTACGG
>DATKLI010000035.1:0-23333 GCA_035542455.1 Thermoanaerobaculaceae bacterium
GCCAGCGCCGGCGCGGCACCCCCGCCTCCCGGAGAAGCGACTCGGCGGCACGCGTCGTCCCGCGCTCGTCCACGGTCTCGATCGCGACATCGAGCTCGCGCGTGAGCGCGGCGACGACCGCGGCGACGCGGGCCTCGCCCCTGCTCGCGCCACGGCGGGTGACGGGAACACCGACGACCACCCCACCGACGCCCCACGTCCGGACGAGCTCGCGTGCCGCCGCCGCCAGCCGCTCGGGGCGCGAGTCGTCCAGCGCTGCGAGCGGGGTCGCCACGCTCTCCTCCGCGTCGCACACTGCGACCCCGACGCGACGTGCACCGATGTCGAGTGCCAGCCATCGCATCCCAGACGAGGATACGTCAACATCCGTAGACTCGGGGCCGGGAGCGCCTTCGAGAGCTCGCGGGCCGCGCGGCCGCGCTCGCCCGGCGCGAGGATCGTGCGAGGAGAGGACGACGCGGGACGATCGCGACTCGCGGGCAGTGCGGCACGCCACCGTGCGATCGGGTGCGGGGGGAGCGGCGCCGCTCCCGCCGACCGACGCTCGCCGATGCGCCGGCGCGGCGGCTCGCCAATTCCCGGAGAGGCTCCTAGAATGCGGCCGCTGGCTTGGAGGCCGGTTGGCACCAGAGAGCGAACGGAGCAGTCGGCTCGGGGGGTTCATCCTGGCGCTCGGCGCGGCGGTCGTGTCCGCATCCCTCCTCCTCTGCGCGCCCGCCTCCGCCCAGACGCCGGCCGGCGGCGACCTCGTCACGCTTGACGCGCTCCACCAGCAGTGGGTGCAGGACACGCTCTGGTGCGGTCAGGGGGACGTCCGCATCACCTACCAGGACATCGAGCTCAGGTGCGACGAGATCGAGGTGGATCTCGGCACGATGCGGATGAAGGCGTCGGGGAACGTCATACTCGACCAGGGTCAGTCGCGAATGGCGTGCAGCCGCATGGAGTTCGATCTACGGCAGAAGGTCGGCACGTTCTACGATGTCGACGCCTTCCTCCCGCCCGTGTACCACTTCCGCGGAAAGGAGATGGAGAAGCTGGACCAGGACCACTACCGCTTCCACAGCGGCGTGTTCACCAGCTGCGATCTCTCCGGAAAGGCCCCGCCGTGGAGTTTCGACGTCCGCGACGCGGTCGTGCAGCTCGAGGGGTACGGTCACTTCCGCGGTGCCGCCCTGAAAGTGCGCGGGGTGCCGATCTTCTACACGCCCCGGCTCCTTTGGCCGGTGAAGCGCGACCGCGCCGCCGGTTTCCTGGTCCCCTCGTTCGGCTTTTCGAGCCAGCGCGGCGCGTACCTCGGGAACGCGTTCTTCTGGCCGATCTCGCGGTCGTTCGACACCACGCTCTTCCTCGACCTGTACACCAAGAACTACTTCGGCCTCGGGAACGAGATGCGCTGGGCGCCCGCCGACAACGGGTACGGCCAGGTCGCGGAGGCGTTCATCTGGGACCGCACCGCGAAGCGCTGGGAGTGGAAGGCCGACGGAAAGTACAACCAGCTCTTCCCCTCGGGGTACGTGCTGCACGCGGAACTGCAGGAGCTGTCCGACATGGACTTCTTCCAGCGCTTCGAGGGGACGACGAACACGACGATCGGGTTCCGCACTCTCCACTCGTACCTCAACCTCGCCCGCACCTGGGGTCCCCAGGCGGTCACGGTGCGGGCCGACCATCTCCGGACGTTCTTCACCGATCCCAGCAGCGGTGCGACGTCCGTGCTCTCCCTGGACCGGCTCGGCGAGCTCGAGTACCGCCTGCGCTCCACGCGCGTCGGCTCCACCGCGCTCTACGTGTCCGCCAACGGCCTCGTCGACGAGCTCCAGGTGGACCGCAGCGCGACGCTGCGCGGCAGGTACGGCCGCATCGACCTGTTCCCGACGGTGAGCCTGCTGACCCCCGGCCTCGCGTGGCTGAACATCACGCCGACGATCGGCGCGCGAGAGACGTACTACACCTCGCAGTACTCGCCCGACCACCAGTACCTGGTCGACACCCCGGTGTCGCGCCACTACGGCACCGCGGGCGTCTCGCTCGTGGGGCCCTCGTTCTCGCGCGTGTGGACGCTGGGCGACGGCGACAAGGTCAAGCACCTCGTCGAGCCGCGGATCGACTACACCTACGTCTCGAACCCAGGGGGGAGCCTCTCGGACCCGACGAAGTCGCCGATCCCCGTCTTCGACGAGCGGGACTCGATCCTCGTGACGAACCAGGTCAAGTGGACGTTCGGCAACCACATCCTCGTCAAGACCGGCTCGGAGGGCAGCCGAGAGCTGGCGAGCCTCGAGATCAGCCAGGCGTACTCGCTCTCCGACCCTCTCACGGCCGCTCGCTCCGTGTACGACACGGCGACCGGGACCGTCACCGCGCTGGCTCCGAGCCAAAAGCTGCCGCTCGACGTCTGGCTGCGGGTCTCGCCGGTCGCCACCGCGACGATCGACTCCCGCGTCGACTTCGACCCCGTCACCCACAAGCTCTCGAGCACCTCGTTCACGGGCGGCTACACCTCCGGTCCTACCGGGTTCAACCTCACCTGGTTCTCCGGGTACAGCCCTCTGGGCGAGGTCCAGTCGTCCCAGACGCGGCTGTTCTTCGCGATCGGCCCGGCGGGTGCACCGTGGCGGCTCGAGAGCCAGATCGCGTACGACATCCACCAGAAGGAGCTCCTCGACCACAGGTACGTGTTCAGGTGGCGGGGCAGCTGCTGGAACGCCACGATCCAGTATCACGACTACCGGATCGCGCCGTACCAGACGCGCGACTACCGCATCCAGATCGACCTCACGGGACTCGGGACGTTCCTCGACATCAAGGGCGCCCTCGATTCCCTCTCGCACTGACCGGTTGCGACGGATCTACCCCTGGTGTAAGCTCTCCGTTCGCCAGGTCGGGGCGTAGCTCAGCCTGGTAGAGCACACGGTTCGGGACCGTGTGGTCGGAGGTTCAAATCCTCTCGCCCCGACCAGTTCCTCCGGCGTGCGGCCGTGCGCGGCCGTTGCGGCGGTTCCCCGGCCCCGTGCGCCACTGCCCGACGAACTCGCATCGCCTCGAGCCAAGGGCCCAGCGTTCGAACGCCCTCCTCCCCCAGCCGTTGGCACGGTTCTCGCTAGCCCAGCGTCGGGCCGTGCTCGTGCGAGCGGAGGGTCCCGAACCGGGTGCACCGAACGGCAGATCGCAGCGGGAACACCCGGTCGGGCCACCCCGTGGCACAATAGCCGGGCTGCGACGCGCGGTGCCGCGTTGGCAGGCCAAGACGGCACCGACCGCCGGTTTCGGGGCGTTGTGATCGGCGGCGCGTCTGCGGGCACGATGCCGGAGAGGGGAGACACGTGATGCGGTTCGAGTTGAGGGCAACAGTGGTTCTCGGTCTCGGGATGGCGATCGCCACGGTAGCGGCCGCCCAGGAAAAGCCAGCCGCACCGACGCCCGACGAGATCGTGAGACGTGCGTGCAAGGCCGCCGGGGGGGTCGAGGCGTTCAACAAACTCGGTATCGTCGGCATCGCGACCAAGAGCGAGGAGGTCAGCGAAGACGGCACGATCACGACGAAGCTGATGAACAACTACTTCCTGGCGCCCGGCCCGATCCCGGGCAGGTTCGAACTGCCGAACAACAAGGTCACGGCGGGCGACGACGGCAGCGGGGGGTGGGCCGTCATCCGCGACAAGCCCGACCAGCGCCCCGCCACGGCCCAGATCGTGAGGCGCTCCCTGGCGACCAACCTGTTCCCGACGTTGCTGCCGTTCTCGCTGACGTGGGAGGGCGTCGAGATCCAGGATGCCAAGGCGGTGCAGCTCAAAGGCCGCTCGGCCTGGCAGCTGACGGTCGCGGTGCCGAGGTCGTTCTTCGACACGCCTCAGATCGGGACGACGTGGAAGGTGTTCGTCGACGGCGCCACGTACGCGGTCGTGCGCGCCGAGAGCCCGTTCACGGACCTCGGTAAGGGCGTGACGGCCGACGGGATGCGCTTCACCTGGCGCGAGCCGGTCAAGGTCAAGGACGTGACGTTCTACAAGGAGCAGCGACTCACCGGGTTGGACGAGGTCGGGGAGGAGAAGGCGCACAGCCGCGTCGACCATCATCAGTTCCACGTGATCCCGGTGTCGGAGGCGAAGAAGCTGTTCGCCAACCCGATCCCCCCCGAGATGCGGCCGAAGCCACCGGCGCTCCAGCCGCCGGCGCAGCCCGGGGTGCCGCAGAACGGCTGAGCGGCCCGGGCGGGTCCGCGCCCGAGCCGGCGAGACGGCCTCGTCGCCGTCCCGAGCCGCGACGGCGCACGAGGGTGACGATGACGAACGCAGGCGCCGAGTTGCGGGCCGGACGGCTCGCGCCGCCGGTGCGGATTCTCGGCCCGCACTGAGGAGGGGACCGCCCGGCCGCTGCCGGGCGAGCCACAAGGAGGCTCTCGTGTCTAGGCGCACAGTCGCATGGATCGTCATCGTCGGCCCGCTGCTCGCGGGCCTCGCCGCGTCGGCCGCCGCTCAACCGGCGCCGCCGCCCGAGACGCTCGCCGCCCAGCTGCAGGAGTTGCGCGACGCCCAGCAGGACCTCGAGTACCGGCTCGACGAGATCGCGAAGGCGGTCGACGACGTCGCCTGGTACCAGCGCGTCGGCGACGTCGCCGTGATCGACAAGTGGCGCATCGCCGGCCCGCCCCCCGCGAACGAGAAGAACCCGACCGGCCTGGGTGCCGGCAACCCGGTCAGGTTCTACACCTACACGTTCGTGCCTAGGGACCGCACGCCGGGCGAGAAGCTCCCGATGCTGATCCTCCCCCACGGCGGAGTGCACGCCGACTTCACCACGTACCACGCACACATCATCCGCGAGCTGATGGCGCAGGGGTACGTCGTGGTCGCTCCGGAGTTCAGGGGCTCGACGGGGTACGGCCGCGGCTTCTACGAGCTCATCGACTACGGCGGCCGCGAGGTGGACGACATCCACGCGAGCAAGGAGTGGGCGCTCGAGAACTTCGACTTCGTGGATCCCGCTCGCGTCGGGTTGATCGGGTGGAGCCACGGAGGGCTCATCGTCCTGATGGAGACGTTCGCGCACCCCAAGGACTACGCGTGCGTGTTCGCCGGTGTGCCGGTCTCGGACCTGGTGCAGCGAATCGGGTACCAGGGGAAGAGCTACGAGGACGACTTCTCCGCCAAGTACCACATCGGGAAGACGGTGAGCCAGGACCTCGCCGAGTACAAGCGACGCTCGCCCGTGTGGAGCGTGGAGAAGCTCGCGATTCCCCTCCTGATCCACACGAACACGAACGACGAGGACGTCAACGTCATCGAGGTCGAGCACCTCATCCAGGCGCTCAAGGCCGCCGGGAAGAAGTTCGAGTACAAGGTCTACCAGAATGCGCCGGGCGGCCACAGTTTCGATCGCATGGACACGCCTCTCGCCCGGCAGGCACGCCGCGAGATCTACGCGTTCCTGGCCCGCTACCTCTCGCCCCCCCGAACGCTGCCGTGACGGTCGCGAGCGTGCGAGCGCCCGAGAAGCGGCGACGGCACGACCCCGGCGGGGGATGGCCATGTCCCGGCCATGCAGCGTGTTAGACTCCGCTCCGTGGCGAAGATCGTGCGGAGCGCCGGCGCGCTCGCGATCGTTGCGGCGTCGCTCGGCTGTCGCGGGGCAACGGGTCGTCTGGCTGTCGTGGGCGGCCGGACGGTGACGTCCGAGAAGCTGTCCGCGTTCGTCATCTCGCAGACGGGGCGTCCGCTCTCGGAAGTCTCGCCCGACCTCGCGGCCGCGCTGTTCGAGCGTTACCTCGACGAGGAAGTCGTGCTCGCGGCCTCGCCGACTCCCGGAGACCGCGACCTCACGCCGACCGCGCGCAGCGCGCGCGTCCGCGACCTGTCGGCGGCGCTGTGCCCACCGCCGCCGTCCCCTTCCGAGGCGCAGCTCGACGCGTACCTCGTTGCCCACCCGGAAATGGCGAGCGGCGGCGACCGCGTCAAGTTGCGCCAGCTCATCCTCCCGGACCAGGTGACCGCCCGGAGCGCACGGGATCGCGCCCGCTCGGGCGACGACTGGGCGACGCTCTCGCGTGAGCTGTCGCGCGCCCCCAACGCAGGCGGCGGCGGCGTGCTCGGCTGGGTGGAGCGGGGCCAGCTTCCGCCGGAGTTCGAGGCGGCCGTCTTCGGGCTCTCGAAAGGCGACGTCAGCGAGCCGGTGCCGAGCAACGCCGGGTGGCACCTGTTTCAGGTGATGGAGCGGCGACGCCCGGGCGAGGGACCCGATCCGGAGCTCCGCGAGCGCGCCCGCATCCAGCTGACCGCGGAGCAGGCCGACGCAAACCAGAGAACCTGCCTCCAGACGCTCGCAGCGAAAGTGGGAGTGCGGGTGGAGTGCGCGGACGCGAGCTTCCCGTGCCGCGACCCGTTCGAGGTGAAACGATGAGAGTGACCACGTTCGTCCTGCCGGTCCTGATCGCAGCGACCGCCTCCGCCGGAGCGGATCGGCGGCTCGTCGAGGGCATCGTCGTCCGCGTGAACGATCGGATCCTCACCACGTCCGACATCCGCCAGCGCGCCGCCGAGAGCCAGGCGCAAACGGGGAAGCCGGTGACCCCGGATCAGTACCCCCAGTTCATCCAGGAGGCCGCCGACGAGCTGTGCATGCTCGAGCGCGCCGAGGAGCTCAAGCTCGAGGTCTCGAGCGAGGAGCTCAACAGCGCGATCCAGGACCTCAAGGAGCAGAACCACGTCCAGGACGACGCCTCGTTCGAGGCCGCGCTGCGCGAGACGGGGATGACCCTCGATATGCTGAGATCCAGGATCCACGACAGCATCCTCGTGAACCGGCTCCTCAGGAAAGAGGTCGGCGATCTCCCGATCACCGAGGAGGAACTGCGCCAGCGCTACGAGCGCGAGAAGGGCCAGTTCACCATCGGCGAGCGGGTCCACCTCGAGCACATCGTGTTCTCGGTCACCTCCGACCCGGGCGACGCCGACGCGAAGCTGGCGGCGGCGCGGCGTCTCGTCGCCGCGGCGCGTTCCGGCGACGAGTTCAAGAAGCTCGTTCAGCGGGAAGTGGATGCCGGCCACGGGACGGGCGGCGACCTCGGGACCGTCTTCACGACGGACATGCGCAGCGAGGTTCGCGACGCCGTCGCGAAGCTGAAACCGGGCGAGATCTCCGACCCGTTCACGACCTCCGCCGGTGTCCACGTCGTCCGTCTGGTCGAGCGTATCCCGCCGACGGCCAAGCCGTTCGCAGAGGTCGAGGACGAGCTGCGTGAGCGCGAGCTCGCCGAGCGGTACCGCTCGCACCTCGCGAGCGTGGTCACCGAGCTCAAGAAGCGGTACATCGTCGAGGTTCACCCCGAGTTGATGGCCGCCGCCAAGTAGGCGCGCGCGCCGCCTCGGAAGACCGGGCAGGAGCAGCCGCCGAGCGCGGTCCGAGCAGGCTCCCGGCCAGGGCGAGCATCTTGACAGCCTGCTGCTGCGCCCTCATCATGGCAGTGGACAAAAGTGGAGCGAAGTGGACCATCGTGGCCCACGCCCCGATTCTGGGGGATTTGCGGAGGGGAGCATGGAGACTTTTCGCGGCAGCTATCAGGCTTCCGTCGATGACAAGGGCCGCCTGAAGCTCCCCGCACGTCTCAAGGGCCAGCTCGAGGAGTGGTACGGGTCGCGCGTGTTCGTGACCTCGCTGAGCCCGCTGGAGCTCCGCGTCTACCCGCTGACGGTGTGGGAGGAACTCGAGCGACGTTTCCTCGCGCGCCCGTCGCTCGACCCCCTCGTTCAGCGGCTGTTGGAACACGCGAACTACGGCCAGGAGGACGAGGTCGACGCCCAGGGGCGCGTACTGGTCCCCTCGCTGCTGCGGGACGTGCTCGGAGTGAACGGCGAGGTGGTCGTCTCGGGGCGCGGCCGGTTCCTGGCGGTCGTACCGCGCGACCGCGCGCAGGCGGAGCTCGCCGCTCCGTTCACTTCCGAGGAGCTTGCCGCGCTGGCGGCGCTGGAACAGTGATGCGCGATGCGCCTCCCCGAACACCAGCCGGTGCTGCTCGAGCAGGTCCTGGAGGCGTTGGCGCCCCCGCCCTGCGGGCTGGTCGTGGACGCGACGGTCGGGCTCGGCGGCCATGCCGCGGCGCTCCTCGGGCGCTTCCCGTCCGTTCGCGTGCTCGGGCTGGATCTCGACCCGGAGGCCCTCGCGGCGGCACGCGAGAAGCTCGCCAGATTCGGGGAGCGTGTGTCGCTGGTGGTCGCGTCGTACTGGGGACTCGCCGAGGTGGCCCGCGCCCACGGTGTGGCAACCGCCGACGGTGTGCTGTTCGACCTCGGCGTGTCGTCTCTCCAGCTCGACACGCCGGCGCGTGGGTTCTCGTTCCGCCACGACGCACCTCTCGACATGCGCTTCGGCCCCGGCGGCGAGACGGCCGGGGAGCTCCTGGCCGCCATCGGGGAGGAGGAGCTCGTGCGCGTTCTTCGCGACTTCGGTGAGGAGCCGCGGGCGAGGCGCGTGGCGCGGGCGATCGTCCGCGCCCGGGCGAAACGGACTCTCCGGACCACCACCGACCTCCGCAGCGTGGTGGCGTCCGCGCTCGGTCCCGCGCGCGGCCGGATCGATCCAGCCACGCGGACGTTCCAGGCGCTCCGCATCGCCACCAACCGCGAGCTCGAGGGGATCCCGCCGGCACTCGAGCAAGCCGTCCGCCTCCTGGGCCCTGGCGGACGCCTCGCGGTCATCGCGTTCCACTCGCTCGAGGACCGCCTCGTCAAGCGCACCTTCAGACGCCTCGCGGGGCGGTGCGTGTGTCCTCCGGGCAGCTTCGCCTGCACGTGTCACCCGGAGCGTCTCCTCGAGGTGCTCACGCCCAGGCCCGTAACCCCGACCGACGTGGAGGTCGCCCTCAACCCGCGCGCTCGCTCGGCCAAGCTGCGCGTCGCTCGGAGGGCGTCGTGAAGGTCGGCGGCTACCGGCCGAGGAACAGCTGGCTGCGGCGGCAGCTCGACACCCGGTGGCGGGCGTGGCTGATCCTCTGCTTCGCCGGCGCCGCGGTGGTGAGCGTCCTCATGACCGCCTTCATCGCCCCGCGCCAGTCGACCGTGCGCATGCGGTACGAGATCGCCGAGCTGCAGCGGGCGATCGACCGCCTGGAGGGCGAGCAGCGCCGGCTCCTCCTCGACCGCGAGGTGCTGACCTCGCCCCCGGCACTCGCCGCGGAGCTCGACTCGCTCGGCCTCGCGCCGCTCGACGGTACGCGAGTCGCCCACCTCACGCCCGGGGGCGATCTCGTGACGCCCGGAGCGAAGCCGACGCCGACCGCGACGCCGCGACGCCCCCGGCGGAGCGCGCGGCGATGATGAACGCGGCGCGACTGCGCTGGGTCGGGTGGGCGCTCGCCGCGTGGGCGTGCGTCGTGGCGCTTCGCCTCGTCCAGGTCCAGGTGGTGCAGCACCGCACCTGGGAAGCCGGCTCGGCGCGCCAGCGCGAGCACCCGTTCGAGGTGGAGGAGCCGCGCGGCGACATCGTCAGCCGGGACGGCCGAATCCTCGCCGGGAGCCTCGAGCGCGTGGCGGTGTACGCCAACCCCCGCAAGATCCCCCACGACAGCTGGAGTTCGGTCGCAACGAGCCTCTCCCCGCTCGTCGGCCTGCCGGCGTCCACGATCATGCGCCAGCTCCGCGACCACGACGGCTTCTTCTACCTCGCCAAGGACCTCGACCCGGAGATCAGGGACGCGGTCGCCAAGCTCCAGCAGCGCGGAGTCGGTACGATCCGCAACGAGCGCAGGGTCTACCCGCACGGATCGCTCGCGGGGCCGGTCGTGGGGTTCATCAACGCCGAGGGCGACGGCCAGGCCGGGCTCGAGGCGTTCTACGACCGCACCCTCCGCGGGCTGCCGAGCGTGTACCGGGTGCTGCAGGACGGCAAGAAGACCACGCCGACGTTCATCGACCTCCGCCTCGAGAGCGAGGGCCGTCCCGGCCAGTCGCTCGCGATCGCTCTCGACTGCCGGGTCCAGGAGATCGTCGAGCAGGAGCTCGAGCGCACCGTCACCGAGACCGGCGCCAAGGGCGCCTCGGCCGTCGTGCTCGACCCGTCGACCGGCGAGCTGCTCGCACTCGCCTCGGTGCCTTCCTACGACCCCGGCCATCTCGCGCAGTCGGGCCCCCAGGATCGCCACGACAGGGGCGTGGAGGACGCGCTCGAGCCCGGCTCAACGTTCAAGCCGTTCATCGTCGCGGCCGCGATCTCGGCGGGAGTGCTGGACCCCTCGGAGATGGTCGACTGCTCGGGCGGCGGCGTGATGATCGCCAACGTCTTCTTCCACGATCACGCGCGCTACGGCTTGCTGCCCGTGCGCGAGGTCCTCGCGAAGTCCTCCAACGCCGGCGCGATCCGAATCGCCTACCGGGTCGGCCCGGGCCAGCTCGACGACGTCATCCGACGGTTCGGGTTCGGGCAGCCGACGGGAGTCGAGCTCCCGGCCGAGACGCGCGGGATCTACCGCGGCCCGCAGTCGTGGTCGGCGCTCTCGCGCGCCGGGCTGGCCCTCGGTCAGGAGATCAGTGTGACGCCCCTCCAGCTCGCACAGGCGTACGCCGCCATCGCGAACGGCGGGCTCCTGATGCACCCGCGCCTGGTGCGCGAGACCCGCGACAGGTCCGGTGCCGTCGTCACCCCGTACAAACCGCAGCCGGGGGTACGGGTGATCCCTGCCGACGTCGCGGCCCGCCTCGCCACCATGCTCGAGGGCGTCGTGGAGGAGGGCACGGGGAAGGCAGCGGAGGTTCCTGGGTTCACGGTGGCGGGGAAAACCGGCACGGCACAGCGCGCGTTCTCGGGCAGCTACACCGCCGGACGCCACGTGGCGTGGTTCGCCGGCTTCCTTCCGATGCCTTCTCCCGATCTCGTGATCGTCGTCTGCGTGGACGAGCCCGTCCGGCAGTACTGGGCCGCCGACGTCGCGGCTCCCGTCTTCGGCCGCATCGCGGCCCGCACGGCGATCCTGCTCGGGCTGGAACCGACCTCCGGGGTGCGCGTGTGACGCTCTCGCAGTTGGCCGCGGCCTGCGGGGCCGGTTTACGCGGTGCCGCCCGCGAGGTGACCGGTGTGACGCACGTGGCGCAGGACGTGCGGCCGGGATGGGTCTTCGCGGCGCTGCCGGGGCAGCGCCGGCACGGGATCGAGTTCGTGGACCAAGCCGTCGGGAACGGCGCGGTGGCGGTGCTGTCGGACCGCGACCCCGGCCCCGCCGTCTCCTGGCTCCGGGCGCCCAACCCCCGGCGGGCCACCGCCCTCGCCGCGTGGGCGCTCACGGGACACCCCGAGCGCCGGCTGCGAATGGTGGGGATCACCGGGACGAACGGGAAGAGCACCGTGGCAGACCTCGTCGGTCGGATCGCGACGGAGGCGGGCGAGCGCCCGGGGGTGTTCGGCACTCTCGCCTACACGCTGCCGACCAGGAGCGAGCGCGCGCGCCGGACGACGCCGGAGGCGACGGATCTCGCCCCGCTCCTCGCGGAGCTCGCCGATGCCGGCGGCACGGTCGCCGCGATGGAGGTGTCGTCGCACGCCCTCGCCCTCGAGCGGGTGGCGGGTCTCGAGTTCGACATCGCCGTCTGGACCAACCTCACGCGCGACCACCTCGACTTCCACCGCGACCTCGATGCGTACTTTGCCACCAAGGCGAGCCTCGAGCGGCTGCTGCGGCGCGACCCTCCCGGTCGTAGGGTGATCGGCCTCGACGATCCGTTCATGGCGCGCCTCGCGTCCTCGCCGAGAGACGGAGACCTGACGTTCGGTTTCGGTGCGCTGTGCGCGGTGACCGCTCTCAACCTCTCGCCCGACTTCGAGGGCAGCTCGTTCCGGCTGCGCGTCCCCACGTGGGAGGCCGAGGTGCGCCTGCCGCTGGTGGGTCGCCACAACGCGCGCAACGCCCTCGCGGCCGTGGCCACCGCCGTCGCGCTCGGGTGGACGGCTGACGCCGTGGTCCGGGGACTCGCCACCGCCCGGCCGCTGCCGGGAAGGCTCGAAGGCGTCGCCGCCGGCACCGCGTTTCCGGTGTTCGTCGACTACGCCCACACGCCGGACGGTTTGGAGCAGGTCCTCCTCTCCCTCCGCGAGGTCGGCGACCGCCGGCTCGTGGTCGTGTTCGGGTGCGGCGGCGACCGCGACCAGGGCAAGCGTGCGCCGATGGGAGAGATCGTGGGCCGGCTCGCCGACGTCCCGATCGTGACCACCGACAACCCGCGGAGCGAGGACCCGCAGACGATCATCGCGCAGGTGATGGACGGCGTGCGGGCGTCCGGCAACCCGCGCGCACTGGCGATCGCCGACCGCCGCGAGGCGATCGCGGCCGCGCTCTCCCTCGCCGACGAGCGCTGCCTCGTCCTGGTCGCGGGGAAGGGCCACGAGACCGAGCAGATCTTCGCCGACCGCACGGTGCCGTTCGACGACCGGAGCGTCGTGCGCGAGCTCGCGCAGCGGAGGCGCGCGTGATCCGCCGGACGGCCGCGGAGCTCGGGCGGACGCTCTCGGCGCGCGTCGTCGGCGACGCTTCGGCGGTCGCGACCGGCGTGGCGATCGACTCGCGGGCGGTCCGGCCCGGCGACCTCTTCGTCGCGCTGCGCGGGGCACGGGTCGACGGACACGACTTCGTCACCCAAGCCGCCGCCGCCGGCGCGACGGTCGCCCTGGTCGCGCACCCGGTCGAGGCGGCGGTCGCGCAGGTCGTCGTCCCCGACACCGTTGCGGCGCTCCAGACGGTCGCTGCGGCGGAGCGGGCGCGAGCGCCGTACCGCCTCGCGGCGGTGACCGGCTCGATCGGGAAGACCACCACGAAGGAGATCCTGGTTGCGTTCCTCCGGCGGGCGTTCCGCGTCGGGTTCACCCGCGGCAACCGCAACTCGGAGACGGGGTTCCCGGCGGAGCTGTGCAACCAGCCGGCCGACATCGAGTGGATGGTCGCCGAGCTCGGCATGAGCCACGCAGGCGAGCTGGACCGACTCGGGGCGGTCGCGCAGCCGGACGCGCTCCTCTACACGGTCGTCGCCCCGGTTCACCTCGAGTTCTTCCGCGACGTCGACGCGATCGCCGAGGCGAAGGCCGAGCTGATCCGCCACCTCCGCACGGACGGCGTGCTCGTGCTGAACGCCGCCGACCCCCGCGTCGCCTCGTTCGGCGCGCGCTACGGCGGCCGGGTCCTGCGCTACGGCGTCCCGGGCGACTCCGACCTGTGGATCGGCCGCTACCAGGAGCGAGGACTGCTCGGGTCGCGCATGCAGCTCGACGGCGCGCTCGGGCCGCTCGAGGTCGAATGCCCGCTGCCGGGTCGCCACCAGGCCGCCAACGTGCTCGCCGCGGCGACGCTCGCCCTCGCGCTCGGCGTGCCCGCGGCGGGTGTCGCCGCCGCCGCCTCCGGGCTCACACCCGCGCCTAGACGCGGCGAGGTGCACACGATCGCGCCCGGTGTCACGCTCGTGGACGACAGCTACAACTCCTCGCCCGAGGCGGCCAAGGCCCTCCTCGGGCTCCTGGCCGCCAGCCCGGGTCGGCGGGTCGCCGTGCTCGGGGAGATGCTCGAGCTCGGGGCGGCGGCGGCGGCGTTTCATCGCGAGGTCGGGCGGTGCGCCGCCGCGGCCGCGGACGTCGTGGTGGCCGTCGGCGGTGCCCCGGCGGCGGAGATGGCGCGGGGCGCGGCGGGCGCGGAGGTCCACCACGCGGCGGACGCGTCGGAGGCGCTGACCGTGGTGCGCGGACTGCTCCGCCGCGGCGACGTCGTGCTCGTCAAGGGGTCGCGCGGTGTCGGTCTCGACGCCGTGGTCGACGGGCTGCTCGGGGCGGTGCGCTGATGCTGTACTGGCTCCTCTACCAGCTCCACACCGTCTGGGGACCGCTGAACGTGTTCCGCTACATCACGTTCAGGGCGGCTCTGGCGATCCTGACGGCGCTCGTGATCGGGATCGCACTCGGCCCGGTGCTCATCCGCACGCTGCGCCGGAACCAGATCGGCCAGGCGATCCGCGAAGAGGGCCCCGCGTCCCACCAGGTGAAGGCCGGGACTCCGACGATGGGCGGGCTCCTCATCCTCGCCGCCGTCGTCATCCCGATCATGCTGTGGGGCGATCTCACCGAGCCGTGGGTGTGGGTCGTGGTGACCACGACGCTGCTGTACGGCGCGATCGGCCTCGCGGACGACCTGCTCAAGGTCCGGCGCGGCAAGAACCTGGGGCTGCGCGCCTGGCAGAAGTTCGGGCTCCAGCTCGTGGTCGGCGTCGTGGCGGCGGCCGCGATCCGGCTCGTCGCGGGGAACTCCCAGTACGCGGGCGAGGTGGTCCTGCCGTTCTTCAAGAACGGTCGCATCCAGCTCGGGTTCCTCTACGTCCCTCTCGTGGCGGTCGTGCTCGCGGGGTTCTCCAACGCGGTGAACCTGACCGACGGCCTCGACGGGCTGGCGATCGGGTCGGTGCTCATCGCGTTCGCGACCTACACGGTCTTCACGTACCTCGCCGGCAACGCCAAGTTGGCGAAGTACCTCCTCATCCCGTCGGTGCCCGGTGCCGGCGAGGTCACGGTGTTCTGCGCCGCGATGGTGGGGGCGTCGCTCGCGTTCCTCTGGTTCAACTGTCACCCGGCCGAGGTGTTCATGGGCGACGTCGGCTCGCTCGCGCTGGGAGGGGCGATCGCGTGCACGGCCGTCATCGCGAAGCAGGAGCTCCTGCTCGCGATCGTCGGAGGCCTCTTCGTGGCCGAGGCGCTCTCGGTGATCCTCCAGGTCGCGAGCTTCAAGACCCGCGGCAAGCGGATCTTCAGGATGGCCCCCCTCCACCATCACTTCGAGCTCTCGGGTTGGGCCGAGACCAAGGTCGTGGTCCGGTTCTGGATCGTGGCGATCGTGTTCGCCCTCATGGGCCTGGCCACGCTCAAACTGCGATGACCGGGACGGTGACTCTCCGCGCGCTCGTCGTCGGCCTCGGCACCTCGGGGGTCGCGGCGGCGACGCTGCTCGCGCACCAGGGACACCGCGTCACGGTCAACGACCGCCGGAGCGCCGCCGAGCTCGCCGACGCCGTCGCGAGGCTCCCCGTCGGGGTCACGACATCCCTCGGCGGCCACCCGAGTTCGCTGCTGGAGAACACCGACCTGGTGGTCGCCTCGCCCGGCGTGCGGTGGGACCTCCCGCTCCTGGCCGACGCCCGCCGGCGCGGGATCGAGACGATCGCGGAGGTCGAGCTCGCGGCCCGGTCGATGGGTTCTACTCCGATCGCGGGCGTGACCGGCTCGAACGGAAAGAGCACCGTCACCTCCCTGCTGGGGGAGATCGCCCGCGAAGCCGGTCTGCGCACTGCAGTCGGGGGCAACCTCGGGACCGCAGCGTGCGAGCTCGCGCTCGCGGGCGGTTGGGACGTGGCCGTGCTCGAGCTCTCGTCGTTCCAGCTCGAGGGGTGCACGTCGCTCCGGCCGCGCGTGGCGCTCCTGCTCAACCTCTCACCCGACCACCTCGACCGTCACCCGTCGTTGGACGCGTACCTCGCGGCCAAGGTCCGGATCTTCGCGTTCCAGCAGGAGTCCGACGCGGCGATCCTGAACGCCGACGACCCCGTCCTCTCCGGGGTCGCGACGCGCTCCCGGATCGCCCACTTCTCGCTGCTCGACGCGCACGCCGAGGCCCACCTGGCGCGCGGCGTCCTGGTACTCGACGGCGAGCCCCTGCTCCCCCGCTCCGACCTCCCGCTCCCGGGGGACCACAACGTGGCCAACGCCCTCGCCGCGGCTCTGGGCGCGAGCCGGCTCGGGATCCCGCGCGGCGCGATCGCGTCCGGCTTGGGAAAGTTCCGGGGACTCCCGCACCGGCACTGGGTCGTCGCGGAGGCGAGCGGCGTCGTCTGGGTGGACGACTCCAAGGGGACCAACGTGGGCGCCACTGCGGCCGGGCTCGCGGGGTACGCCCCCGGTACCGTCCACCTCATCCTCGGCGGACTCGGGAAGGGCCAGGACTTCCGAGAGCTCCGCCCCGCGACCGAGGGGAGGCTCGCGAGGATCTACCTGATCGGCGAGGCCGCCCGGGAGATCGGCGCGGCGCTCGATGGTGTCGCGCCGCTCGAGTGGTGCGGCACGCTCGACGAGGCGGTGCGTCGCGCGGCGCACCGGGCCCGGCCGGGGGACACGGTCCTGCTGTCGCCCGCATGCGCCTCGTTCGACCAGTTCAGGGACTACGCCCACCGGGGCGACGAGTTCGCCCGCCTCGCGCGGCTCTCGGCAGGAGGCGCGTGATGCCGAAGACGCGCCAGATCGACCGCACGCTCCTCGCCGTCACCGTCGGCACGGCCGCCGTCGGCGTAGTGATGGTGGGCTCCGCGTCCGGCCCGCTCGCACGCGAGTACTACCACGTCTCGGAGTACGAGTTCGCGGTCCGGCAGCTCGTCGCGGTCGTGATCGGCATCGGCGGGATGCTCGCCGCGACGTTCGTGCCGCTCGAGCGCGTGACCCGGTGGAAGGTCGCGTTCGCCCTCCTCCTGGCGACGTGGGTGGCGCTCCTCGCCGCGTACTTCCAGCGCCCGATCAACGGGACGCACCGCTGGCTCCAGCTGCCGGTGAGCTCGATCCAGCCCTCGGCCGTCGCCAAGGTGATCCTGCCTCTCGCGCTTGCGGCGCTGCTCGGCCGCGTCTACCCGGACCGGGCGGAGCGGACGGCGGCGCAGCGCAAGGCGCTCGCCGTCACCGCGATCACGGTGGGACTCGTGCTGATCGAACCCGACATGGGGTCGGCGCTCCTGCTGCTGGCGGCCGCCGCGTGCATATTGCTCATCGCGGACGTCCCGCTCCGGCCCCTGGCCGCGATGGCGGGCGCCGCCGTCCTCGTGTTCGCGGTGTTCGCCGTGATCCGGCCGTACCGTGTCGAGCGGCTGCGCACGTTCTTCGGGGAGACCAGCTACCAGGTCCAGCAGTCGCTGATCGCCATCGGCGGCGGCGGCCTTGTCGGGCGCGGGCTGGGTTCGAGCCTCCAGAAGCTGTTCTACCTCCCGCAGCCGCACACGGACTTCATCTTCGCGGTGATCGGCGAGGAGCTCGGGCTCGTCGGTACCCTGGGGACGCTCGCGCTGCTCGGCGTGATCGTCGGTCGTGCGCTCGGGGCCGCCGGCCGGGCGAGCAGCGCCCCCGCCGCGCTGCTCGCGAGCGGCCTCGCCGTCACCATCGGCGTCCAGGCGCTGCTCAACGTCTCGGTCTGCGTCAAGCTCCTCCCCGCCAAGGGGCTCCCACTGCCACTCCTCTCGGCGGGAGGGTCCGACGTGATGCTCACGCTGACCGCGATCGGCCTCCTCCTCAACATCGGAAAGGAGGGCGCGTGAGCGAGGTCGTGATCGCCGGCGGCGGAACTGGCGGCCACCTCTTCCCGGGGCTGGCGGTCGCGGCCGAGCTCACCCACTCCGGCGCACGCGTGTCGTGGCTGGGAGCGCGGCGAGGTCTCGAGGCGACCCGCGTGCCCGAGGCAGGGATCCCGATCCGGCTGCTGGCGGTGAGCGGCGCCGTGGCGCGCTCGCACGCGGCCCAGGCGACTGCCGCTCTCCAGCTCGCGCCCGCCGTGTTCCAGGCGGCGTCGTTCCTCCTGCGGCGCGGTGCGGCCGCGGTCCTCGCCGTCGGCGGGTACGCCTCGATGCCCGGCGCCTTGGCGGCGGGGATGCTGGGCGTGCCGGTGATCCTCCAGGAGCAGAACGCGCTCCCCGGACTGACGAGCCGCTTCCTCGCGCCGTGGTCCGTCGCCGTCGCGTGCGGATTCGAGGCCGCGCTGGCAGCGTTCCCGTCGCTGCCCGCGCGCTGGACCGGGAACCCGGTGCGAGGCGAGTTCTTCGCGGTGTCCGTACCGCCGCTGGCGCGGCTCTCGGTGCTGGTGCTCGGTGGGAGTCAGGGGTCGGCGTTCCTCAACGGCGTGGTGCCGGCGGCGTTCGCGGAGCTCGCCCGCGCGGCGAGTCTGCCGCGGATCGTCCACCAGGCCGGCGCACGGTGGGCCGACCAGGTGCGGCAACGGTACGCCTCGTTGGGCGTCGAGGCGACGGTCGTCCCATTCCTCGAGCGGCCCGCCGAGGCGCTGGAGGGCTCGGCGCTCGTCGTGGCCCGCGCGGGCGCGCTGACGATCGCCGAGCTGGCGGCGGCGCGCCGCGCCGCGGTGCTGGTGCCGTTCGCCGCCGCTGCGCACGGCCACCAGCTGGTCAACGCCGAGCAGTACGCGGCGACGGGCGCCGGCGAGGTCCTGCAGGAGCGCGCGGCGACGCCCGCCGCACTCGCGGCCGCCCTCGGACGGCTGCTCGCAGCGCCGGAGTACCTCGTGGAGCGCGGACGCGCGGCGGCCCGTCTCGCGCGGCCGGACGCCGCGAGGTCGGTCGCAGCCCTGGTGGTCGCCGCGGCGGGCGGAGACGCGGGGGGGCACCGATGAACTTCGGTCACGTCCGCCACCTCCACTTCCTCGGCGTCGGCGGCGTCGGGATGTGCGGTCTCGCCGAGCTCCTGCACGGCGAGGGGTTCACCGTCTCCGGGTGCGACCTCGCGGTCAGCGAGACGACCATGCGGCTCGAGAAGCTGGGGATCAGGGTCGACGTCGGGCACGCGCCCCGCCACCTCGACGGCGTCCAGGTGTTGGTGATCTCCTCCGCCGTGAGGCTCGACAACGCCGAGGTCGAGGCGGCGCGCAGGCTCGGGATCCCGGTGATTCGCAGGGCCGAGATGCTCGGGGAGCTCTCGCGCCTCAAGTGGGGGATCGCGGTGGCGGGGACACACGGCAAGACGACCACGACCTCGCTCACGGGGTTCGTCCTCACGCGCGCGGGGCTTGATCCGACCGTGGTCGTGGGCGGCCGGATGCACTTCCTCGGCGCACACGCCCGGTTGGGCCGTTCGGAGTACCTGGTGTGCGAGGCCGACGAGTTCGACAGGTCGTTTCTCGCCCTGTTCCCGGTCCTCGCACTCCTCACAACGGTCGAGGCGGAGCACCTCGACACGTACGGTTCCGTGGAAGCGATGGAGGACGCGTTCGTGACGTTCGCGAACCGGGTGCCCTTCTACGGCGCCACGATCGCCTGCCTCGACGACGGCGGGGTACGCCGGCTCCTGCCGCGCCTCGAGCGCCGAACCGTGACGTACGGGTTCTCCCCCCAGGCCGACATTCACGGCCGTGCAATCCGCCTCTCCGAGTCGGGGTCGGCGTGCACCGTCGTGGTGCGCGGCCGCGAGGCGGGCGAGCTCCGGCTCCAGCTCGCAGGCCGCCACATGCTCGTCAACGCGCTCGGCGCGACCGCGGCCTCGCTCGAGGTCGGCGTCCCGTTCAGCACGGTTGCGGCGGCCGTCGGCGCGTTCACCGGTGTCGCCCGCCGGTTCGAGCGCAAGGGCGTCCGCAACCGCGTCGTCCTCGTCGACGACTACGCTCACCACCCGAGCGAGATCGTGGCGACGCTCCAAGCCGCGAGGCAGAGCTTCCCCGATGCGCGGTTGGTGGTCGCGTTCCAGCCTCACCTGTTCTCGCGAACGCGGGACTTCGCCAGGGAGTTCGGCGACGCCCTCCTGGGCGCCGACGTGGTCGTCGTGCTGCCGATCTACCCCTCGCGCGAGCAGCCGATCGCAGGCGTCACCCACGACCTCGTCGTCGCCGCGGCCAAGCGGTCCGGCCACCGGCAGGCGGTCGCGGTGTCGTCGTTCGCGGACGCACTCACGGTCCTCGACGACCTGCTGCGGCCCGGTGACGTCCTCCTGACCCTCGGCGCAGGGAACGTCGTGCAGCTCGGCGAGACGTGGCTGACGGGGGGGACCGCGTGAGCGGCCCGGTTCGGCACCGGCGGATGCTCCGCAGGGTGGCCGGCAGAGTCGTGCCGCCGCTGGCGGCGGTCGCGCTCACGACGACGCTGGCCGCAGCGCTCCAGGTGCGCCAGCTCCGGGTGTCCGGGACGCACAGGTTCCCGGCGAGCGACATCGAGTCCGCGCTCCGGCCGGCGCTCGGCGGCCCCGCCATTGCGGCGCGCGCCTCTACCCTGAGGGCGACCGTGCGGGCGATCCCCTGGGTCGCCGATGCGAGCGTCAGGATCTCGCTCGACGGCGTGGTCTCCTGCACCGTCGTCGAGCGGGTGCCGGTCGCGGTGGCGCTGGACGCGGGAGTCCGGCGCCTGGTCGACGGCGAGGGCCGTCTCCTGGCGCCGGCCCAGGCGAACTCGTCGCTCCTCGTGATCGACGGGTTCGCGCCGTACACGGAGGAGCGCGGGGCGGTCCTCGCGGCGGTGCCCGCGCTCGAGCGCGCGTGGGGCGGAAAGCTCGAGCGGGCCGACCGAGTCGGTCCGCACGACGTCGCCCTCCACTTCGCCGGCACCGCGCCCGTGATCCTCGCCGACCCGGATCTGCCCGGCGCGCTGGCCGAGGCGCGCCGTGTGTTGGCCGCGTGGACCGCACGACACCCCGCCCCGCTGCGTCTCGACGCCCGGATCGCGGGACGCGTGGCGGTGCTCCCGGCGCCCCCCGCACCGGAGGAGGGGTGATGGCCCAGGGTCCGAGGATCATCGCATCCCTCGACGTCGGGAACCACCGCGTCCTGGCGCTGATCTCCGAGCTCTCCGAGTGCGACGAGATGGTGATCCGCGGCGTCGGCCTCGCACCGTCGAGCGGGATGCGCTCCGGCCAGGTCGTCCAGATGAAGCCCGTGGTGGCGGCCATCAAGGCCGCGGCCGAGGAAGCCGAGCTCATGGCGAAGCTTCCGGTCGAGAAGGTGCTGGTCTCGGTGGCGGGGATCTTCGTGAGCGGCAGGCTCACGCGCGCCGCGATCGCGATGGGTGCCCGGGAGCGCGAGGTCACGCTCGCCGACCTCGAGACGCTGCACGAGGCCGTGCGACGCCAGCCGCTGCCGGCCGGCCACACCGTGCTCAACGTCATGTCGCCGACGTACGCGCTCGACGACCAGGACGGGATCGTCGACCCGCAGTCGATGGTCGGCCGGCACCTTGCGGTGGACGCGTACGTCCTCGCGTGCCAGGAGAACCCGGTGCGGACGCTCGAGAAGGCGATCAACGAGGCAGGACTCGAGGTGGAGGAGTTCCTCTTCGCCCCGGTCGCCGCCGCGAACGCGACTCTCACCGCGGACGAGCGCAGGCTCGGGTCGATCCTGATCGACGTCGGCTACGGCACCTCGAGCTACGCGGCCTACTCGAGCGACAAGCTGCTCGCGGCCGGCTGCTTCCCGATCGGGAGCAACAAGATCAACGACGACCTCGTGCACCGCTTCCAGACCACTGCGGCCGGCGCGGAGACGGCGAAGCGGGAGGCCGGCACCATGCTGCTCGCCGACGTCGGGGAGGAGGAGACGATCTCCGTCCCGACGATCGAGGGACGCGGCAGCCACGTGATCTCCCGCCGCGAGCTGTGCAAGACGATTCGCCTGCGGATGCAGGAGACGTTCGAGCTGATCGCCGCGGAGGTGTGGCGCCAGATCCCGCAGGACGCTCCGTGCACCGGCGTCGTGCTCTCCGGGGGGGGTGCACACCTCGAGGGCCTCGCCGCCCTCGCCGAGGAGGTTTTCGTGAAGCGGGCGCGCCTCGGGGAGCTCGAGGGCGTCCCGGACGCGACGCACCTGCTCGCCAGCTCGGAGCTGCCCGCCCGCTCGCCCGCGGTCGCGGTCGGGCTCCTCGTCCACGGGCGGAACCTGCTGCTCCCGTCCGCCCTGCCCGTAGTGCGGGAGCGGCGGCGCCGGGGGAGTCTCTGGTCACGAATCTCACGCAAGTTCCTTGCGAAAAGGGGAGGTGGAGAATGATCACGTTCGACGATTCGAGGGGTGCCAAGGTGCCCGCGATCACGATCGCCGACGAGTCGTCGCCGGCCATGATCAAGGTCGTCGGCGTCGGCGGGGGCGGCAGCAACGCGGTGAACCGGATGATCGCCGCCGGAATCAAGGGCGTCGAGTTCATCGCGGTCAACACCGACGGCCAGGCGCTGCGCGCCAGCAACGCCGGCGTGCGGCTCCAGCTCGTCACCCCGAACTCGCGCGGCAAGGCGCTCGGGGCGGGGTGCGACCCCGATGCCGCAAACCGCGCGGCACTCGACCGGACCGACGAGCTCATCGAGTGTCTCGAGGGCGCGGACATGGTGTTCATCGCGGCGGGGATGGGCGGGGGCACGGGGACGGGGGCGGCGCCCGTCATCGGGAACCTGGCGCGCGACGCGGGCGCGCTGACGGTCGCCGTCGTGACCAAGCCGTTCGCGTTCGAGGGCACGCGCAAGGCGCGGATCGCCGACAAGGGGATCGAGGAGCTCGGGAAGTGCGTGGACACCCTGATCACGGTGCCCAACTCACGCCTCCTGCAGATGGTCGGCCCGCAGGTGTCGGTTGAGCAGGCGTTCCAGCTCGCCGACGAGGCGCTGCGCCACGGCGTCCAGGGGATCTCCGACATCATCAACGAGACCGGGATCATCAACCGCGACTTCGCGGACGTCGAGACCGTGATGAGGGGCGGCGGCATGGCGCTCATGGGGATCGGCCAGGGTCAGGGCGAGCACCGGGCGATCGAGGCGGCTCAGCAGGCGTTCTCCTCACCGCTCCTCGAGGAGGCGTCGCTGGAGGGCGCCCAACGGGTGCTCGTGAACTTCGTCGGCGGGCCCGACACCACGATCACCGAGATCAACGACGCCGCAGAGTACATCGCCAAGCGGTGCTCGCCGGACTGCCTGTTCCTGTTCGGGTACGGCCAGCGTGAGGAGCTCACGGCGAAGATCCAGGTGACTGTGGTCGCGACCGGCTTCGGCGCGACCGGCGAGGAGCGGCCCGTGCGCCCCGCGGACCGAGTCCTCGCGAAGGAGCCTGTGCGCGAGGCGAGGCAGGCCGAGCCGGCGAGTCCGTACCTGCCGGCCAACCTCCCGACCGACTACGGCGTCAACGTCGGGAACTTCTCCGAGCTCGACACACCGACGTACCTGCGCCGTCAGATGGACTGAGCGGGCGGGCGAGGACCTCCGCCCTCGGAGCGCCACCCACCTCCCGGCGCTCCGGGGCGCGAACCTCGCCGTCCGCCGAGGGCGTACCCGGCGCGCTCACGGTCCTCCGGTGGTGGTCCCGACTTCGCGGCCTGCCACGAACGACCCCACCACCACCCTTCCGGACCGGCCCACCCGCAGCCGCAGCGTCCCGCCCGCGTCGGCGGCCGTTGCCAGCTCCCGCAGACGTTCCACCTCGCCGTCCCGCAGCGCGCGCTGTTCTGCGCTCACCACGACGACCTCGTCCGGCCGGAGCGCGTCCGCGTCCGGAAACTCGGGTGTGCCCACGACGGTGAGCCCGCGACCCGCGTACACCCACTGCGCGATCCCCGCATCGCTCCAGTCGCGCTGACGGCCGGGCGTCACGACGAGGACCCGGCTCC
>DATKLI010000036.1:0-39451 GCA_035542455.1 Thermoanaerobaculaceae bacterium
GACGCCGATCGCGCTGCTGCTGTTCGTGGGGGCGATCGGGAAGTCGGCGCAGCTGCCGCTGTACGTGTGGCTGCCGGACGCGATGGCGGGGCCGACGCCGGTGTCGGCGCTGATCCACGCGGCGACGATGGTGACGGCGGGTGTGTACATGGTGGCGCGGGCGAACGCGATCTTCCGGCTCTCGCCGGTGGCGATGGTGGTGGTGGCGGGTGTGGGGGGGTTGACGGCGATCTTCGCGGCGACGATCGGGTTGGCGCAGAACGACATCAAGAAGGTGCTCGCCTACTCCACCGTCT
Organism: Thermoanaerobaculaceae bacterium; assembly: GCA_035542455.1. GTDB lineage: Bacteria > Acidobacteriota > Thermoanaerobaculia > Thermoanaerobaculales > Thermoanaerobaculaceae > RBG-13-68-16. The sequence goes on from DATKLI010000036.1 coordinate 297, forward strand.
CCCAGTTGGGGTACATGTTTCTGGGGGCGGGGGCGGGGGCGTTTGCGGCGGCGATCTTCCACGTGTTCACGCACGCGTTTTTCAAGGCGTGTCTGTTCCTGGGCAGTGGCAGCGTGATCCACGCGTGCTCAGGTGAGCAGGACATGCGGAAGATGGGGGGGTTGAAGAGCAAGCTGCCGACGACGTACTGGACGTTCCTCGTGGCGACGCTGGCGCTGGCGGGGATTCCGCCGTTGGCGGGGTTTTTCTCCAAGGACGAAATCCTGGCGAAGGTGTTTGCGGCGGGGGCGGGGGACCTGCACGGGTACGGGCGGGTGTACCTGGTGCTGTGGGTGCTCGGGGTGGTGGGGGCGTTCGTGACGGCGTTTTACATGTTCCGGGCGGTGCACATGACGTTCCACGGGGAGTTCCGGGGGACGGCTGAGCAGGCGCACCACCTGCACGAGTCACCTGCGAGCATGACCGTCCCGCTGCGGGTGCTGGCGGTGGGGTCGATCGTGGTGGGGTTCCTGGGGATGGGGATGTTCGGGGCAGGGAGGAACTGGTTCGAGGGGCTCCTGCACCCGGTGGCGGCGACGGTGGAGGTGGAGGGGTATGCGACCTCGTTCGGGATGGAGTGGCTGCTGATCGCGCTGTCGGTGGGGGTGGCGGTGGGAGGGATCCTGCTCGCGACCCGGTGGTACTTCGGGCCGGACGCCTTCACCCGCCCGAAGCGCTTCACCGAGCGCTTCCCCACCCTCTATCAAACCGTCGCCAACAAGTACTACGTCGACGAGGCGTACAACGCGACCGTCGTCGCGGGCACGATGAAGCTCGCGCAGGGGTCGTGGGAGTTCGACGCCCGCGTGGTGGACGGCGCGGTGAACGGGACGCGGCACCTCACGGTCGGGGCCTCGTTCTTCTCGGGACTCTTCGACCTCAACGTGGTGGACGGGCTCGTGAACCTCGTGGCCGACGCCTACGGCTGGGCGAGTCGGCTGCTGCGCCGCGTCCAGTGGGGCGTGGTCCAGGGGTACGCACTGATCATGACCATGGGGGTCGCCCTCATGGTCGCCGCCGCCCTCTGGCTGGGACGGTAGACGGATGGACCACTCGCCAGATTCGCGGCGGCACACGGGCTCCGAGTGGCTGACAGCTCACAGCCGACAGCTGACAGCCAGAGGCGAGCGGCACGGGCGGTCTCGGGTGGTTGGGGGAACTGTGAGCTGTGAGCCGTCGGCTGTCAGCTGCTTCTGAGGGGGATGCGATGGGCTTTGCAATCAACCTGCTGAACGTCATCTGCTACGTGCCGCTCCTCGGCGCGTTCGTGATTATCTTCCTGCTCAAGCAGGAGCAGTCGAAGGCGATCAAGGTCGTGGCCACGGTCGTCGCCGGCGTCGACTTCCTCCTCTCGGTCCCGCTCTGGTTCGTCTACGATCCCGCCGGTCCCGCCTTCCAGCTCACCTACGTGCACGAGTGGATTCCGGCGGTCGGCGCCAAGTACCACGTCGGCGTGGACGGCATCTCGGTGCTCCTGATCCTCCTCACCACGCTGCTCGGGTTCATCGCGGTCTACTCGTCGTTCTCGGCGATCACACACCGGCAGAAGGAGTACTACGTCTTCCTGCTGCTCCTGCAGACCGGGATGCTCGGGGTCTTCATCTCCCTCGACTTCATCCTCTTCTACCTGTTCTGGGAGGCGATGCTGGTGCCGATGTACTTCCTGATCGGCATCTGGGGTGGGCCGCGCAAGCTGTACGCGGCGATCAAGTTCTTCCTCTACACCCTGGTCGGCTCGGTGCTGATGCTGGTCGGCATCCTCGCGCTCTACTTCTACAACTCGACGGGCCTGAAGGCGATCGGGCTGCCCGGCCTCGGAAACGCGCCGACGTTCGACGTGACCGAGCTGTTCAAGATCGCGCCGCAGATCCCGGCCGGGCTGCAGTTCTGGGTGTTCCTCGCGTTCTTCGTCGGTTTCGCGATCAAGGTGCCGATGTTCCCGTTCCACACCTGGCTGCCGGACGCGCACGTCGAGGCGCCGACGGCCGGCTCGGTCATCCTGGCCGGCGTCCTCCTGAAGATGGGGACGTACGGGTTCATCCGGTTCTCGCTCCCGCTCCTGCCCGACGCGAGCCGGCAGGCCGTCGGGTGGATGGGTCTCCTGGCGATCATCGGGATCGTCTACGGCGGCCTCGTCGCGATGGCTCAGAAGGACATGAAGAAGCTGGTCGCGTACTCGTCGGTGTCGCACCTCGGCTTCGTGATGCTGGGGATGTTCGCGCTCAACCCGCAGGGGCTCACGGGGTCGGTGATCCAGATGATCAACCACGGGCTTTCGACCGGCGGGCTCTTCTTGCTCGTGGGGATCATCTACGAGCGCCGCCACACTCGCATGATCGCGGACTACGGCGGTCTCGCGAAGGTCATGCCGGTCTACGCGATGCTCTTCATGATCATCACAATGGCGTCGATCGGACTTCCCACGCTGAATGGGTTCGTCGGCGAGTTCACCATTCTCGTCGGTGCCTTCAACTACAAGGTGTGGTGGGCGGTGATCGCCGCCACCGGCATCGTGATCGGCGCCGCGTACATGCTGTGGATGTACCAGCGCGCGTTCTTCGGCGAGATCACCCATGCGGAGAACAAGACGCTCAGGGACGTCAACCTGCGCGAGCAGTGGACGCTGATCCCACTCGTCGTCCTCTGCTTCTGGATCGGGCTGTACCCCAAGCCGTTCTTCCGGATCCTGGAGCCGTCCATCCAGCGCGTCGTGGAGGCGGTTCATCCCGACTACCTGAACAGGCCGGTGGCGCAACTTCCCGTCGCGCCTCCGACGGGCCGGGGCCAGGAGCAGTAAGCGATGCGCGCCGACCTGCTCGCGCTGCTGCCGGAACTCGTCCTGGCCACGCTCGGCATGGTCGTGCTTCTGGCAGGGCTGGCGTCCCGCACCAAGCGGCAGGACGCGCTCGGCGGGTGGACGATCCTCGCGCTTGCCGCCACCGCGGTCGCTCTCTGGCTGGCCGCGACGTCGACCGACCCGGCCGCGCGTCTCTTCTCCGGCATGTTCGCGCTCGACCACTTCGCGGTGTTCTTCAAGGCGCTCTTCCTCCTCTCGTCTGCGCTCGTAGTTCTCCTCTCGCTGGACTACCTGAAGCGGAACGACGCCCGCCCGGGCGAGTACAACGCGCTGATCCTATTCGCGACGGTCGGCATGATGACGATGGCCTCGGGCACGAGCCTGGCGACCATCTACGTCGGCCTCGAGCTGATGGCGTTGTCGACCTACGTTCTCGCCGGCTACTTCCGGCGCGAGGTGAAGTCGCACGAGGCCGCCACGAAGTACTTCGTGCTTGGCGCGATGTCGTCAGGGATCCTGCTCTACGGCCTGTCGCTGATCTATGGCACCACGGGGACCCTGGACCTGGCGGCGCTCGCGCGGTCGGTGGGGGAGGGGCGCGCATCGGCGGCGACCCTCGTCGGCGTGGCGCTGCTGGCGTGCGGGTTCCTCTTCAAGGTCGCGGCTGTTCCGTTCCACGTCTGGACGCCGGACGTGTACGAGGGCGCCCCGACGCCGATCACGGCGTTTATGTCCGTGGGCCCGAAGGCGGCCGCATTCGCGATCTTCCTGCGGGTGTTCGTCGGCGGGCTCGGCCCGCTCGAGGGCCAGTGGCGGTGGCTGGTCGGGGGCGCGGCCGCACTGACCATGATCTGGGGGAACATCGCCGCGCTCACCCAGGACAACGTGAAGAGGATGCTCGCGTACTCCTCGATCGCGCACGCCGGGTACGCCCTGGTCGGGCTGGTCGCCGGCGGGCAGGCCGGGACGCAGAGCGTGCTGTTCTACATGCTGGTGTACACGGTGACTAACCTCGGTGCGTTCGGCTTCGTGATCATGCTCGAGTCGCGCGAGTACGCGGGCGAAACCGTGCAGGACTACGCAGGGCTCGCCCGCAAGCATCCCCTCGCGGCGTTCGGGATGCTGCTGTTCATGCTCTCGCTCGGCGGGATCCCGCCGACCGCCGGGTTCATGGGGAAGCTCTACCTGTTCGCGGCCGCGGTCAACGCCGGCTACGTCGCGCTCGTCGTGCTCGCCGTGCTGATGTCCGCCGTCTCGCTCTACTACTACTTTCGCATCGTGCTCCAGATGTACCTGCGCGAAGGTCAGGACGCGGAACCCGCCGCGCTCGTGGCGGCGCCGTGGACCGAGCGCGTGATCTGGGCTTGCGGTGCCGCCGTGCTGGTGATCGGGGTGCTGCCCGCGCCGTTCCTTGCGGCGGCGAAAGCTACCGTGGGGGTGCTGGGGCTTCGGTGAGCGCGAGCGGGCGGAAGCGCGCGGCTGCGTCGTTCCGTCGCATCGCCGACGCTTCCTCGCTGGGGCTCGCCTTCCCGATCGCGATCGCGATCGGCTACTTCTGGGGGCGCTGGCTCGACCGCGTCTTCGGGACCTCTCCCTGGCTCACCGTGGTGTTCAGCGTGTTCGGGATCGCGGGCGGGTTCGTGAACGCGTTTCGAATCGCCGTCCGGATCGGCCGTGAGGAGGACGAGGAGAGCCGGAAGCGCGATGGGAACCCGTAGGACGATCGGCAGGCGGGCTCTCGCGGTCGCTGCGCCGGTGACGCTGGCGGCGGCCGGGGTGGTGAACTGGCTGGGGAAACCGTGGAGCGCGCTCGCCTTGACCGTCACCGCTGCGGTCGGTATCATCAACGGGCTCTGGCTGGAGGGTTTGCTCGCGGGGATGCTCCAGCCGGGGAAGCCGCGCGTGACGCGGGCCGCCGCCTGGTTGCTGGCCGCGCGGTGGGCTCTCTGGGGTCTGCTGTTCGTTGTCCTGTACCTGATGCGCGAGCGCATCGAGTTGTGGGCCGTGGCTGTCGGCGTCGCGTGCTTCCTCGTCGCGCTCGGCATCGCCGGCGCGGGCGTCGCGGACCGCGGCCCTCGAGAGGGGTGAAGTCGGGTGCACCACGAGTTCTCGATCCTGTTCCGTCCGGTGAATGCGCTGCTGGCGGTGCTCCTGGGCGCCCCGTCCGCCGGGTGGCAGCGGGCGATGGGGCTGGAGGGCGACGCCGGCGTCTGGCTGCCCGACCACGTCGTCATGGCGCTGCTGGTGGTCGCACTCGTGGCCGCGCTCCTGATCTGGGCGCGGCGAAGCTACTCGCTCGAGAGCCCCTCGACCGTCCAGCAATGCCTGGAGCTGCTCCTCTCCGGCATCTCGAACCTCACCGACGACGTGATCGGGCACGGCCGCGGGAAGGACTTCGTGCCGTTCGTCGCCGGCCTCACGTTCTTTCTCTTCGTCTCGAACTTCTTCGGCCTGATCTTCTTCCTGCAGCCTCCGACAGCCAATACGAGCACGACGTTCGCGCTCTCGCTCACCACGTTCCTGTTCTACAACATCGCCGGGATCCGGCGGCACGGCCCGCTCGGGTACGCCAAGCAGTTCGCCGGACCCGTGTGGTGGCTCGCCCCGCTCATGGCGCCGATCGAGATCATCTCGCACCTCGCGCGCGTGCTGTCGCTCGCGCTCCGGCTGTTCGGCAACATCTTCGGCGAGCACACCGCGATGGGGATGTTCCTCGTCATCGTGCCGCTGTTCGTCCCGGCCATGATGGGGTTGGGGCTGCTGGGGGCGACGATCCAGACGTTCATCTTCATCATGCTGACTTCTGTCTACGTCTCCGGGGCCGTGGCCGAGGAGCACTAGAGAGAGAAAACGACGGAGGAGGAACTTCGATGAGGAAGCAGATTCTGGTTGTGATGGTCGGCCTCGTGCTGCTGAGCATGGCGGCGCCGGCGCTCGCGGCCGACGAGGCGGGGGCGGCTGCGCCGGTGATGCGCGACGTCTGGAAGTTCATAGCCGCCGCGTTCGTGCTCGGCGTCGCCGCGTTCGCGGGTGCGTTCGGCCAGGCCCGAGCGGTGGCGTCGGCGTGCACGAGCATGGGGCGCAACCCGGGCGCGGCCGGCCCGGTCCGCATCACGATGCTCCTGGGCGTCGCGTTCATCGAGTCGCTCGTGATCTACGCCCTGGTCATCGCCTTCATGATCCTCGGCAAGTGACCGGCGCGCCGGGCGCTGCGCGCGGCCGGCGGTGCCGCGCCGGTGCCCCGAAGATCCCCTCCCGGGGAGCACCGGCCCGCTTCCCGGGTCTCCACCGGTCCGGCCCGCCCGAGCGGCGGGCCGGAGGTATCTCCGCTCCAGGATCGTAACACCTTTCCATTGAGATAGATAACGGCCCAATCCCAGGACCGGCCCGGGGGCCGGCGGGCGCCGGAGGGGGCGATCCGCACCCCGGCGTGACGGCGGTCACGCCGGAGGCGGTGCGACGGCGTCCATGTTTTGTCAAGGTCTTGACATTTGAACTCTGACTCAATTACGATCAGCCGCCGTGGAGGCGAGCATGAGCAACGAAGGTTCTTGGGACTTTCAGGATGCCGAGCTTCCCTACCGCGATCAGCTGTTCAAGACCGCTCTGCGCCTGACGCGGAGCACGGAGGACGCCGAGGACCTCCTGCAGGAGACGTTCCTGAAGGCGTACCGGCACTACGCGTCGTTCCAGCCGGGCACGAACCTCAAGGCGTGGCTGTTCAAGATCCTGAAGAACACGTTCATCAACGAGTACAGGCGGCGCAAGCTGCTCCCCGCCCAGGTGGACTTCGCGGAGCTCGAGGAGACGTTCGAGTCCGCGGTGATCTCGACGGACGCCAAGGCGACGCGGACGCCGGAGGACGAGCTGATGGAGTCCACGCTCGACTCGGAGGTCCGGGGCGCCCTTGTGGCGCTTCCGCACAACTACAAGGTCGTCGTATTGCTCGCGGACATCGAGGGGTACGCCTACAAGGAGATCGCGGACATCCTTGCGATCCCCGTCGGGACCGTGATGTCGAGGCTGTACCGCGGGAGGCGGCTGCTCGAGAAGGCGCTGCTCTCGTACGGCGTGCGCTACAACTACCTTCACCACAGGCCGCACCGGCTGCGGTCCGAGAACCTCGACATCGAGACGCTGTTCGGCCACGGCGGTACCCACCCGCTCGGAACGCTGGTGCACTAGGTTCCTCCTCCGGCGAACGGACACCGCGCCTGGGGCCCCGCTCGCGCGGGGCCTCTTCGCCGTTTGCTAGCATGTGCCGGTCATGCGGGTCACCGGACTCGGGGCGGCGGCGCCCCTCGGGATGAGGTCGTGAGCGTCGCGGAGCGCTGTCTCGCCGCGCTGGCGTTCCTCGTCCTCCTGCTCGCCCGGGTCGCGGCGCCGACCGAGGAAGGGAGCGCCCGCCCGCGTCCGCTCCTCACCGTCGCCCCGCTCGCCTCCCCGACGATCGTGCGCCAGGACGTCCTCGGCGGCGGAGAGACGCTCGGCCAGCTGATGGAGCGGCTCGGGATCGGCGGCTCGGAGGTCCAGGCATGGCTCGCGGCGGTCCGGAGCCACGTGGATCCGCGCGCGCTCCCGACTGGCCTCCTGGCGCAGGCGGATGTCGACGTTCACGGCGCCGTGAGGGTGCTGCGCCTCACCCCCGACTGGCGGGCCACGATCGTGGCCGAGCGTACCGGCGACTCGATCACGGCGCGTCGTGAGGAGCGCGCGGTCGAGCGCGAGCTCGTCGTGGTTGCGGGAACGGTCCAGTCGAGCCTGTTCGACGCCGTCACGGCGGCCGGGGAGAGCGAAACGCTGGCCCTCGACCTCGCGGACCTGTTTCAGTGGGACATCGACTTCCATCGTGAGGTCCGCAGCGGCGACGCCTTCGCGTTGCTCGTCGAGCGGGTGAGGAGCGGGGGGCGCGTGGTCACGTACGGCCCGGTCGTCGCTGCGAGCTACACCAACCGCGGGAAGCGCTTCACCGCCGTTCGGTACGCCTTTGCGGGCGGCAAGCCGTCCTGGTACGACGAGCGCGGGAACCCGCTCCGCAAGCAGTTCCTGCGCGCCCCCCTCAAGTTCTCGCGCGTGACGTCCAGGTACTCGGTGTCGCGCCTCCACCCCGTCCTGGGCGTGAGGCTCCCGCACTGGGGCGTGGACTACGGCGCCCCGGTGGGGACCCCGGTGATGGTCACGGCGGACGGCGTGGTGTCGTTCCGGGGGTGGCACGGCGGGGGCGGGAACGCCGTCGAGGTCCGTCACGCAGGTGGCTACGTCACGACGTACATGCACCTCTCCCGGTTCGCAGCCGGGATCCGCGAGGGTGCGCGGGTGGAGCAGGGGCAGGTGATCGGGTACGTGGGCGCGACCGGCCTCGCGACCGGCCCCCACCTCGACTACCGTGTCACCCAGAACGGCCGCCACATGAACCCGGCCGGGATCGGACGAGATCCCGCCCCGCCCCTCCCGAAGGGCGAGCAACCCGCGTTCGTCCGCTGGGCCGGCGCCGTGCTCCCGCTGCTGGAGCGCCCGGGGCCGCTCCCTGAGGGCCGGGTCGCCGCTCTGCAAGCCTCCGCTCCGGCCCCCATTCATGGTTAGCGCGACGCGCGGCCGCCGCAGCCCACGCCCCGGTGTCCGGGGCCCGATCGTCGTGTTCGCACCGGCGCGCGTGGACCTCGCGGGCGGCACCCTGGACCTCTGGCCGATCTACTGCCTCCATCCCGGCTCGACCACCGTCAACGCCGCCCTCCGGATGGGCGTGAAGGTGAGGTTGACCCCGGGCGGCGCGCCGGCGGGGTGCATCCGGCACGTGGCGCCGTCCGCCCCGCCGCTGACGCTCACGCGAGCGGACGCGGGACGCCACCTGACGGCCGCGGTCGGGTTCCACGTGGTGCCGGAAGGCGGGTTCGCGGTCGAGGTCCTCGATCAGCCTCCGGTCGGCTCGGGGCTCGGGGCATCCTCGGCGTTCGCGGTCGCACTCGGCCGCGCGTGCCTGGCGCTCGTGGGCCGCCGCATCCCCCCGCCCAGGTTCGTCTCGCTGCTGCGTGACCTCGAGGCGCGCGTCCTGGGGGTGCCGACGGGCGTGCAGGACTACGTCGCCGCGTCGACCGGCGGCGTGCTCGCCATCCACCTCGAACCGGGAGGCGAGAGGGTGGAGCGCCTCGCGGTCGCCACGGGATGGGTCGCGCGCCGGCTCGTGGTCGTGTTCTCCGGCGTCACGCACGCGTCCGGCATGGTGAACTGGGACGTGTACCGCGCACGGATCGACGGGGACGCGTCAGTGGTGCGCGCCCTCGACGCGATCGCCGGCGCGGCGTCGGCGTGCCGGGCAGCGCTGCTGGCGGCGGACGAGGCGCGGGTCGGTCACGCGATCGCCGAGGAGTGGGCGGCCCGCCGCACGCTGGCACCCTCCGTCAGCAACCGGGCGCTCGACGCGATCCTGAACGCGGGCGTCCGCGCGGGCGCGATGGCGGGGAAGGCGTGTGGCGCCGGGGGCGGCGGGAGCGTGATCTTCTGGACGCGCCCCGACCTCGCTGCCTCCGTGGCCCGCGAGGCGCTCGCCGCCGCGCCGGCGGGCGCGTTCGAGGTGACGGGCGGGCTCACAACGCGGGGAGCGACCGTTCGCTCCGGACGCGCTACGATGTGACAGCCCAGGGCGTGACGCCCGGCAGCGGGAGGTCGAGCGATGGCCGAGGCTCGCACGGTGCGTGCTCCGAGGGGTCGCCAGCGTTCGTGCAAGGGGTGGGGTCAGGAAGCCGCGATGCGGATGCTGATGAACAACCTCGACCCCGAGGTGGCGGAGCGCCCCCAGGACCTGGTGGTGTACGGCGGGAGCGGACGGGCGGCGCGGAGCTGGGAGTGCTTCGAGGCGATCGTGCGCGCCCTCCGGGACCTTGGCGACGACGAGACGCTGCTCGTGCAGTCCGGCAAGCCGGTCGGGGTGTTCACGACACACGCCGACGCGCCGAGGGTGCTGATCGCGAACGCGAACCTCGTACCGCACTGGGCGACCTCGGACGAGTTTCGGCGGCTCGAGGCGCTCGGCCTCACGATGTACGGCCAGATGACGGCGGGGTCGTGGATCTACATCGGGACGCAGGGGATCCTCCAGGGCACCTACGAGTGCTTCGCGGCGGCCGCGCGGAAGCACTTCGGCGGGAAGCTGCGTGGCCGCTTGGTCGTGACGGCTGGCCTTGGGGGGATGGGCGGCGCGCAGCCGCTGGCCGCCACGATGAACGAGGCCACGTTCCTCGCCGCGGAGGTGGACGGCTCGCGTATCGACAAGCGCCTCGCGACGGGGTACCTGGACGAGAGGGTGGAAGGGGTCGATGCCGCGATCGACCGCGCCCTGGCGCTCAAAGCGAGCGGCGAGGCGCGCTCGGTCGGCGTCGTCGCCAACGCTGCCGACCTCCTCGCGCGGCTGATCGAGCGGCGGATCGTCCCCGATGTCCTCACGGACCAGACCTCCGCGCACGACGAGCTCAACGGCTACGTCCCGAACCGAATGACGCTCGGGCAGGCGCTCGAGCTTCGCCGCGCCGATCCGGAGCGCTACAAGGCCGAGGCGTACCGGACGATGACGGAGCACATGAGGTCGATGCTCGAGCTCCAGGTGCTCGGCGCAGTCACCTTCGACTACGGCAACAACCTCCGCGGCCAGGCTCTCAAGGCCGGCGTCGCCAACGCGTTCGAGGTGATCGGGTTCGTCCCCCTGTACATCCGCCCGCTGTTCTGCGAGGGCAAAGGACCGTTCCGCTGGGCGGCGCTCTCCGGAGACCCCGAGGACATCTACCGGACCGACCGCGCGATCCTCGAGACGTTCCCGCGCGACGAGGCGCTCTGCCGCTGGATCCGGATGGCCCGGGAGCACGTTCACTTCCAGGGGCTCCCGTCGCGGATCTGCTGGCTCGGGTACGGGGACCGCGCGCGGTTCGGCCTGATCATCAACGACCTGGTCGCCAAGGGCGAGATCTCGGCCCCGATCGTGATCGGGCGCGACCACCTCGACTCCGGCTCCGTCGCCTCCCCGAACCGCGAGACCGAGGGGATGCGCGACGGCTCGGACGCGATCTCCGACTGGCCGCTGCTCAACGCGCTGCTCAACACCGCAGCCGGCGCCACGTGGGTGTCGATCCACCACGGCGGTGGGGTGGGTATCGGCTACTCGCAGCACGCCGGGATGGTAGTGGTGGCCGACGGCACGGACGCGGCCGCGCGACGCCTCGGCCGCGTCCTGACCACCGACCCGGGCACCGGGGTGATGCGCCACGTGGACGCCGGGTACCAGGAGGCCATCGACTGCGCACGCCGCACGGGGGTGAAGATCCCGATGCTGCCGGGCGCCGGCTCGCGCTGAACGCGTCGGCGATCTGCGCGGTGCTCGTGGCCGCAGCGGCGGCCGGGCCGTGGCCTGGCCTCGGTCCGCTCTCGCTGCTGTGGCGTGCCCCGATTGCGGTCGTCGCCGTGATCGCGGCGTGGCCGCGCCTGGGCCGCCGGGCGCCGTGGGTCGCCGTGCTCGTCGCGGCGGGAGTGGCGATCGACGTCGCGATCCCGGCGCGCCTGGGACCGACCGAATTCACGGCGAGGGCGGTCGCGCGCTCGGCGAAGCTGCAGGGCTCGCTGGCTGCGCTGGCCGAAGACGCCCGCCTGCGCCGGATCCTCAACCCCGGAGGCGGCGAGGCGGAGCCGGAGGCGCCGTTTCCGCTGGTCGCGGGCGCGTGGCGCTCGATGCCGATCCGCACCGACGCGCTGGTCGTCGTTGACGGCCACGGCCTCCCGGTCGCGTGGGCGGGACCTACGCCGCGCCTGCCCGTGCACCTGCGACCGCTCGGCGAGAGGACCGTCGCCGCGGAGCCCGGGATCGGCACGGTCTGGGTGTGGTGGCGGGAGAACGTCTTCGAGAACGGGCGGTCGCTCGGAGCCGTGCTCGCGGGGACCGCGATCCCCGAGGCGGGTGCGCGCGAGGCGCTCGGCGTCCGCGCCGGCCGCTCTGCCGTCGCGGCGCCCGTCCTCGATGAGTCGGGAACCGCCGGTTCCGGCGTCGGGTCGCTCACGTTCGAGGTCCACCGCGCGCCGACGGTGGCGTGGAGCGCCCCGGGGCTCGTCGTGCTCGCGGTGGTCGTCGTCCTCGCGATCGGGAGTCGGGTTGCGACCGGAGCCGCGCTGTGCGCCGGGGCGGTCGCCCTGCTCCTCATGGGTCGGCTAGAGGCGGGGTGGTGGCTCGTCGCCGCCGTCGCAGGCGCCGCCATCGTCGCGTCGCGCCTGCCCCACGCCTGGCCGGTGCGGGGCGTCGGGGCGGTGACCGTCGGCGGCCTGGCGTGGGCGCTCCCGCGGCTCTTCGACGCACTTCGGATCGAGCCTCTGCCGGCGAGCCTCCTGTGGCCCGGTGCGCTGCGCTGGGTGCTGGTCGCGGCGTTGGCGGCGCTCGTGCGAGGCCTCGGGGCGAGGCCGCACACGGCCGGCTGGCCGCTGCGAGCTGCGGCGTGGATCCCGCTCGTCGTCGGAGTGGTCAACGCCGACGCGGCGATGATCGGCGCGGGCGCTGCGGCGATCACGCTGTGGGGGCTGCCGGGACGCGGCCTCGTGCTCCCGGCGCTGGTCGCGGCGGGGCTGGTCGTGGGTGGGGAGGAGGCTGCCCGAAAGGCGGAGACCGTGGCCACAACCGAGGCGACGCTCGCCCGGCTCGACAAGATCGAGGCTCCGGCGCGCGCGCTGCTGACGCAACTGCCCGAGGACGCGACCGTGCGGATGGTGAGCCTGCAGCAGGGCGAGCGGCTCGTGGTTCTCGGTCGGCTCGCGAACTGGCTCGGGCTCGCTCAGGCGTTGCCCGGAACCTCCCTCGTTCTCACCGACCCCGCTGGCGAGCTGGCCGGGAGTTGGGGCGAGGTCACGATCGAGAACGAGGGGATCCCCCGCGAGCTGGCGACGCGCATCCTCCCGAACGGCTGGCGGGTTTCGATCCTGGCACCGCCCTCGCCCAGCGACCTCCTCGCCGGGCTCGACGCGGCGGGGATCGAGGTGCCCGTCGCGGTGGTCGATCGCTCAGGGGCGCCGCGGAGCCGCGGCGCGACGTTCCGCCCGCTGTCGCCGGCGATCGTCGGGAGGGCGCTCGCCGCGGGCCACATCTGGGCCGACGTCGGGATCGGCGAGCGCGAGTTCGCCGCGTACCTCCGGGCGCATCGGGACAGCGTACTGGTGGTCCCCTGGGTGCGGCCGCCGATGGCCGAGGCAGGGTTGCTGCTCGCCGCGCTCACCCTGTGGGGCGTCTTCCCGCTCGCACCGTGGGAGAGGCGGAGGCGATGGCTCGGGTGGTGGGGCCGGCGCAGGACGTTCGGCGGGAGGCTGCGGGTGCTCTCGGTGGCGGCAGCGGTGCTGCCGATCCTGCTTCTCGGTCAGCTGCTCCCGAGGCAGTGGGCTCGCCAGCAGCAAAAGGCGCGCCTGGAGCTCGCCCGCGCGGTGAGCCAGCTGCTCTCGACGGAGCGGTGGGAGGAGGGCACCTCGTGGCTCGTCCGCGAATTGGGCGGCGCGGTGGCCGTCTACCGCTCCGGGAAGCTCGTCTCCTCGACCCGTCCCGACCTCGCCGCCGAGGGGAGGGTCCCCTGGCTGCCTCCGCCCGAGGCGTACGTGCGGTCGGTGCGCGGGTGGCGGGAGCCTCTCGTTGTGATGGAGGGGGACGAGACCGGGGTGTTCGCACCCATGGGAGGGGGCGATGCCGTCGTCGTCGGCGTGGTCGGCCTGCGGCTGCAGGCCCTCGGCAGGAGCCCGTCGCCGCGCGAGTGGTTCGTCATCACCGGCATCTTCGCGATGCTCGTCGGCCTCGGCACGGCCGAGCGGCTGGGCGGAAGGCTGGGGCGCCCGCTCCGCCGTCTGGTGGGCGCGGCGCGGCGTCTGGAGCGCGGCGAGCCGGTCGCGACGCTGGAGACCGGCGGCGACGAGGACGTCCAGGCGCTGGGCCGCGCTTTCACGGCGATGGCGCACGAGGTCCAGCGCCGCGAGGAGGAGCTCCGCCGCGGCCGCGACCTGCTGGAGACGGTGCTCGGGACGCTCTCGGCGGCCGTCGTCGTCGTCGACCGCGACGGCAACGTCGGCCTCTCCAACCCGGCTGCCACCAGGCTGCTCGCCGGCGAGCGGACGATCGCTGGGCTCGCCGACCGGTTCGCGCCCGAGGTCTCGCGCCTGGTCCGGCGCGCCGGCGACGGCACGCGAGCGGAAGGCACGGTTCACCCGGTGAGTTCGCCCGAGTCGTTGTGGCGGGTGACGGCGCTCCCGCTCCCTTCGGCGGGTGGGCGGGCCCTCGTCGTGATGGAGGATCTGTCCGACGTGGCGCGGGCGGAGCGCCTGGCCTCGCTCGCCGAACTCGCCCGCATCGCCGCCCACGAGGTCAAGAACCCACTGACCCCGATCCGCCTCTGGGCGGAGGAGCTCAAGACCGCGCTCGCGAGCGGCCCCGACGCCGTCACGGCGGTCGCCCAGGTGGCCGCGCAGCAGATCCTGGAGAGGGTCGAGCACCTCCGCGAGGTGGCCCAGAGCTTCTCGAACCTCGTCTCGCTCGAGCAGTGGGAGCCCGAGCCGATCCGCCTCAGGGCTCTCGCGGCGGAGGTGGCGGGCGAGTACGAGGTGCTGCGGCAACGCGGGGTCGTCGTGCGCGTCGCCGGCGACGACGCCGAGATCACGGCGGACGCCCAGTGGATCCGGCGGGCGCTGCGCCACCTCCTGGAGAACAGCGCCCGCGTCCTGGCGGGGCGGGCCGGCGAGGTCGTGATCAGTGTGACCGAACTCGAGCGGGGCGTCGTGCTCTCGGTTCGCGACACCGGCGGCGGGGTCGCCAGCGACCTGCTCGGGAGACTGTTCGAGCCCCACTTCTCCACGACCAGCGAGGGGAGCGGGCTCGGGCTCGCCGTCGTGCGTCGCGTCGCCGAGCGCGCCGGCGGCGCCATCGAGGCGCGCAACGTGGGCGGGGGGCTCGAGATCAGGATCACCTTCCCGCAGAGAACGCAGGACTGGTAGCATGACGGCGATGGCGCGGATCCGGCTGGCAGCGACGTGTGCCGTTCTCGCGCTCGCGGTCGCGGGCGTCGCCGCAGAGGGTCCGCGGCGGCTCAGCCACCGGGTCTGGCTCCTCAGCGGCGTCCCGGACGAGGGCACGCTCACCGCCCTGCGGGCCGAGGGCGTGGGGGCGTTCGTCCTCCCGGTCGGGCGGGTCGAGATCGGGGCCGGTTCGTCGCGGTTCACGCTCGCTCAGCTGCCCGACCTCTCCCCGTTGGCGGGGTGGCCGGTCGCCTACCTCGTGTGGGTGGAGGGCTCGGGCAAGGCGAGCGGCGATCCCGACAGCTTCGTGACCCAACTCACGCCCGTCCAGCGCAGCGTGGCGGGGGCGGACGACATCGTTCTCGCCTCCCGGGAGTACTTCCCCGGGCTGCCGGAGTTCGCGGTCAAAGTGGCGGCGCGTCTGCAGCGGCCCGTCGAGCTGGCGCTTCCGGCGCAGGACCTGATGCAGCACATGCCACCGGGCGGGTGGCCCCGCGTCCGCCCGGTCGCGGTGGCGTTCGGCAACCCGTCCGCTCTCGGGTTTCCGGCGGCCACTCTCCACGACGACCTCCTCGCCCTCGACGTGCTCGACGGCACGCCGGTGCCGTACCGCGTCGCGATCGTTGTCGCGCCGAGCGCCGAGCCCTCGCCCGGGCCGGGCGGCGGCTCTCTCGCGCTCCTGTCGAGCGGCGAGACCGCGGCGTTCACGCCGGGCGAGCGGGGAAGCGTGTTCCGGCTCCGGAAAGCGGTGAGCTGGGGCGGCGTGCCGCTGGCGGTCGGCCAGAGCGTGACGGTCGAGATGGTAGACACCGCGATGTACCACCGAGACCTCGGGCTCCTGCTGCGGCCGGTCCGGCCTCTGCTGGAGGGTTGGGACACCGTGGGGCTTCCGAACCCGGAGCCGACGCTCGGCATGAGCCGCGCGGCGTTCCTCGAGTACCTCCGCGGCGAGAGCCCCTACCCGCGGCCGCGCGTCGACACGTCCTGGACCGGGCCGACGGCGGTGCGGCTCACGCTCACCAACCCGACGGCACAGGCGAGCGCGCTCGCGACCACGGGAAACTGGGTGGAGCTGCGGTTCGAGGGAACCGAGGTGCGCGACGTGCAGCTCGGCGAGTTCGGCGGGATGGAGTACGGCCGGATCGGGCCGGACGGCGGCTGGCACCTCACGGTCGCCCGCGACGCCTCCGCGATCCGTCTCTTCCTGACGTTCGTCCCGCCGCAGGCGCGGGTGGCCGGGGCGCTCGTCACGTTCCTTTCGCGGCCACATGACGTGAACGCTCGCTGGCACGTGCGCCTCGGTGACGGCACCGACGCCGGCGGCCCGCTGGAGCCTGTCCCGCTCAGCCCGCGGTGAGGTCGCGGAGCAGCTCCGGCACCGCCGCGACGGCGCCGACCGCCAGCCCGTCGGACAGCAGCCACGCGCTGACCCACCCCTGCCTGGCCTGAAGATCACCGCACACGATCGAACCGCGCTCGACGGCGTCGGTGGTCGTGACCACCTCGTTCCGGCGCGCCAGGCGGAGGCCGCCCGCGTCGCGCACCGCCGACCGGACGCGCTCGGAGCTCGGGACGGTCTCGCATCTCACGACGATCGTCGCGAGGTAGCCGTGGAACACCCCGGCGTCGACGGCGTGAACCCTGGACTCCAGCCGAGGGTGCAGCTCCGCGAGCTGCGACTCGAGGCGGGCGGACCGCTCGGCCCCGGCCGGCGCCAGGTCGAACGCGAGCACCGCGGGGAGCCTGCCGAGGCCGCGCATCGGGTGCCCCGACAGGCGCAGGGCGCCCTGCGACGCCAGCTCGTCGAGCGCGTCGCTGCCGAGCGGCGCGACCGGACAGGCCACCGTGAGGTGGAGCACCCGGGGTCCGAACGCGCCGAGCGCGCCGAGCACCCTGAGAGGCGCGGCCAGCGCGGGGTCCGCCAGGTGGTACCAGGGGAGAGGCGGCTTCCCGGCCGGCAGGGCGTCCGCCACGCAGAGCGCGTCGCCGCCGGCGATCCCGGGCTGCGTGCAGTCCAACAGCGCGACGTCGGGGTGGGCGCGGAGCCAGGCGAGCAGACGGTCGCACGTCGCTGGCGGAGGGAGCGTGGTGACCAGGACGGCCGCGCTGCCCTCGATCTCGTCGGGGTCCGCGAGGGGAGGGACCAGGACCGCCTCGCCCGCGACCTCGGCGATCAGATGTTCCGGCTCCTCGGACGTGTGGAACAACCTCCGGCGCACCTCGGGCACCGCGCGCGCGACCTTCTCCGTCACCTCCCGGCCCAGCAGGGAGGTGGGGTCAAGGACGGTCAGGAGTTTCGGATGGTCCGAGCGCACTTGGCACCTGCGCCTGGGGCGCGGGCTGGACGACCGCGCGACGGCGGAGACGGCGGGCGACGTACTCGGCCGGTCCCGCGACGACGTACACCCCGAGCAGGAGTGCGAGCGCCGGCACCGGCGTGAACACGACCACCGCGACGAGAGCGGCGATGGTGAAGAACGCGGTCGCGGGCCACCGCTGCCGCAGGTTGAACTCCTTCCCCGACCGGTACGGTACCGTCGACACCATCAGCACCGAGACCAGGAGCACGAACATCGAGGCCGCGACGGCGATAGGACGGTCGACGATGAGCTCGAACGTCGTGCCGACCAGAACCATGAGCGTGAGGGCGCCGGCGCCGGCGGGGATCGGGAGTCCGGTGAAGAACCGCCGGTCCGAGACGCCGGCCTTGATGTTGAAGCGGGCGAGCCGGACCGACCCGGCGACGAGGAAGAGGAACGCGACGCCCCACCCCCACTGGCCGAGCCCGCGCAGCCCCCACTGGTACGTCAGGATCGCGGGCGCGACCCCGAAGCTGATCACGTCGGCGAGCGAGTCGTACTCCTTGCCGAACTCGGAGGTGGAATGCGTGAGCCGCGCAATGCGGCCGTCGAGGCCATCCAGAAAACCTGCACCGATGATCAGGTAGGCGGCGAGTCTGAGCTCGTCGTGCAGCGCCCACAGCACCGACGCGAACCCGCACAGCATGTTGCCGACGGTGAACAGCGACGGGATGACGTAGATCCCCCGGCGCAGCGACTCGCGCCGCGGGCGGCGGGCTCTGCGGGGCCGGGGCGGCCGCGGAACCCTCACGGCCGCTCCCGCGCGCCGAAGCGGGCCACCTCGGTGACGCCGGCGCGCGTGCGCTGGCCGGGCGCCACCGTCACCGCGGCGTCGCCCGGAAGGAAGAGGTCGACGCGCGAGCCGAACTTGATCAACCCCACCCGCTGGCCGCGCGTGACCGACTGGCCCGGCTCGAGGTCGCACACCACACGGCGCGCGACGGCGCCCGCGATCTGCTTGTACCCCACCGTGCCGCGCGCGCCCTCGATCACGACGAAGCTGTGCTCGTTGAGCTCGGAGGCCTTGTCGCGGAACGCCGGCAGCTTCTTCCCCCGGACGTGGCGCGCCTCGAGCACCGTGCCCTCGGCGGGCGCCCGGTTCACGTGCACGTTCGCGGGCGACATGAAGATCGAGATCTGGGTCGGGAGCCCCCTCTCTCCGAGCGCGGCGGGCGAGCGCCCGACGGTGAGCACCTTGCCGTCGGCGGGCGCGAGCACCGCCTCGGGAGGCGCGTCCGACCGTCGTTGCGGGTCCCGGAAGAACGCCACGCACGCCAGCGCCACCACGAGGAACAGCGCGGTCGCGATCGGGTAGCCGAACACCCACGCGAAGATCCCGGCGAGCACCGGGACCAGTACGAAGGGATAGCCTTCCGGGGCAAACGGCAGCATCGAAAGCTACTTGCTGCGGCTCCGCAGGAGCGCTTCCATCTGGTCCTTGAGCTGGAGCTTCTCCTTCTTGAGCCGCTTCTCCTCCTGCTCCTCCTCGGTCGTGAGCCAGCCCTTGCGGGTCAGCTCGTCCAGACGCCGGGCGCGTTTGCCGTGCTCCTCGAGAAGCCGACGGTACTCGGGATCCTGCTCCGACATCTGCTCTCGCAGCTGCTGTGTCGACGTCATGGACACCTCCGAGTGTTGGTGGGCTGCCGGGCGCATCCGACGAAATGCTAGCACAAAGGGTGCGCCCCGACCGGCGGGGTCAGGCCGGCTGCGGGCACGGCGCCGGCCGGCCCGCGACGGCGCCTAGAATCGGGACGTGGACGAGCTCCGCTTCGCGTGCGACCCCACGCTGGGCCGCCTGGCGCGGTGGCTCCGCCTGGCGGGTTTCGACGCCGTGTTCGACCCCACGCTGCCGGCGCCATCGCTCGTCGGCCAGGCACGCGCCTCCGGCCGCTGGCTCCTCACCCGCAGCGGGGCGCTGGCGGCGATCGCGGGACCGCGCGCGGTGCTGCTGCGGGCGCCCGCCACGGACCGGCAGGTGGCGGAGCTGCGCGAGCGTCTCCCGCTCGTCGCCGAGCCGGCGCGATTCCTGACGCGATGCTCGTGCTGCAACGAGCCGCTGCGCGAGGTCGCTCGCGCAGCCGTGCTGGAGAGGGTTCCCCCGTACGTCGCAGCGCATGCGGACCGGTTCGTGGCGTGCCGGCGGTGCGGGCGGGTCTACTGGCCCGGTACGCACGTCGGGAGGATCGTGGCTCGCCTGGAGGCGTGGTTCATCGGCCAACCCGAGGCCCCGCAAGGTTCGGCCAAGTCTTCCTGATACAAGAGTTAAGCAGCGGTGAACACGAGCGCGAGCGTCGAGCCGCCACCCGCGACGCCGGTCACGAGCGCGGTCCGCGCACGACCGCCTGCGGCACGGAACCCTGCGGCGGCAAGGTGGGGCGGCGGACCCCACGCGGGTACCGCCGCGCCGGCCACGGCCATCGCCGCGATCAGCGCCCGGGCCGCGCCCCCTGCCGCGCCGTCTCCGAGTCGTTCCGCTGGCGCGACGGCCGCCGGGCGGTGGCCGCCGAAGAAACCGGTGAGCGCCCGGAGCTCCAACGCCGCGAGTGCCGGGATGCCGTTCGACATGCCGACGACCAGATCGACCTCGCCGGGGCCGATGCCGGCGGCGGCTGCGGCTCGAGCGCAGGTCGCGGTGAGCGGGGACGCGTCGGCCGGGTACCGGTACGGCAGGGCCGGCGAGGACGCGGACGCCTGACCGGCGAGCACGGCGAGCGGCGCCGGCCCCGGTTCGGCGGCGAGCAGGAGGGAAACCGCGCCCTCGAGCAGCACCATCCCCGCGCGCCGCTGGGTCCGCAGCGTTCCGAGGCGGAGGTACCCCTCGGCGTTGAGCCAGTCGCCCTCGTCGGCCCCGCACGCGAGAACCGCGTCGGCGCGCCCGGAGCGGAGGATCCGCGCCGCCTCGGCGATCGCTCGGAGCCCGCCGACCTGCTTCTCCGCGAACGTCAGGTTCGGGCCGCCGAGCTTCTCGAGGATACCCAACTGGCTGGCCGGCGCGTTGGCGACCGTCGAGGGGAACTGCGCCGGGGGAGCCTCGCCGGGGGACGTCAGGAACACCGCGCGCAGCACCTCGACGAGGGCGGACGTCCCGGCGTTCCACGTGCCGGCCGTCACGCCGATGCGCTCGCGCGGCCACGGCAGCCGCTCCCCCTCCTTCGCGAGCGCCTCGCGGGCGGCGACCGCCAGGAGGCGCGAGGGGCGATCGAGCCGACGCGCCACCAGCGGCGGCAGGATGCCGGTGGCCGAGAAGTCGCGGCACACCGCCACGGGGAGCGGCCCTGCGTCCGGTCGCGGGAGTCCGAGGGCGGCGTGGTAGCCGGGCTCTCCAAGGGCGCCCACGAGCGCAGCGGCGCCGGTCCCGGCCGGCGTCACCGCTCCCCAGGAGCGCACGTACACCGGGCCGGCGGTCAGCCGACGCTCCCCAGGACGAGCACCGCGGAGTTTCCGCCGAAGGCGAACGACGACGAAAGCGCGATGCGGACCGCCGAGCGTCTCCCCGCTCCAGGGACGGCGTCCACCGGGCACGCGGGGTCGGGCTCCCCGAACCCCGACGTCGGAGGGATCACGGAGCGGGAGACGGCGAGGGCCGTCGCTGCGGCCTCCAGCCCGCCCGCTGCGCACAGGCAGTGCCCGAGCGCTCCCTTGATCGACGACACCGGCACGCGGTCGAGCAGGTCTCCGAACACGCGCCGGTACGCGGCGCACTCGGCGGGGTCGTTCTGCTCGGTCGCTGTGCCGTGTCCGTTGATGTAGTCGACCTCGTCCGCCCCGATCCCGGCGTCCGCGAGGGCCGCCCTGACCGTCCGCTCCCAGGCGCTCCCCGACGGCTCCGGCTGGGTCATGTGGAACGCGTCGTTCGTGACGCCGTACCCGAGCACCCGTGCGTACGGGGTCGCCCCGCGGGCCCGGGCGTTGGCCGCGTCCTCGACCACGACGACCGCTGCACCCTCGCCGAGGGAAAGGCCTCTCCGGCGGAGGTCGTACGGCTTGGCGGGGTCCGGGTCCACGGCGTGGAGCGAGTTGAACCCGGCGTAGGTGAGGCGGCAGAGGGCGTCCGTGCCGCCGGCCAGCGCTGCCGTCGTCTCGCCCTCGCGCACCATCTCGGCGGCCATCCCGACCGCGATCGTGGACGACGAGCACGCCGTCGTGACCGTGATCCGCGGCCCGGTGATCGCGAGCGTCGCCGCGATCCGGTCGCTCGGCGAGTCTTGCGGGACCTCGACGAACTCCCCGAGGCCGCGGGTGCGCGGACCGCCGCGCAGCCGGCGGGCCACGAACGCCTCGGCCTCGAACAGCCCGGCCGCGCCTCCTCCGAGGACGAGCGCCCAGGGTCGATCCCCGGCGGCCGGAAGGCCGGAATCGGCGAGCGCCTCGACGGCGGCCGCCACCCCGAACCGGCTGGCTCGGCTGGTGTGCCGGTCAAGCCGCCCGACCTCTTCGCGAGTCGGGAGGCGCCGGACGTCGACCTGCGCGCCAATGTGGGTGCGGAAGCCGGTGGTGTCGAACAGATCGAGCGGCCCGATGCCGCTCTCGCCTGCGACCAGCCGCCGCCACGTGGTCTCGCGGTCCGGCCCGAGCGCAGTGACCATCCCGACGCCGGTGATCCACGCCTCTCGCATGCGGGCGGAGTATACCGAACGCCCCGCTCGGCCGAGGCCGCGGTCGAACCCCTGAGGTCGGCCGCAGTACGAGACATGAATGCGTTCCCGTAGCGTGCGTCCACGCGGCCGACCGAGGCGACACGCTGGGGCACTGCACATCACGGCGGGCGGTCGCCTCGCCACGGAAGCCCCTCCCCGCGACGGTGCGCGGCGCCGTTGGGCGCTTGCGGGCGATGGCAGCCTGGCGCCGACTCCCACCCGACTGGCCGTCCGCTCCGGGTCCCCTTCCGGCGGCTCCCGAAACCTCGAGCGCCGGTCCCCCGTACACGAGGAGGAAGTACCTACCGGTCGGTAGGCGATTGACACGCCGGATTCAAGGTTCTATACTTACCGGTAGGTAGGCACCGACCCTTCGAGGTCGGTGTTCGGTTCCTGGAGCGGAGGCGGGCATGGACGGGGTCGCGAATCAGCTGGTACATCACCAGGACAACGTGAAGGGGCGCCTGATGTTGAGCGCGATCGCGCTGTTCGCGCGGAAGGGGTACGCCGCGACCACGGTCCGCGAGATCGTCGAAGCTGCGGGCGTTACCAAGCCGGCCCTCTACTACCACTTCGGGAGCA
Source organism: Thermoanaerobaculaceae bacterium (assembly GCA_035542455.1). Taxonomy (GTDB): domain Bacteria; phylum Acidobacteriota; class Thermoanaerobaculia; order Thermoanaerobaculales; family Thermoanaerobaculaceae; genus RBG-13-68-16. The sequence continues at coordinate 22,724 of DATKLI010000036.1, forward strand.
AGGAAGGGATCTTCCTCGCGATGATGCAGGAGGCGCTCGCCGAGTTCGAGGCGACGGCGGCCGCGTCCCTCGAGATGGAGGGATCGGCCCGGGAGCGCGTCCTCCGGTTCCTCGACCGCATGTTCGAGCTCGTCCTGCGACACCTCGACGCCATGAGGGTGATCGATGCGATCTACTACGGCCCCCCGCAGGGCGCACCGCGCTTCGACTTCGAGGCGATCCACACGCGGTTCATCGAGATGCTGACCAGCCTGGTGCGCGAGGGGATCGCGGCCGGGGAGTTTCGGGGCGACCCCGACGACCTCGCGTGGGCGCTGGTCGGCCCGTTCGAGGTCGCGCGCGGGATGAGCCTGTGCCACCCCGAGGCGGAGTTCGGCCGCGAGCGTCTCGCGCGCCTGCTGCACGTCGTGTTCGAAGGTGTCTGTGCCCGTTCGGCAGAGGAGAGAGTGCAATGAGAAGAGCTTCGATCGCGGTTCTTGCGGTTCTCGTCCTGTCGTCGCTGTCCGTCGGCTGCACCGCCGTCGGCGAGGGCAAGGACGCCCAGAGCGGCAAGCCGCCGGTGGCGGTGGAGGTGAGTCCCGCGACCACGGCCGATCTCGTGGACGGGATCGACGTCGTGGGCTCGCTGGCGCCGAAGTTCGCGGTCGACGTCAAGTCGGAGTTCACCGCCATCGTCCGCGAGGTGCAGGTCACCGAGTGGGTCAAGGTCGCCACGGGGCAGTCGCTCGCGGTGCTCGACAGTCGCGAGGGCGAACTGGCGGTGGAGGCGGCGAAGGCCGCGCTGCTCCAGGCCGAGGTCGGACAGGCGAGAGCCGAGCGCGAGCTGGAGCGCACAGTCAAGCTCAAGGAGTACGGCCTGGCGACGCAGCAGAACCTCGACGACGCGCGTACCGCGCGGGACGCGGCCGCGGCTGTCGCGGCCTCGGCACGCGCCGCGGTGGGTGCGGCCGAGACGCGCCTCGCGAAGTCGGTGATCCGGTCGCCGATGGACGGCGTGGTGGCGTACCGGGGGGTGAGCGTCGGCGACCGGGTCGAGAACATGGGCGGCGGGCCGATGTTCCGCATCGTCGACAACCGTGTCCTCGACCTGACCGTGGCGGTCCCCTCGTCGCGGAGCGCCGCACTGCGGGTCGGCCAGCCTCTCGAGTTTACGGCCGACGCAGTGCCGGGCCGGACGTTCCGCGGGACCGTGATGTACATCAACCCGGCGATCAACGAGACCGACCGTTCGGTCAAGCTCGTCGCCGAGGTGCCGAACGGCGACGACGCGCTGCGCGGCGGCGTGTTCGTGAAGGGGCGGGTCCTCACGGGCAGGCGGCCGGGCGTGCTCCAGATCCCGCGCACGGCCCTCCTGTCGTGGGACGTCGAGCGTCACGTCGGCGACGTCTTCGTCGTCACCGGTGATGTCGCGGAGCGCCGGACGGTGCGTACCGGCCAGACCACGGCCGACTCCGTCGAGGTGGTCGAGGGGCTCGCCTCCGGCGACCGGGTGGTGACGCGCGGCGGGTTCAACCTCCGCCCTGGCGACCGCGTCCAGGTCGTGGCGCCCCAGGGAGCGTAGGCAATGTTCCTCTCCAACCTCTCTATCAAGCGCCCCGTCGTTGCCACCGTGATGATGCTCGCGCTGGTGACGCTGGGCCTGTTCTCGATGCGGCGTCTTCCCATCGACATCATGCCGGACGTGGAGTTCCCCGTCCTGGCGATCATGACCGAGCTCCCCGGGGCGTCGCCGGAGTCGGTCGAGCGCGAGGTCACCAAGAAGATCGAGGAGTCGATCAACACGATCTCCGGGATCAAGCACATCGACTCGGTCTCCCGCGAAGGGCTCTCGACCGTGATCGCGGAGTTCAACCTCGAGGTCAGGGTCAACGACGTCTCGCAGGAGGCGCGCGCCAAGATCAACGCGATCCGCCGCGAGCTGCCCGAGACGATGAAGGAGCCGGTGATCCAGAAGTTCGACGCCAACTCGACGCCGATCGCGTCGCTGGCCGTCCGCTCGACGGTGCTCAGCCCGCGCGACCTCACGACGCTCGCGGATCGCAAGATCAAGCGCCGGCTGGAGAGCGTCCCCGGCGTCGCCAAGGCCAAGCTCGTGGGCTCCTCCAAGCGCGAGGTCGCGGTCGACCTCGACCCGGCGCGGCTACAGGCGCTCGGGATGGGCGTGGACGAGGTCGTGGCCGGCCTTCAGACGGAGAACGTCAACACCCCCCTCGGCAGGCTCAACCGCGGAACGAGCGAGATGCCGCTGCGCATCTCGGGGAAGCCGCGCCAGGTGGACGGGTACGAGAGCATGGTGATCGGCCGGCGTGGGGCGCAGCCGATCAGGCTCGGTGACGTCGCCGCGGTGCTGGACTCGGTCGAGGAGCAGCGCTCGCTGGCCCTCGTGAACGGCGAGCCGGCGGTCGCCATCGACATCACGAAGCAGACCAAGGCCAACACCGTCGCGGTGGTGGACGCCCTGCGCCAGACGGTCGAGCAGCTCCGGCAGGAGGTTCCGGCCGGGACGGAGATCCAGTTCGTGCGCGACAACTCGGTGTTCATCCGCGAGGCCGTCGCCGACGTCAAGACCACCCTGGTCCTCGGCGGTCTCCTCACCGTGCTGATCGTGTTCTGCTTCCTCAACTCCTGGCGCTCGACGGTGATCACCGGCCTGACGCTGCCGATCTCCGTCATCTCCTCGTTCATCGTCATGTACTTCCTGAACATGACGATCAACATGCTGACGCTGATGGCGCTCTCGCTCGCGATCGGCCTCCTGATCGACGACGCGATCGTCGTCCGGGAGAACATCGTGCGCCACCTCGAGCGAGGCGAGGACCACTTCACGGCGGCGCGCGAAGGGACGAGCGAGATCGGCCTCGCCGTGATCGCGACCTCGATGTCGATCATGGCGGTGTTCGTGCCGGTGGCGTTCATGAAGGGTATCGTGGGTCGCTTCTTCGTCCAGTTCGGCCTCACGGTCGCGTTCGCCGTCCTCGTGTCTCTGTTCGTCTCCTTCACCCTCGACCCCATGCTCTCCTCGCGCTGGTACGACCCGGACATCGAGCGCACGGGGGCTCGGAACTCCCTCCAACGCGGGCTCGACGTGTTCAACGCGTGGTTCGAGCGCACCGCGGACTCGTACAAGCGCGTGATCGGGTGGGCGCTGGACCGCCGTGGGTTGGTCGTCGGCCTCGCGGCCGCCGCGTTCGTCGGCGGTCTCGGCGTGTTCGCACTGCTGCAGACCGAGTTCATGACGCCGATGGACCAGGGCGAGTTCATGATCAAGTTCAAGAGCGCGCCGGGCTCCTCGATCGTCGAGACGCGCGGCCGTCTCGAGGAGGTCTTGAAGGTCCTTTCGCAGTCCAAGGAGGTCCGCTTCACGTACGCCTCGATCGCGCCCGGCGACTCCGACACGGTCCGGGACGGCCAGGTGTTCGTGAAGCTGGTCGACCGGAAGGAACGCCAGGTCAGTCTGAAGCAGTTCCTGCACATTCTGCGGCCGCGCCTGGAGGGGGTCCCGGGGATCTCGCTCTCGGTGATGGAGGAGGCCGACGCCTACCAGAAGCCGCTCCAGGTCGCCATTCAGGGCGACGACATCCCGGTGCTGAAGCGCTACGCGGCCGACATCAAGAACGAGCTGTACGCCGTGCCCGGGATCGTCGACCTCCAGGCGACGATGGAGCAGGACCTGCCCGAGTACCGTCTCACCGTGGACCGCGAGCGCGCCGCCGCCAGCGGCCTCGGCACCGGAGCCGTCGCGAGCACCCTTGGGTACCTGGTCGGGGGCCAGGCGGTCTCGACGTACGAGGACGAGGCGGGCGAGGCCGTGGACGTGCGGGTGAGGCTGCCGGAGAACCTCCGCCAGGACGTCACCCAGGTCGGAGACCTCCGTATCTCGGTCCCGACCCCGCAGGGTCCGGCGCTCGTGCCGCTCGCCGACATGGTGACGTTCGCGCGCACGACGTCGCCCGCGGAGATCAACCGCCGCGACCTCGCGCGACAGGTCGTGATCGACGCCAACCTCGACAACCTGCCGCTCGGGACGGCCGGGCAGGAGGCGACGACGGCGGCGTCCCGCGTGAAGCTCGCCCCCGGGTACAAACTGGTGCTGGGTGGCGACACCGAGATCATGGTCGAGTCGTTCGGGTACCTCGCCGAGGCGCTCGTGCTGGCGGTGATCTTCGTCTACCTGATCCTCGCGGCGCAGTTCGAGTCGTTCATCGACCCGCTCTCGATCATGCTGTCGCTGCCTCTCTCGATCGTCGGGATGGCGGGGATGCTCCTGATCACCGGCGACACCATCAGCATCATGTCGCTCATCGGCCTCATCATGCTGATGGGCCTCGTCACCAAGAACGCGATCCTGCTGGTCGACTTCACGAAGGTGCTGCGCGGACGCGGGATGGACCGCCGGACCGCGCTCATCACGGCGGGCCGCACCCGGCTGCGCCCGATCATGATGACCACCTCGGCGATGATCTTCGGCATGCTGCCGCTGTTCTTCGCCCTCGGGAAGGGCGCCGAGTTCCGGGCTCCGATGGCGCGGGCGGTCGTCGGCGGGCTGATCACCTCGACGCTGCTCACGTTGATCGTCGTGCCGGTCGTGTACGCGATCCTCGACGACCTCGCCTCCTGGCTGCAGCGCAAGCTCTCGGGCGCAAAGTTCGAGGCGCACGACGCCGCGAAGGGCGTCACCGCCGCCGTGTGCCTCGCTCTTGCTCTCGCCGCGCCTGCGTTCGCTCAGACGACCCAGCCTCGGACGGAGGGCGACGGCCCGCGACCCACGACCCACGATCCACGGGTCCTGACCCTCGACCAGGCGCTGGCCATGGCGGCGGAGAGGAACTACGACGTGAAGAAGGCGGAGGAGTACCGCCGCTACCTCGAGTCCCGCTACGTCGAGGAACGCGCCGCGGCGTTTCCCCACCTTGGCCTGAACGCCTCGGTGGTACGCAACTACGACGCGAGCCAGCAGGACTTCTTCCAGGGGATCCCGGAGGAGTTCCGCGCGCTGATCGCGTTCCAGCAGGACGTGAGGAGCGGTCAGGTGACGCTCAGCCAGGCGCTGTTCACGTGGGGCCAGGTCGGAGCGGCGATCCGCGGGGCGAAGTGGGCGCTCGCGACCGGCGACGACCAGCTCCGACGCTTCCGGCAGGCGGTGCGACGCGACGTCACGGCTGCGTTCTACGACGTCCTGCTCGCCAAGGAGTTCGCCGCGATCGCGACCGAGACGGTCGACCAGCGCCAGAGACACCTCGACGAGACCCGGAAGCGCTACGCGCTCGGGACCGCGACCGACTACGACGCACTCTCGGCGGAGGTCGCGCTCGCCAATGCGCGGCCGGAGGTGATCAGCGCCGCGAACGCGGTGCGGTCCGCCCGCGAAAGACTGGGCTACCTGCTCGCGGAGGAGGGCGAGGTGGACGCGAGCGGGACGCTCGAGACCGAGGTGGCGCCGGCGCCGCGGTACGACGACGTGCTGGCCGACGCCTTCGCGCACCGCCCGGAGCTCGCCGCGAGCGACCACACGCGCCGGGGGCTCAACGAGCTCGTCAAGATCAACGGCGCCTACGACCGCCCGCGCCTCGACCTGCAGGGCGCCTACGGGGTCAAGAGCCTGGACCTGCTCGACCAGAGCTCGCGCGGGAAGACGTGGAACCTCGGGGTGGTGCTCTCGTTCCCGTTCTTCGACGGGCTCAAGACCCGGGCCAAGGTGGCCGAGGCGAGGAGCGACCTGCGGACCGCCGAGCTCAACGAGAGGCAGCTGCGCGACGGGATCGCGCTCGAGGTGCGCCTCGCGGTGGACCAGGCGGCCAAGTCCGCGGAGATCGTGCGGGCGCTGGCGAGCACGGTCGCGCAGGCGGAGCGCCTCCAGGTCATGGCGGAGAAGGGGTACGAGTTCGGCGTCAAGACGAAGCTCGAGGTCGACGACGCCGTGCTGAACCTGCGCAACGCCCGCGCCAACCTGGCGAGCGCCCAGCGCGACTACCGCGTCTCCCTCACCAACCTGGCGTGGGTCGCCGGCACGCTGGGGGAGGGCGCCGGGGGACGCTCATAGCGCCGGCGCGGCGTCGCGCATCCGATTCCCCGATGCGAAGGGCCGGTCGTCGGCCCGACCCCTTCCGTCCACACCGCGATCCGGTGGGCCCTACCGCCGCTTGCCGGCGGGCATCGGGAAGTACCCGGCACTTGGCCGGCGCGGCTCCCACGGGGAGATCCACTTCGAGCGCGGGTCCCGATCCTCGGCGGCGGTGACCTCGCGCTCCTCGGGCGGCGCCCACGGCTCCACCTTCTTGCGCGCCGTCGCGTCGATCGCGTCGAGCTCGCGGTGCGCGATCTCTCGGATGTCCTTGCGCAGCCCCTGCGCCGCGATCTCCTCGGTGAACTTCCGCCGCCCGTCCACGAGGTCCGCGAGGTACGCCTCGATCTGCTCGTCGGAGTAGTAGTTGTGCGCGTCGTAGGCGGCGAGGTCGCCGCCATCGCACTTGACGACGTACTCGGTGCCGAGGCGCCCCTTCGTGTACTCGTTGGTGCCGCGCAGGTCGCCGCGCTGGAGCGCCGCCATCAGGTCGATCGGGACGCACGTCACCTTGCGCACCTGCTTCTTCTTCCCCGTGGCCTTGTCCACCTCGATGACCTCGCCCATCCCGCCGGTGCCGAGGATGCGCAACACCCTGAAGCGGCCGGCCCTCTCCGCCGCCACAGACCGAGATGTCGCCGCAACGATGCAAGCGGTTCGGGTTTCTGGTCGCCCCGACTGGTGAGTGAACTGCAGACACGCCGCAGCTGAGGCCCATAGTGCAAGGAGGACGGCAGGTCGCGGGGGCCGAGCCGGCGTCACCCGAACAGGTGATGCCACCAGAAGTAGCCTGGACGAAATTGGAGGCGGAACCAGCCCATTCGGTGCCGTTGAAGAGGGTCCTTGGGACGGTCGAAGAAGGAGGAGGGCTCAAGCGCAACCGAGGGCATCCGAGCCCACGGCAAGCCAGGCAGCGGGCAGTGACCGGGCGCTGACCGACTCGATTGCCGGTTCGGCCCTAGACGAGGAAGGAGACGGCTCACACCGTGCTTCTTGAAGAAAGGACATCTGTATGGTTCTCTCTCCCGACCCGAATCTGTTCCATCTCGACTGGGAACGCACGTTCGAGGTACTCGGCGCCATCGTCGTGCTGTCGATGTTCGTCGAGCGGGCGCTGGCGCTCGTCTTCGAGCAGAAGCTCTTCGTCAAGCGCTTCGGCGGCAGCCCGATCAAGGAGATCATCGCGTTCGCCGTCTCGCTGGTGGTGTGCCTGAAGTGGCAGTTCGACGCCTTGAGCATGACCATCCTCAGCTCCCGCGTCTCGGTGATCGGTCAGGTGGTGACCGCCGCGATCATCGCCGGAGGGAGCAAGGGCTCCATAAAGCTCTTCCGCGACGTGCTCGGCTGGAAGAGCAGCGCGTACGCCGACTACGAGGCGGCCAAGAGGGCCGAAGCCCCCGCCCGCATCGCCCAACTGAGGGCCAGGATGGCGGAACCGCAGCCCTCCAAACCGACCCAGTAGATGCGAACCGGGAGATCCCCATGTCCAGAAGATCTCGTCTCGCGGCCATTCTCGGCGCGGTCTGCTTCGCAACCTGGGTGGGGGCCGACTACGTCAAGGTGAGCAGGCACGCGACGATCAAGGCCGACCCCCTCGCCGGGGCGGATGTCCTGGCCACCGCCGAGGCCGGCCAGCTCTTCCGGCTCCTGGAGGACACCCAGACCGCCGGCTACTACCACGTCCAGCCGTACCAGGGCGGGCGGGCCGGGTGGGTCTACAGGACGTTCGTGCGGCGCTACCCGGGCGATCCCGAGCTTTCGGTCGTGCCGGCCGCGCCGACGCCGGCCGCGGCGGCCCCGGGCGCCCCGCCCGGACCGACGGACGCCTCTGCCTTCCCGATCGCAGGTTGTCCGCCCGAGGGCAACGCGGTCAAGGCCTCGGTGAAGCGCTCGAACCCCCTCAAGAACCGCGTGCACGCCCCGAGCCCGGCCCAGGTCCATCCCATCACCCTCGAGGCGATCCTCACGCCCGGCGACGACCACGACCGTTGGAGCGAGGGCGACGGTGCGGAGGTCGTGGGCTGGGTGAAGGAGGTCAAGCCCGGTGGCGCGGAGACCTGCAACTGCCGGTCCCAAAACCATGACGACTGGGACACCCACATCGAGCTCGTGCGGGATCCGTCCGAGACGGACCCGCGGAAGGTCGTAATCGTCGAGGTGACGCCCCAGTGGCGCCGCCTCATGGCGGCCGTCGGCAAGGACTGGTCGACGACGACGCTCGACCACACCATCACCGGCAAACAGATTCGCGTGCGCGGTTGGCTGTTCTTCGATGGGGAGCACGAGCACCAGTCGGAGAACACCGAACCTGACGGCGACCGAAACTGGCGGGCGACGGCCTGGGAGATCCACCCGATCACCGCGCTCGAGGTCGTCAGCGGCGAGATTCACTGACCCGTCTCCCGACGGAAGCCGTGAGGCGTGGACGTTGCGAGGAACATCGCATCTGAAGCCGGGGCGCCCTATCCACGACGCGGGGAAGAGAGTCAGGTCCTCAGAGCCGATGATGAAGAGCAAAGAACGGACGCGCCTGTAGCAGACAGTCCGCCAAGCCGGTATCCCGAGGCGCGCCGCCGCGGGATCTGCCCTTGGGCACCACCGGGTGCACAGCCTTCTGGGCCGGTGGTTCTCCTCGGTGAGGCGGTTGGGGTGGCAAACAAGCCTCGCATCCGGCGCGGGCAACGGTGGAGGATCGGACCAAGACGAATCGTAACGAGGAGATCGCGAAGAGGGCCTGAACACCGGACAGCGAGCGGCGACCGTAGCGGAAAGAGGAGGTGCCAACGTGCCAGACCGAGATCCGACCCCTCCCAAATGGGGTCCAGCCGTAGACCCGCCTCCCTGGGGCCCGTGTGGGCCCGATCCGATTCCCTTCCCATGGCACCAGTGGTGGCGGAGGATTCCGTTCCACCCCGGTGACCCGATCCCGTTCCCCCTTGAGATCTTGGAGAAGATCCGCGTTGAGGACATCTTCGCCCTTCGCCAGGCGGGCCTTGACGCCGCGGAGGAGTTCTTCAAGGCGCAGATGAAGATCGAGAAGGTGTTCCTCACAAAGCAGTTGGAGATTCTCGGCAAGTACAAGTAGGTCGGTTGCTGTGACCATGCTCGTGTCGCCGCTTGCTGTCGGCCGTCCGCAGGACACCCCTCCGTTCCCGTGGCCCAACTGTGGAGGGAGCAGTCCGAGAGCAGTTCCCACCATGGTCCGAATGACCGGGTGCCCGCAGGCGCTCGCTCAGGTTGGCGAATTGTTCCGGCGCCTGGCCCACGACACCCCCCCAGGGTGGCCGGCGATCTGCCGTCACCTCGCCACCCCAAGGCATGACCAGGAACGGAAGGGGTGAGACGTGTCAAGCAAGTCCGTCGTGTTCATCGCATTCCTGGATCAGCCCAACCTGGGCATCGGCTACATGGCCAGTATCCTCCGCCAGCACGGTTACTCGGTCGACGTCCTTGACGTCCGATCCGGACCCCAACCGATCCTCGCGCGAGTCCGAGAACTGGACCCCTTGATCATCGGCTTCTCTGTGATCTTCCAGTACTACACCGAGGAGTTCGCCAGGCTCTGCAGCTGTCTGCGTACCTGCGGTGTGACCTCAATGATCTGCGCCGGCGGGCACTATCCCAGTCTCGAGTGTCAGGGCGCTCTCGAGGCGATGCCGGGACTCGACTGCATCGTGCGCTTCGAAGGAGAGCAGACGCTGGTCGAGCTCGCCCACCGTCTTTCCCAGGGGCAGGACTGGAAGGGTCTTGAGGGCCTGGCCTATCGAGAGGATGGAGGGATCGTGTCAACGCCGTTGCGACCTCTCGTCGCCGACCTCGACTCCCTGCCCTTTCCGCTGCGGTCGTCGTTCGACTACGCCTGCCTGGGTGTAAGGGCTACGAGCCTGCTGGCAAGCCGCGGCTGCCCACGTGCGTGCTCCTTCTGCAGCATCCGCCGCTTCTACTCGATTCCCCCTGGCAAGGTCCGCCGGACCCGGTCCCCGGAGAATGTCCTGACGGAGATGAACCAGCTGTATGGCGAGCACAACGTGCGCATCTTCCTGTTCCAGGACGACGACTTCTCCCTGATGAGCGCACGGGATCGACAATGGGCGGCTGCGTTCCTCGATGGTTTGAGTCGCTCGCCGTTGGCCGGCAAGATCATCTGGAAGATCAGCTGCCGGGCCGATGAGGTGGAGCCGGGGATCTTTGCGGCTTTCCGTACGGCTGGTCTGTACCTCGTCTATCTCGGCATCGAGTCCGGGAACCCGGTTGGGCTGAGCGGGCTGAACAAGGGAATCACGGTCGCCCAGAACCTCCGGGCCGTCGAGACGCTCAAGAAGCTCGGGATCCACTACGACTTCGGTTTCATGCTGTTCGACCCCTCGAGCGCCGTTGACACCGTGCTTGAGAACGTCCGCTTCCTGCGTCGGATTTGCGGCGACGGGAGCGCCACTGCGTCGTTCGGGAAGACGCTGCCATACGCCGGTACCGATCTCGAGCAGCAGATGCGTGCCGAGGGCCGGCTTCGTGGGGACGTGACCCGCCCGGACTACAGTTTCCTGAACCCGCGGACAGAGCGGTGGTTCGCCTATCTCTGCGAGGTCTTCCACCCATGGGTGTACGGGGGCGACTCGCTGCAGTCACAGTTGCGCTGGGCGCAGTTCGAGAGGGACGTCGCCGAGCACTTCTACCCGGACGCTCCCGGGTTGGCGGACCATGGCAGACGACTGGATTTCCTGGTTGGCTGGTACAACAACATTTTCTGCAGAATCGTCGAGGACTCGGCCGAGGTCTTCAAGGCAGGTCTTCTCTCGGTGGACCCCGCGCTGGCGTCGATCCGTTCGGCCGCCGAGCGCCAGCGCGCGTGGGTGGAGGAACAACTCGCGCGCCAGCGGCACCAGTTCTTCACCCGGTCAGGGATACCTCTTGGAACCGTCTTGGGCGGGGCCCAGCCGGCCGCTTAAGGCCTGTGCGCATTGCAGGAAGGGATGCGCTGGCAGGCGAGAGACTCTCCATGCTGCACGGCACCCCCCCGCCAGTCCCCAAGATCACGCGAGGGCGGACACGTTGCCGGCGCTGTCGACCATGAGCGGCATGAAGTCGCACTGGCCTCCGACGCCGACGAGGCCACCCGTGTTCCAGAAGGCCACCTCGCCGGATTCCCGAAGCTGCCGCGTCCGGCGCGGAAACGCCTCGTGAGTGTGCCCGAAAACCACCGTGCCGAACTCCAGGTTGGGTTGCTTGCGCCGTGACATCGTGAGGTACAGGTCGATGAAGTCCAGCGTCTCCTGCCGGTCGAGGAAGTGCGCATCGTGCCGCGCGCCTGAGACCGCGAGGTTCCCACGCTTGGCGTCGCGAAGTGCGGACATCAGCAGGCTCTCGACGAGCGACCGGACTGCCTTGATCGCCGCGTCGCTCCCGGCCTCCTTGAGCATTGCCACGAAGTCGCTCCATAGATTGTCGCCGTGAAACTCGATCGCTCGGTCGGCGTAGGTCGCGAGGGAGTCGAGGGCGATGTCGAGCTCGGGCGGCTTCTGTCCTGCACGGACTTGGTTGTAGATGCGGTTCACGAGCGTGCTCACCGGTCCGACCTGCGCCAGCGAGAAGTTGAAGAACTCGGTCAGCGGCGAGTTCAGCATCTCCAGGTTCACGAGGTCGGTGCGGACGTGTTCCCGCGCGAGAAGCTGCGCAAGGACCTCGGTGAGCAGCCGCCAGGCGAACTCGAAGAAGTGGCCGTGCGTCACGAGGATCGACTGGGTTGGGCTGGCGGGCACGAGGTAGAGATTGGGGTACACGACGTTGATCGGGATGCGTTTGGCACCGGTCAGGCCGCTCAGGAACACGTGCCCGTCGTACGGTGGCTTGACGCCGGGGATCTTCAGTTCGCCTGTCGCCAGGTCGAGGAGGCCAGATTGTTCGTGCGGGAACGCCTGGACCTGTCCTTCGACCAGCTTCGCGACTGAGGCGGGGCCGGTCGCCGAGCCGGCCGCCTTCTCCAACGGACGGACGACGCAAGTCTGAGTCTGCAGCATGGTCCACAGGTGGTGGTCGTGGTTCCCCGGGAGGAAGAGAATCTGACCGAAGTACTCGTCCACAGGGAGCGCCGCGAAAAGAGACTGCGAGAGCTCAGCGACCTCGTCGACGTTCTTGATGGCGACATCCCACCCGTCGCCGTTCAGGATTAGGTACGAGATCTTCTTGCCCGGCACGGCTGCGGCGACCTTTCCGATCGCCTCGAGGAACTGCTGGAAGTCGTCCCGGACGTACAGGCCGCTCGTCCCGGCGGCCGAATAGCCTTTCGCCGCCTGTTGCCTCACGATTCCTTCGTCGTCCCCGATATGGATGTCCGAGATGATGACCGCAACCGCCTTCGTCGAGCTCATGGTCGTCTCCCTTCGTGAAGGCATGGCTTGCGTCTTTTCGAGAACTTGCACCGTTCGCGCGCTGGCTCATCGCATCCGTCAGCGGAAGAAACGCCCCGTCGTGACCGCTGCGGCGGACCGGGCCACAGGCCCTCTTCGGGCCGACGGCGCCGTTCCTTCCGGTGCCAGGCCAGCACGCGCGGCGCTTCTGTCCTGTTCAGGGTTGTCACGGACGTCAGCGAGGAGGTGGCGCGAGTCCTGGCGATCCACCGAACCGCACGGACCGTCACTGGGGCGGGCGACACCAACCACCTGGAGACAGCTGTCGAGAACACCACCAACATCCACCCCGCCGTTCGTTGCCTCGAACCTAGGGTCGTGCCCGCGGGGCGTCATCACCCAAACGGGTGATGTGCGAGCGAGGTTCCGTCGTCATCATCACCCCGGGGCACCCGCAATGATGATGACGACCACAGCAAGCCGCCTTCTTCACCGGGTCGGCCAAGTCCAGCCGGACCATCTGGAGTGCCGCGCCGACGGTGTCGAGCAGGTGCAACCCCGTGCCTGCCGGCGACCTCAGATTGCTTTGACTTACCCCATCGGGCCAGCTGGCACGGTCGCGTGTCGAGTCAATCTGCATCGGCCGGCTCCGCCGGTCAAGGGAGGCGGTGATGAGGGCGTACTGGGTCATTCTTGTTGGAATGCTTGGTCTTGGCGTTGCAGGCTGCGCCACCAAGGACTACACGCAGGAACAGGCGGCGGCCGTCACCAAGGCAGAGGACGCCAAGGTCGGTGAAGTCCAAAGACAGGTCGAAGCCACTCAGATGGATGTCACGAACCTCAAGGAGTCCGATGCCGCGCAGAACGAGCAGATCGCGAAGCTCGCGGACACCGCTAAGGAAGCCCTCAATCGGGCCAACCAGGCCGCCATTATGGTCCCCCCACCCGAGGTGCCGGCGTTTCCGTGGCCGCCACCTCAACCGACATCCTTCATGGAAATCAGACGAGACCTTTTGCTGACCGCTACGGGACCAACCACCTGGGGCGATGTCGCACGAAGGCTACGGGCTGCGGCCGACCATGCCGGGTACCAGGGCTATACCTGGTACTCCGTTCCCAACGGGTTTGCGTTTGTGCTCCACGTCGAGCAATTCGACGAAAGCGGACGCGCCAAGAACCCGCGCTGGATCACAGAACCTAGCTGCGGCGGATTCTCGTTGAGCTGCATCGTCCAGGCGTTGTTCACCGCGTCGCCTGGATCCTACCGAGTCCTCGCGTTCGTCGTGGCCACAGGCCCGGTCAAGATCGACCTGGGCACCGCGATGACGATCGAATGGGCCAGACAAGTGTGGAAGGCCGGCAGCACCACCTTCCCACCGCGCTTCGAAGGGAACGAGTTTTCCGACGATCACTCGTGTCTGGTGCTGGTCTACGAGTTCAAGCAGACTGGCCAGCAGCAGAAGGCAGCCTTCAGGGGAGAGAGCACTCTGACCGCGCTGAATCACCTCACAGGATCCGGTCTCCTCGCGGCGCTTGGGGGTGCGTGATGATTGTCACCGTCCGGAAGGCGCAAACCCGACTCCTGGCAGTGTGGGGAATCGGCTTCGGCCTGGTTCTGGTCGTAGCCGTTTCGAAGACGTTCTTTGGTCATCTCGGCGACAGCTCGACGCTGTGGCGTTGGATGGCTGCACGCCTCACGACCCCAGTAAGCCTGATGCTCGGGACCCTCGTAGGGCATTTGACGCCTGAGATTGGCAAGTCCCACAGAGCCGACGGGCGCTTGTTCCTGGCCGCCATATTCCTGTCCTGCGCCTACTTGCTGCTGGTGCTCGTCGCCCTCATTGCTGGTACCAACTGGGATCCGAGCGCCCTGAGCGCCACCGTGGTGCCGGCAGAGTTCCTCCTGGGATTCGTGATGCTGTGCCTGGGCGCCTATTTTGCCCGGCGCACCTGAGTTGGCCGGGGACCGGTTGGGAGAACGCCATGAATGATGTCAACGGTCACACGCAGCTCGAGCCCAGCAGCGTCATCGACTGCCACGTCCACGTCGGCCTCAAGGGCGACAGCTTCGGGATGGGGGCGTTCTCCGACTACTTCACGGCACAGCCGGCGTTCAAGGTGTTCCTCGCATACGCGCGACTGCGTGGCCGGCCGGCCACCGACGCCGTCCTGCACGAGGCGACGCTCGCCGTCCTCGCCGGGTGTCACCTCAACGGCGTCGTCTGCCTCGCGCTCGACCCCGTCTACGACCCGGATGGGACGAGGCGGGAGGACCGCAGCCACATGTGGGTGGACAACGCCTATGTATGCCGGCTGCGCGACGAGCTGCCCGACAAGGTGCTACCCGGCGCTTCCGTCCACCCGTACCGGCGCGACTTCGCCGATGAGGTCCGCCACTGGGTGGACCAGGGCGCCATGCTCCTCAAGTGGCTCCCCTCGGCGCAGGCGATCGACCTCGCCGAGCCGGCCGTCGGGGCGCGCATGCGCGAGCTGGCGCACCTCGGGCCGGGCGGCGGCCCGCTGCCCTTGCTCCTCCACGTCGGCTGCGAGTACGCCATCCCGAACGCCGCCCCCGCCAACTCCCTCTCCCGCGTGCAGGAGAGGGCTGGGGTGAGGGCCGAAAGCGAACGAGGCGGGTCCGGAGCATCCGGCGTCGATCCCTCTCTCTCGAGCCTGAACTTCCTCTCCTGGTCCGCGTGGGACAGGCTCGGCAACGGCCTGCGCGACCGCAAGGCGTGGCTGCGCCCCCGCGTGCGCGAGATTGAGGCCAACCTCCGCGCCGCGGCCTCCGAGGGCGCCATCATCATCTTCGCCCACCTCGGCCTGCCGTACTTCGCGTCAGGCCTCCTCGCGGGCGCGCTCGAGCACTCCGACTTCGACGTCGTCCAGAGCTACCTGAAGCGCGGCAGCGAGAGGGAAGGGGACCGGCGGCGGTATTTCGCGGATATCTCGGCGTGCTGCACCCCGTTCCGCAAGCCGTACTTCAAGCAGATCGCGGCGCTACCTCGGGACGCCCTCCTGCTCGGCAGCGACTTCCCCACGCCGATCTTTGAGCTTTCGGCCGACCTGAAGCACAACCTCGCCGACCTCCGCGCCGCGATGGAGGGCGAGCCCGAGCGGCTGATCGTCCCCGAAGGCAACCTCCTCGACGTCAACCGCGCCGAACACGAGCGCGCGTTTTCCGGCCACCCGATGTTTACGAATCTGGGCGAGCTATGTTGGAGTGCCTCGTCGGGATGATGCCACCTCCTGGAGTCAGCCGCGCGTCATGGAGACGACCTCACGC
Source organism: Thermoanaerobaculaceae bacterium (assembly GCA_035542455.1). Lineage (GTDB taxonomy): Bacteria > Acidobacteriota > Thermoanaerobaculia > Thermoanaerobaculales > Thermoanaerobaculaceae > RBG-13-68-16. The sequence goes on from DATKLI010000036.1 coordinate 38,415, forward strand.
CTCGAGGCACGACCGGCGGGGGGCTCTCCTAGGTCCCGATTCTCAACCTACGGCTGGTCTACTTTTCCGGGACGGGTCACACTCTTCCGGGGCGGGTCAATACGTGGACCTAACAACAGCGGCAGGTCGTCACGACTCTCTCAGGGACCTTTTTCGCAACTGATACGCTACCGGAGCCACGGTAGCGCACGTCCCGGTCGCAGTGCCAGCCGCAGAGAAGCGCTCTAGGTCTTCGCTCCGAAAGCCGACTGCAACAGGCCGAGAATCTCCGTCGGTGAGGACGTAATGGCCGTTGCTCCAAGGGACAAGGCCTCCGTCCTGTATTCGCGAGTTGCGCGGAACGTCGTGTAGAAAATGAAGGGCACGGTTCCTTTGCTTGCTCTGATCTGCCGCAATAGCTCCAGTCCAGCAGTTGACTTGAATATTCCGTCCTCCGTGCGCCCCATGTCGGAGACGACAACAGCGTAGGTGCGGTCTCCGAACATGCGAAGACCTTCTGATGTCGACAAGGCCAGGTCGACATTCACGCCCTTGTCGGTAAGCTGTCCTACAAGGAAGCTGTTGTTCTTTGGCTGGTCATCCACCCAGAGGACTGCGCCTGCGAAGTGACGGCCGTTCAAGTGCGCTTCCGCCTGTGGAGCCTCGGCGACCGGCCGTCCTATCCGTTCTCGAATCTCCACCACCTGGGCCTGCAGATCCGCGATGAGATTCCGTTGCTGTTCACTGGCCTCCTCCATGGTCAGCTCTTGCCCTCCGATCTTCAGGGTGAATTTCCGGGACCGTGCCGACTCGATCAGAGCGGCGACTGCGGGACGAAAAAGGAGGATGAGCAAAATGACGATGACAGGCCAGGCGATGGTTGCGAGCGCTTCAAGCAGCTTGGCCACATCGGTCATCACGGACCCCATTCTTGCCCCAACGCCTCGGGGTGATTCAGCACAATGCAACCATGGAGCACTTCGCTGGCGGCGTGCATCACCCATTTGGGTGATGGCCCCAGCCGGGGTCGGCGCCGAAACTGGTAGACAAGAGGGGAA
>DATKLI010000037.1:0-22000 GCA_035542455.1 Thermoanaerobaculaceae bacterium
TCGCGCCGCCCGCTCGGCCTCGTGATCGTCGGCGGCCTGGTGGTCTCGCAGTTCATCACGCTCTACGTCACGCCGGTGATCTACCTCTACCTCGAGGAGTTCCAGGAGAGGGTGCTCGACCGCACGTCGTTCTTCCGGTCACGTCACGCCCTCGTTCCTCCGGGCGGCGGACTGGTGCCGGCCCCGGAGCCTGTCACCTCCGCCGGCGGCGAGAGCTGACCGGCGCGCCCGGGCGCGCACGGCCAGCCTCGCAGCACGCGCGGAGGCGGCCGGCCCGCGGCGCGAGCCGCCGTCGGCCCTGGTCCGGCGTTACGGGTGTGCCCAGACCGTGTCGTCGGCGTGCGTGGCGTACCACGCGAAGTAGGACGCGTAGACCACCGCGGAGCCGGGCGGGAGCGCCTCCGCGTTCACGGCCACGGTCGGTCCGTGCCTGTGGTACGTCAGCGCCGACGCGAGGTCCGTCCACGGCGCGGGCGGCGCGGTCAGGGGACCGGAGGCGGACGCCGCGATCGGGAACGGAAACGCCGTCCACCCCGCCGGTCCCCGGATCGCCACGACGGGGGTCTTGAGCGGGTATGCGGCGGGCGAGGGGAGGGGCCGGACGGGGAAGTGCAGCTCGTCGGAGCCGAAGTAGGTGGTGTACGGGTCGGCCGCGTACTTCTCCGCCATGCTCGGGTCGGGCGCCAGCACGGTTGTCGCCGGGTGGCCGCGCCGCCAGTCGCCCCACGCCTCGACGGAGAGCGGCAGCGGCTGCAGCGTCGCGCCCTCCACGGCGGCCGGGCCCGCGATCGCCCGGAAGGCGAGCTGACTCCAGAGGCTCTCGCCGTTCGCGCCCGGTTGGCGGTCGTACATGACCAGGTTGGACTGGTAGAGCAGCCCGCTGACGCCGAACGTGAGGCGCCGGCCGGGGAGATCGCGGCGGAACGCGGCGGCGCTGTCGCACAGCGGGTTGTACGTGACGGCGACTGGGACGCCGGCCAGCGTGTCGTTCACGACCTCGTGCCAGACGAGGATCCGCAGCGGGTAGGCGCGCGCCTGGCCGCCAACGAGCAGCCCGATCACGCGATCCCCCTCAACGAGGAACTTCGCGTGCGCCGCGGTTGCGGCGTCGGCCTGCGCGGTCGTCCACGCGGGAGGATCCACGAGCGCCGCGAGCCGGTCCTTCGCGAGCCCGGAGGCGACCAGGAGATCGCGGGGCACTCGGCACCCGGCGAGCGAGAACCCGTACGTCTCGACCCGCTTGCCGTCGCCCACGGGCCGGGCCCGATGTCGGAGGAGATTGGCGGCGTGGAACGCGAACGCGACCGTCGCGACGGCCACCGCGGCGATCACGACCCAGCCGCCGCTGCGGAGGAACCCCGCCCTCGCCGGGGCCGGATCGTTCATCTGCCGCCGGCGAGGAGCGCCATCGCGAACCCGGCCGGCGACGCCGTCCGGTCGGCGACCATGAAGCCGAGGAGGAGGGGGAGGTACGCCAGCGTGGCATAGAAGAGGCGCCTCGCCACGGCCTCCGTCCTGCGGACTGCGAGGAGCGAGGAGAGCGCCACGAGCCCCGACCCCAGGACCAGCGCGACCGCGGCGAACGTCCACCCGGTCATGCCGCCGAGCGCGGCCAGGACGCCGACCGGCACGAGCGCCAGCGAGTACAGCACCGCCATCCCCGCCGTCGCGCGCCCGGAACCGTCCACGACCGGGAGCATCCGGAACCCGCCGCGCTCGTAGTCGTCGCGGTAGACCCACGCGAGCGCGAGGAAGTGCGGGATCTGCCAGAGGAAGAGCGCGCCGGCGAGGAGCCATGCGCCGAAGCCGAGCGCCGCACCGGACGCGGTCCATCCCATCATCGGAGGGATCGCACCGCACACCGCGCCCGCGAGCGTGCAGAGCGGGGACCGCGGCTTCAGCGGCGTGTACAGGAGCGTGTACACGGCGACGACCGCGAGGCCGAGCACCGCCGTGAGGAGGTTCGCGGCCACGGCGAGGAGGGCGAGGCCGGCGGCCGCGACGCAGAGCCCGAACAGCGATGCGTGGCGGCGGGTGATGACCCCGGCGGGCACCGGGCGGTGCATGGTCCGGCGCATCCTCGCGTCGCGGTCGGCCTCGAGGCTCTGGTTCAGCGCCATCGCTCCGGCGGCGGCCAGGGCCGTGCCGAGGACGGTCGGGAGGAGAGCCGCGAGGTGCGCGACGCCGCGCGGGGCCATCACGTATCCGACCACGGTCGTGGCGACCACGAGCGAGGTAAGACGGATCTTCGTGAGCTCGGGGTACGCACGCAGCACGGCTGCGGCGCGCCTCGCGCCCGTCCGCTCGATCACCGACCCCGACCCGGACACCATGTCTTCTCCGCTCCTCGCCGCGCAGGTGTTCGACGGCCATTGTGCCACAACGGGACAGCCTTGCCCGCATTCCGCTCCCGTGCGCGGGTTGCGCGGACCCGGTGGCGGGCGGGCACCGCCTGGCTCATACTACGGACGGCTCGAGGGTCGGGGGGAGGCGCACCGTGGCGGAGGGCAGGACGGCTTCGGCGAGCGGCGAGGTCCTCGCACTCGGTTTCGGCACGAGCGTCGCGATGTGGTTCCTCGGGTATCTCTGCCGGATGCCGGCGGCGCCCGCGCCGAGCTGGGTCCTCGGCCTCGGGCTCCTCGTCTGCCTGGCGGCGGGCGGTGCCGTCGCGGGGCGCACCTCCGGCGGCGGGTGGCGCACCGGCGCGGCCGTGGGTCTCCTCTCGTCCCTGATCAACCTCCTGATCCTGGGGAGCCTCCTCGGGGGGGGCGCCCCCAACCGGGTGGTGCCGTCCGCTCTCTGGTGGCTGCCCGGCTCGCTCGTGCTCGGAGCGGCGGTCGCGGGCGTCGCGGGCACCCTCACGCCGGCGCGCCGCCGCGGAGCGGCCGTCAACTGGACGTGCGTGTTCGCGGCGGTCGCGGCCGCCGCCACGCTGCTCCAGCTCCTGGTGGGCGGCTTCGTCACGAGCAACAAGGCGGGCCTCGCCGTCGTGGACTGGCCGAATTCGTTCGGCTACAACATGTTTCTGTACCCGCTCTCGCGCATGACCGGCGGGGTGTACTACGAGCACGCCCATCGCCTGTTCGGCAGCCTGGTCGGCCTTACGACGGTGGTCCTGGGCGTCCACCTGCTCAGGGTGGAGCGCCGGGCGTGGGTCAAGCGGCTCGCCCTCGTCGCGGTCGTGGCCGTGGTCGTGCAGGGGATTCTGGGAGGGTTGCGCGTGACGGGCGGGTTCAGCTTCTCCACCTCGCCCGCGGCGATGGCACCGTCGATCACCCTGGCGGTCGTGCACGGCGTGCTGGGCCCGGCGTTCTTCGGGGTGATGGTCGCAATCGCGGCGGTCACCTCGACGACGTGGGTCGGGGGGCCGGCCGCGGCAGCCACGGCTCACGCCCGCTCGGAGCACGTGTTCGGCGTGCTGTTCGCGGGGGCGGTCCTGGTGCAGCTCGTGCTCGGCGCGATTCAGCGACACCTCGCGCGGGGGCTGCTGGTTCACATCATCTTCGCCGTGGTCGTCCTGGTGCTCGCACTCCTGCACGGCTCGCGGCTGTGGGGCCTCTACCAGGGCCAGCCGCTCCTGCAGCGGCTGGGGCTCCTCATCATGACCGTCGCCACCGTCCAGGTGATGCTCGGGATCGGATCGTTGTTCGCGATCCAGTTCCGCACTGTGGGCGCAGAGCCCGGGGAGTGGGACGTCCTCACGAGGACGGCGCACCAGGCGTGCGGCTCCGTGCTCCTCGGCTGCGCGGTGCTGGGCGCTCTGTGGAGCCTCCGGCTGCTCGCGCAGCCGGAGGAGGGTCCGGCGGCGTAGCCATGGTGGTCGCAGAGACGTTCGCCTCGATCCAGGGGGAGGGGGTGCTGGCTGGCGTCCCCTCGTTCTTCATCCGCACCTCCGGCTGCAACCTGCGCTGCGCCTGGTGCGACACGCCGTACACCTCGTGGCAGCCCGAGGGGCGCCGCAGGAGTGTGGAAGAGCTGGCGGCCGAGGCCGTCGCGTCGCGCCGCCGGCACGTCGTCATCACCGGGGGGGAGCCGCTCCTGCAGCGCGGGCTCGGCGAGCTGACGCGACTCCTCGCCGCGGCCGGCCGCCACATCACGGTCGAGACCGCCGGCACGCTGGCGCCCGAGTTCACGTGCTCGCTCCTTTCGGTCTCGCCGAAGACCGGAAACTCCGACCCGCACGGGCGGTTCCGCGAGCGCCACCGCTCGCTCCGCCGCGACCTCGGGCCCATGCGCGCGCTCCTCGCCCGCCACCCCGAGTACCAGCTCAAGTTCGTTGTTCGCGACGGCTCGGACATGGAGGAGATCACGGGCGTCGTGAACGAGGTGGGGGCGCCAGGTGAGCGGGTGCTCCTGATGCCGGAAGGGCGTACGGCGGAGGAGGTCGCGGGGCGCGCCAGGGTCGTCGCGGAGCTGTGCGCCAGCCACGGGTTCCGGTACTCCCCGCGGCTGCACCTCGACCTGTTCGGGGGCGGGCGCGGCGTGTAACCGCGGGCAAGCGCCGGCCGTCCCCGCGGTTGTGGCCGCCGGTCGTCGCTTGACGACGCGAATGGTTCGTATGACAATGATTGCGGAGGGAGCGCGTGTCGCAGCAGGAGCCGGTGGGTTTGCTCGTGGTCGCCGTCAGGCGGCGGGTGAAGCAGGTCACCGCCGTGCTGCTGCAGGGCCTGGGGATGTCGCCCCAGCAGTTCTGGACGGTCGTGGTGATCGCCAGAAACGGGTGCCTCTCGCTCCGCGAGCTCGCCGCGCTCCGGCGAATGGACGAGCCGACCGCATGTCGGGTGGTCAACACGCTGGTGCGGCGCCGACTCGTCCGAAGGTCTCCGGATCCGCGCGACCGTCGCCGGTCGCGTCTGGCGCTCACGCCCTCGGGGGAGGAGCTCGCAGCCAGGCTCCTGCCGCTCGCTGGTACGATCGCCGACGCGGTGGAGGGTGCGCTGACGCCGGCGGAACGGGGCGCCGTGGTGGCGGGGCTCCGGAAGGTGATCGCCAACCTGGACCGATTCGAAGCGGCGTGCGCCGGTGCCGGGGCGGCACGCGGCGTGGAGGTGCGGTGAGGAGCCGGGCCTCGTTGCGCGGCGGCACGGCGGCGCACACGGCGCCCCGCGGGGCGAAGCCGTCGGGACGGGCGAACGCATGGGGAGAGCGATGCTGAAGAACAGGACGTTCTGGATCGTGGTTGCGGTCGTCGTGGTGGTCGGCGTGTTCGCCGTGGTGCGCGTCCGCCAGGCGCGGGCGAAGGCGCAGGTGCACTTCGACACGACGCAGGTGGATCGCGGGAAGATCGTTGCCAAGGTGACGGCAACGGGGACGCTGTCCGCGATCGTCACGGTGCAGGTCGGGAGCCAGGTCTCGGGACGGATCGCCGCCCTGTACGCCGACTACAACTCGACCGTGAAGAAGGGCGAGCTGGTCGCGAAGATCGACCCGCAGCTGTTCGAGGCGGCCGTCGCGCAGGCCCGCGCGAACCTGGTCGCGGCGCAGGGGAACCTCGCAAAGGCGAAGGCGCAGGCGGTGGACGCGGAGCGGCAGTACAAGCGCAACGTCACGCTTGCCGAGCGGAAGCTGATCGCCCAGGCGGACCTCGACACCTCGCAGGCCACGGCGGACGCCGACAAGGCCGCGGTCGACGCGGCGGCCGGCGCCGTCGAACAGGCCAGGGCAGGGCTGCACTCGGCGGAGGTCAACCTCGCGTACACCGACATCATCTCGCCGACGGACGGGATCGTGATCGCGCGCAACGTCGACGTCGGCCAGACGGTGGTCTCGAGCCTTCAGGCGTCGACTCTGTTCCTGATCGCGGAGGACCTCCGAAAGATGCAAGTGGACACGAGCGTCGCCGAGGCCGACATCGGCAAGCTCAAGGCGGGGATGAAGGCGACGTTCACGGTGGACGCCTACCAGAACGAGAGGTTCACCGGCACGGTTCGCCAGGTCCGCAACTCCCCCCAGACCGTCCAGAACGTCGTGACGTACGACGCGGTGATCGACGTCTCCAACCCGGAGCTCAAGCTCAAGCCGGGGATGACCGCGAACTGCACGTTCGTGTGGGCCGAGCGGGACGAAGCACTCCGCGTCGCGAACGCGGCGCTTCGCTTCCACCCGCCGGCGGACCTGCTCGCACACCTCAACGGGGGCGCCGGCGCGAACGGGCAGCGCAGGCGCAACGGCGTGGCGGCCGCGGCCGAGGGCGGAGCGGCGTCCCCGAGAGGCGGGTCCGGAGCCGCAGCCGACCCCGACCGCCGGACGGTGTGGGTCCTCCGCGACGGGACGCCGCGGGCGGTCGTGATCCGCACCGGCGTCTCGGACGGCTCGTTGACCGAGATCGTTGAAGGCGACGTCTCGGAAGGGGACCGGGTGGTCACCGAGGCCTCGACCGGAAGCGGCGCCGTAGGGCAGCAGGCCGGTCGCTTCCCCGGCCGGATGTTCTGAGGCCGCGATGAGCTCCCCGTCCGCGCTGCTGGCCCTGGAGGACGTCACCAAGGTCTACCACATGGGAGATGTGGACGTTCATGCCCTGCGGGGCGTGTCGCTCGCGGTGGAGGAAGGGGAGTTCGTCGCGATCATGGGCGCCTCCGGCTCGGGGAAGTCCACCCTGATGAACATCATCGGGTGCCTGGACCGGCCGACGACGGGCCGCTACCTGCTGGCCGGCGAGGAGGTCTCGAAGCTCGACCGGAACGCGCTCGCGGAGAAGCGGAACCGGACGCTCGGGTTCGTGTTCCAGAATTTCAACCTGCTCTCGCGAACGTCGGCGGTGGAGAACGTCGAGCTCCCACTTCTGTACGCCGGACTGCACACGCGCGAGCGTCACGAGCGGTCGCGCGAGGCGCTCACGCGCGTCGGACTCGGCGACCGCATGTACCACCACCCCAACCAGATGTCGGGCGGCCAGCAGCAGCGCGTGGCGATCGCCCGTGCGCTGGTCGCGAACCCGAAGGTGATCCTCGCCGACGAGCCGACCGGGAACCTCGATTCGTTCACCAGCATCGAGGTGATGGCGATCTTCCAAGAGCTCCGCGACGCCGGGATCACAGTCGTGCTGGTGACGCACGAGCCCGACATCGCGACGTACGCCGCGCGCGTCGTCACGATGCGCGACGGCAAGGTCCAGTCCGATCGGCGCCAGGAGCCGCAGCGTGCCGTGCCGACCCCGGGCGGCGCCGCGGCGGGAGGTGAGGAGTGAACCCCCTGCAGACGCTCCGGGTGGCGATCCGCGCTCTCCTGCGCAACAAGATGCGCTCGTTCCTGACGACGCTGGGGATCATCATCGGCGTGTCCGCCGTGATCGCGATGGTCGCGATCGGCGAGGGTGCCAAGGCGCAGGTCGAGGCGTCGTTCGCGTCGATGGGCTCCAACCTCCTGATCGTGCTTCCCGGCAGCACGACCTCGGGCGGACAGCGCGGCGGCTTCGGGAGCATGCCGACGCTGACGTGGGACGACCTGCGCGCGATGCGGACCGAGGTGCCGTCGGTCAAGTACGCGGCGCCGCAGCTCAGCGCGGCCGCGCAGCTCATGTCGGAGGACCAGAACTGGAGCACGCGCGTATTCGGGACGACGCCGGAGTTCTTCATGATCCGCAACTGGCCGATCGCCGAGGGCTCCGCGATGAGCGACTCCGATGTCGAGAGCGGCACGAAGGTCGTGTTCCTCGGTCAGACGGTCGTGGACAAGCTGTTCGGCGCGAACGCGAACCCGGTCGGCCAGCTGATCCGGATCCGGAACATCCCGTTCGAGGTCAAGGGGGTTCTCGCCAAGAAGGGGCAGTCGCCGATGGGGCAGGACTACGACGACGCCGCCTACATCCCGCTCAAGACGTTCCAGACCAAGATCCAGGGCGGGCTGCAGCAGTTCATCCAGGGCGTCGTGCTGATCGGCGCCACGACCGAGTCCGCCACTCAGCTAGCGGAGCAGCAGGTAACCAACCTCCTGCGCGACCGCCACCACATCGGCGTCGGCCAGGACGACGACTTCTCGATCCGCAACCTCACCGAGCTCGCGAGCGCCCAGGAGCAGGGGACGAAGACGCTGACCACGCTCCTGGCGAGCATCGCCGCGGTTTCGCTGCTGGTCGGCGGGATCGGGATCATGAACATCATGCTCGTCTCGGTCACGGAGCGGACGCGGGAGATCGGCGTGCGCATGGCGGTCGGCGCGAAGCCCCGCAACATCCTGGCCCAGTTCCTGGTGGAGGCGCTCACGCTGGCTCTCGCCGGCGGGGTGATCGGGGTCGCCCTCGGGCTGCTCGGAGCGCAGCGCCTCGCGACGCAGTTCCACTGGCCGATGCTGATCCGGCCCGACATCATCTTCGTCTCGGTGGCGTTCAGCGCGATGGTGGGCGTCGTCTTCGGGCTGTACCCGGCCCGGAAAGCCTCCCGCCTGGACCCGATCGACGCATTGAGGTTCGAGTGATGATCGCAAACCTTGCCCTTGTCCTCGCGGCGACCGCGCCGGCGGCCGCGCCGCGGATCCTGACCCTCGACGAGGCCCTCACCACCGCGCGGGCGCGGCAGCCGCAGATGCGCCAGGCGGTCGCCGCCACCCAGGCCGCCGTGGCGCGCGCCGACGAGTCGCTCGCCCCGCTCCTGCCGCAGGTGAGCGGCAATGGGACGTACACGCGCGAGACCGCCAACTTCGCGAGTCGTCCCGGGTCGCTCCCGAACCAGATCTCGGGCTCGAGCTCGGGCGAGAGCTGGAACACCGCCAACTACTTCAACCTCGGCCTCAACGCGAGCGTGCTGCTGTACGACTTCGGGCAGACGAGCTCGAGGTGGCGGGCGTCGCAGGCGAGTGCGGCGGCGCAGAAGGACTCCGAGCACACCACGCTCGCACAGGTGCTGTTCGCGGTGCGGACGGCGTACTTCCAGGCGCGCGCGGCCAAGGGCCTGGTGAGGGTCGCGAGCGACACCCTGGCCAACCAGCAGAAGCACATGCAGCAGACCGAGGGGTTTGTCGAGGTCGGGACGCAGCCCGAGATCTCGCTGGCGCAGGCCAAGACGGACGTCGCCAACGCGAAGGTGCAGCTGATCAACGCCGAGAACGGGTACGAGACGGCGAAGGCGCAGCTCAACCTCGCCATGGGCGTCGAGCATCCCGAGCCGTACGACGTCGCCGACGAGACCCTCCCGCCGGTCGCGGGCGAGGACGGCACCACCGACGTGCTGCTCGACGAGGCGGTCAAGGCGAGGCCCGAGCTCGCCGCGCTCGCGAACCAGGTCCGGGCGGAGGAGATGACGCTAAGGGCCGTTCGCGGCGCGTACGGGCCGAGCCTCGGTCTCTCGACCGGGTTCTCGGACGCCGGGGAGCAGGCCTCGAACCTCACCTGGAACTGGAACGCCGCGGTCACGCTCTCGGTCCCTATCTTCCAGGGCGGGCAGACCAAGGCCCAGGTGCGCGAGGCCGAGGCGAACCTCTCGGCGATCCGCGCGCAGCTCGACGGCGAGATGCAGCAGGTACGCCTCGAGATCGAGCAGGCCCGCCTCGCCGTGCGCGCGGCCAAGGCGGCGCTCGACGCGAGCGCCGAAGCGCTCGCGAATGCGAAGGTCCAGCTCCAGCTCGCGGAGGGGCGGTACGAGACGGGCGTCGGCAGCATCATCGAGCTCGGCGACTCGCAGGTCTCGTTCACGAGTGCGGCCCAGCAGAAGGTCCAGGCGGAGTACAACCTCGCGCAGGCGCGCGCCGGGCTGGTCAAGGCGCTCGGCCGCGACTGAGCCGCGCCCCGCGCCGCACCTTGCTATCCTGTCCCGGGAGAACCCGGAGATGGAAAGCCCAGAGCACTCGCGGTCGTTGAGGCGGCGCGTCCGTGCGTTGCGCCCGGCGGCTGCCGCGCTGGTGGTGGCGCTGGCGGCTGCCGAGGGGTTCGGCGCCCGACACCAGGAGATCGCGCGCCGTGAAGCGATCAACCCCGGGCTCGGCCCGGCCCCGGCCGACGTGGTGCGCACCTCGCCGGCGGCCGCGTGGCGCTCGTTCCTCACGCTCGCCGGCGCGGGGAAGTACGACCAGGCGGCGCACCTCCTCGACCTCGTCGCGACACCGCCGGGCCAGCAGGCGCGCGTCGGCGCGGACACGGCGGAGAAGCTGTACCGCGTGCTCCAGCTGCTCAAGGCCCGCGAGGACGCGGTGACAACCGAGGACGAGGCGGGGCCGGCCGTGGACGGGCTCCCGACGAACGAGGTGGTGGCGGTCCGGTTCGAGCGGAGCGGGATCTCCGGCGAGATCAAGCTCCGCCACACGGTCGGGGCGGCACCGTACCAGCTCGTCTGGCTCCTCGCGCGGGAAACCGTCGCCGGCGTCCCGTTCTGGTACCGCGTGCTGGTCAAGGGGGAAGCGGCGCGCGGCGCGGAGCCGCTCGACGTCGGGCTCGGCACGATTCCGACCGACGTCAGCCGCTCGACCCCGCGCGAGGCGATGGCCGGGTTCCTGGCGGCGTGCCAGGAGGGGCGGTTCGACCTCGCCGCGTTCTACCTGGACCTGGGCACCATCCCGCCCGAGCGCCAGCAGACGGAGGGGGCACGGCTCGCCCGGCGCCTGATGCTCGCCCTGCAGAGGACCGGGTGGGTGGACACGGACAAGCTCTCGGACGAGCCGCTCGGGAGGGCCGAGACCGGCGTCCCGGAGAACCGACAGGTGTTCGCGGTCGTCCGGGTTCGCCACCAGCCGGTCGAGCTGATGCTCTCGCACCGGACCGACGCCGAGCTCGGGAGCGTGTGGGTCGTGTCGCAGGAGACGGTCGGCGAGATCGACCGGGTGTACGCGGCCCACGGGTACGGGTGGGTGGGCGACCGCGCCCCGGTCGCGCTGTTCGCGCTGCGCGTGGCCGACGTGCAGCTCTGGCAGTGGCTCGGCATCCTCGCGGGCCTGCTCGTCTCGTGGCTGCTCAGCCGGCTCCTCGGGCACTGGCTCATCCGGGCGGCGCGGCGCCTCGCTCGGCGCTCGGACGCGCCGGGGGACGACGCCCTGGCGCGCGCGTTCGACGGGCCGACCGCGCTCCTGCTGGCGGCGCTGTTCCTCGCGATCCTCGCGCGCTGGCTCGGCGTGGCGCCCGACGCCTGGGTCGTGACCCGCTACATCTGCAGGCTCCTCGCACTGGTGGGCGTCGGGTGGCTCATGGTCCGGCTCGTGGACGTGGCGGCGCTGCACCTCCGCCACACATCCGAGCAGAAGGGCGCCGTCGGTCTCGGGTTCCTGCCGATGACGGTGCGGGTCGCGAAGATCGTGGCCGTCATCCTGATCGGCCTGGCGGCGCTCGACGTGGTGGGGATCAACGTCGTCGCGGGTCTCGGCGCCCTCGGCATCGGCGCGGCGGCGGTCGCGTTCGCGGCGCAGAAGACGCTCGAGAACCTGTTCGGTAGCTTCTCGATCGCGAGCGACCGGCCGTTCGAGGTCGGCGACTTCATCTCGGTCGGGCAGGACACCGGCACCGTCGAGGAGGTCGGCCTCCGCTCGACGCGGATCCGCACGCTCGGGCGGACGCTCGTCACCGTCCCCAACGGCCTGATCGCGGCCGGGCGCGTGGAGAACTTCACGGCGCGCGACAGGATCATGTACAACCCGGTGCTGCGCCTGTCGTACGCCACGAAGCCGGACCAGCTCCGGGCGGTGATCGCGGGCGTGGACGGCCTCCTCCGGTCGCACCCGAAGGTGTTCCAGGGGGAGCGCCGGGTCCGGCTCGCGTCCTTCGGGGAGAGCGCATTCAACGTCGAGGTGTGGTGCTGGATCGCCACCAGGGACTGGGCGGAGTACACGGCGGTCGCGGAGGAGCTCAACTACGCGATCGCCGACGCCGTGGACCGGGCCGGGACGTCGTTCGCGCTGCCGGCGAGGTCGCTCGTGATGGCCAATCCCGGCGCGCCGCCGCCCGGCGGGCACGGCCGGTCGTGAACCCGGCGGAACGAACGACGTCCGGTCGGGAACGCCGCGACCCCGTCCTCTGGGGCGTGGTGGCGGCGACGACGGCGCTGCGCGTCTGGCTCGCGTGGCACTTTTTCGGCTTCCTCGGCGGCGACGACGTCGAGGTGCTGGAGGAAGCGCTCCGGGTCGCAGCGGGCCTCCGCTACTCGCCGTGGAACCTACGCAACCTGCTGCTGCCCGACACGCTCGTCGCGCCCTTCATCCGCCTCGCGATCGCCCTCGGGATCCACGACCCGGGAGCGCTTGCCTTCGTCGCCACGATCCCGCTCGTCGCCCTCGCGTCGCTCAACATCATCCTGGTGTACCGGCTCGCGAGAGCGTGGTGCGGCGACATCGCGACGGCGCGCCTCTCCGCCCTGCTCTACGCATTCCACTGGCTGCCCCTCGCCTACGGGAGCACCGTCTATCCGCGCACCGCCTCCACGACGTGCGTCCTGCTCGCCGCCGCCTGGGTGTCGGGGGGTCGCCGGGACACGCTCCGCGCGGCCGGCGCCGGCGCCGCCGTCGCGGTCGCGTTCGCGGACCGGTACAGCGAGGCGGTGTTCCTGCTGCCGCTCGTGCTCCTCGCGTGGTCCCGAGACGGCGGACGCCGGTCGATCCGGCGCTGCTCGGGCCTAGCCGGCGGGTTTGCCGCGGGCGCGATGGTCACGGTGGGCGCGTACGACACGCTGACGTGGGGATCGCCGTTCGCGAGCCTCGTCGAGTTCGCGAAGGCGACGCTCGTCGAGCGCGCGTTCGCCTCGCGGATACCGTTGCAGCCGCCGCTGTTCTACCTGCAGCGCCTGCTGTTTTGGTGCCCGCCCACCCTCGTCCCGGCGCTGGTGGCCGCCTGGAGGCGGAGGTCGGTGCGCGCCGCCTGGGCGTTCGTGGCCGTCCCCGTGGTCGTCCTCTCGCTCATTGCCCACAAGGAGGTCAGGTATCTGCAGGGCGCGATCCCGTTCCTCGCGATCCTCGGGGCGGCCGGGTTTGTCGCTCTCTCCGGGCGCTGGCGGCGATCGGTCGTCGGCGCGCTCCTGGTGCTGACCGTGGCGTCGGAGGTGTTCGGTGTGCGGGTGCTGGCAGGCAAGTCGATGGCCGCAGTGACGGCGGCGCGGCGCCTCGCCGCCGACCGCTCGGTGCGCGTCGTCGCTCTCTCCCAGTCGTGGGCCTACGGCGGACGCGCCTTCCTGGGCAACGGCGTGGAGGTGCGCGATCTCCCGACGCCGCCCGACGCACACGCGATCGACGCGGCGACGCCGGGCGCGGAGGCGGTCGGCGTGTACCTCAACGACCTGCAGGCGCACCCAGCCGTACGCGCCGCGCTCGCGAGGAACGGCTTCGCGGAGCGGGAACGGGTCGAATGGGGCGAGAGCAAGACGGTGGTCGTATTCAGGGCCGGGCGCAGCGGCAGGTGAGCCGGAACGAGTGCCTCGGCCGCCGGGGCACGTTTCTCTCTCAACTATAATCCGCCGATGCTCCGTCGGGTGTGTTGGGTGGCCGCCGCGGCGGTCGTCTGTCTCGGCTGGCCCGGTGGCTGCGCGGCGCAGGCGGACCCCTGGGCGTCGCTCCCGTTCGTCGATGTGCTCCGGTTCTCGTCGCTGCCGCTCGAGGGGAGCCAGGCGATCGCGCCGCCCGCCGGCGCGTGGGAGCTCTCGCTGACCACCGGGTACTTCAACGTCTGGCAGCTCACGTGGCACACCAAGACGTTCCACAGCGGGCTCGGCCTCTACCGGTCGCCGCTCACCGACGAGCAGATCAAGATCCTCGAGCGTAACTTCCCGCACGACCAGTTCTACCACATCGACCTCGAGGGGACCCGGACAGACATGATCGTCAGCCGCGGACTCGGCGACGGCGTCGGCGTGACGCTCGACGTCCCGTGGGTGGAGGTCGGACGGCCCCACTGGGACGGGATCGCCGAGGACTTCCACGCGAGGTTCGGGCTCAGCGACATGGGGCGCGAGCTGTTCCCGCGCGGCGAGTCCGCGGTGTACGTGCGCGGCCGTTCCGGCGCGATCGAGAGGCTCGCAGGGCTCGACGGCTCGGGGCTCGGCGACGCGCGCCTCTCGCTCACCGGCCCCGCCGGCCGCGCGCTCGGAGCCGAGCAGAGGTGGGCGGTGGCGGTCGAGGCGCCGACGGGCACGGCCGGTACGCTGCGCGGCAGCGGCGGGTGGGACGCCG
Organism: Thermoanaerobaculaceae bacterium; assembly: GCA_035542455.1. GTDB lineage: Bacteria > Acidobacteriota > Thermoanaerobaculia > Thermoanaerobaculales > Thermoanaerobaculaceae > RBG-13-68-16. Next base: position 14,071 of record DATKLI010000037.1, read on the forward strand.
GCGCACGGTGGTTCGCGACGTGGGGCGGCGACCGGCGCCAGCTCCGGGTCGGGGTCGGCTACACGTACCTCGATCGCGGCGGATCGTGGCTCGGCGTGCGGCGCGACAACATGTGGCACGCCCTGGTCGAGACGCACGTGCCGCTGTTCCGCCTACTGACGCTCCGTGCGAGCGCGCGCTGCGACTCCTCGCCGCTCGCGAGCTTCACGGACTCCGACGTCGGCAAGCCGTCGTTCTACTGGACGGTCGGGGTGCTGGCCCCCACCGGTCACGCGACGTGGATCGCCTTCGACGCCGGGGAGAACTACGGGAGCCAGGCCGAGGTCCCCGACTTCAGCTTCCACCTGCAGCTCGGGACGCGGCTCGGTCGCTGATGGAGGGCGAGGCCGGCGGCCCGTGGCCGGCAACGGCACCGTCCGGCCGTGCCATCCCCGGAGGCCCGTTCGGCGGCCGCCGGCTCCCGGCCAGGCCCGCGCTCTTCAGCCTTGAACGCGGTGGATCCGCATCAGGTTGGTCAGCGACTGGGATGCAACCGGGGCCCCGTGAGTCACGACGACGAGGTCTCCGGCCGCGGCCAGCCCCTCGGACCTCGCCTCGCGCTCGGCGAGGTGGACGACCTCCTCGTGGTCGTCGGGCTGCTCCGCCACGACGCGCGGTGTGACGCCCCACACCAGCGCGAGCGCGCGTGCCACCTCGATCCGCGGCGTCAGCGCCAGGATCGGCGCGGGTGGCCGGTGGCGCGCGACGAGGCGGGCCGTCCGCCCGCTCCGGGTGAAGCAGACGACCGTCGTCGCTCCCAGGTACGCGGCGGCCTCGGCGGCGGCCTCGGCCACCGCGTCGGAGACCGGATCGGGCGCGGCGGCGTGGCACGGCGCGGCCGCCCAGGCCGTCCGGAACTCCGGGTGACGCTCGGCCTCGGCCACGATGCGCGCGCATGCCGCGGCCGCGATCGCAGGGTGGTCGCCGACCGCCGTCTCGGCGCTCATCATCACGGCGTCCGAACCGTCGAACACCGCGTTCGCGACGTCGTTCGCCTCCGCCCGCGTGGGGCGGGGCTCGTGGATCATGCTCTCGAGCATCTCGGTCGCCGTGATCGTCGGCACGCCCCCGGCGCGCGCCGCCTGGAGGATCCGCTTCTGGAGCACGGGCACCATCTCCGGTGAGGTCTCGGCGCCGAGGTCGCCGCGGGCGACCATCACGATGTCCGCTGCGCTCAGGATCGGGCCGAGCGCGCTCTCGGTGACCGACTGCGCCTTCTCCAGCTTCGCGATCACCGGCACGACGCGCCCGAGGCCGGACATGTGCTCGCGCAGGGCGGTCACGTCCTCCGCCCGGCGCACGAACGAGAGCGAGCACGCGTCGACCCCCGCACCGAGCGCGGCGGCCAGGCAGGCGAGATCGTGGGCCGTCAGCGAGGGGAGCGAGGTCTCGACGTCGGGGAGGTTCACGCCCATCCCCGGCCCGACCTCGCCGCCGCGCACGACCTCCGCGCGGACGGCCGCGCCGGACGGGGCCGTCACGCGGAGCACGACCTTGCCGTCATGGATGAGGATGCGGGACCCCGCCGGGCACTCGCGCACGGGGTCGATGCCGTCGACCGCCACCTCCGCCCCGGTCCCGGGGCCGCCGACCGAGACGGGGGAACCGTCGACGAGAGTGCGCCGCTCGGCCGACTTCGCCACACGGAGCTTGGGGCCGGCGAGGTCGCAGAACACCGCGAGTGGGCGGCCCATGGCGCGCTCGACGCCGCGCACGAGCTCGACGTGGGGTCCGATCTCCTCGGGCTTGAGGTGGGCGGCGTTGAGCCGAAAGACCCCGACGCCGGCTCTTGCCAACGCCTCGGCCGTGCCTGGATTCGCCGACGCGGGTCCAAGGGTGGCCACGATCTTCACTCTGCGCCGGTCGTCGTGCGAGCCGCTCATCCCGTTCCCCTTGGAGCGTGAGCCCAGCTCCTGCCTCGCCACCGTACCACAGGGGCCGGAAGCCGGCGCCCCGGCGTTGCCGGGCGGGTCCCTGGATGAGGAAGGGCTGCGCCGGCGGCCGGCTCGGGACGGGCGCCTCTTGCCGGCGACCGCAGGGGAAATAGAATGGCGCCAGGGGGTGTTCGATCGGGCGATGCTGGGGCACCTGAGGTCGGGTTCGGCCGTCCGCTTTGCGGTTATCCTGGCGGCGCTCATGTCGCTGGCGGGATCGGCCGGACTGCACCCGGAGCCCGGAGACTGGCCCGGCTCCGCCGGGGAGCTCGGCGTCGCCGCCGCCCCGCACGGCGGCGCGTGCGTCCCCGTGCCGCACCTCTGCCAGCTCTGCGTGCTGCACTTCGCGTGCTCGCTCGCGCCGTCGGGCCCCGCGACTCTGGCGGCGCTGCCGGCGGTCTCCGCCGTGGTCCAACGCCGGGCATCGCTGACCGGTCGGATCGAACGTCGCCAGCACGAGGGCCGCGCCCCACCGCTCACCTCCTAGCGGCTGCGCCCTTCCCCGGCGCCGCGCCGGAGAGCCACGCTTGACGCGATCACCAAGGAGGTGCGCATGAAGATGCCGAAGTCGGCAGGTTGTGCCATAGCGATGATGATACTCATGGCGCCGACGTTGAGAGGGCAGGAGCCCCAACCGGCGCCGACCCCGACACCCGCACCAACACCAACGCCGGCCCCTCCGCCGGCACCCGTCGGGGCCGCCAGCCAGACGTCGAACTACTTCAACCCGTCGGTGTCCGTGATCGGCAACTTCCTTGCGGTCGGCGGGCAGAACACGCTGGAGAACCTCCCGAGCGCGAGCTTGCGGGAGTCGGAACTTGGCCTGCAAGCGATCGTGGATCCCTACGCGCGAGCCGATTTCTTCATCTCCTTCGGCGAGAGCGGCGTGAACGTGGAAGAAGGGTTCATGACGTTCACGTCGCTGCCCTGGGACCTGCTCGTCAAGGTCGGCCGCATGCGGGTCTCCTTCGGCAAGATCAACACGCTGCACCTCCACGTGCTGCCCTGGCCGGACGAGCCGCTGCCGATCGTCGACCTGCTCGGCGGCGAGGAGGGTTGGATCGGCACGGGCGGTTCGATCGGCAGGTTGATTCCGCTTCCGGGGGACGTGTTCTCGGAGCTTACGCTGCAGGTGTTCCGCGGCGACTCGGACGGGCTGTTCGTCGTGTCCAAACGCAGCAACCTCGCCTACAATGGCCACTACCGTGTGTTCGCCGACCTCTCGGATTCGACGAACCTCGACGTCGGGGCGTCGTACGGGCTCGGCCCGAACGGCACGACCCTCAACGCCACGACGAGCCTGCAGGCGCTCGACATGACGCTGCGCTGGAAGCCGCTGCGCAAGGGCACCTATCGCTCGGCGATCCTCCGGGGCGAGTACTTCCACAGCCGCCGTGAGCAGGCCGGGAGCGCCGCGAGCGCGAACGGGTGGTTCGTCTCCGGCGAGTACCAGCTCGCGCAGCGCTGGTGGGTCGGTGCCCGCGGCGAGGCCTCCGAGCACGCTGACGACCCGCGCATCAAGGATACGGGCGAGGCGTTCACACTGACGTTCTGGCCGAGCGAGTTCTCGCAGCTCCGCGCGGAGCTCAGGCGCCGCGAGTACGGAGGGCCCAACGCGGTCTCGACCGCGGCCTATACGGCGAACGAGGTCCTCCTGCAACTGCAGTTTGCGATCGGCGCGCACGGCGCGCACCCGTTCTGAGGAGGCAGCCATGAAGAAGACACTCACCTCTGCGCTCGTCCTGTTGTTGCTCGGAGCGGCGGGCCGGGTGGAGGCGAAGCTGCGGGTCGTGACGTCTCTCGAGGACTTTGCCTCGATCGCCCAGGCGATCGGCGGCGACCGCGTCGAGGCGACCGCGCTGGCGAGAGGGTACCAGGATCCGCACTTCGTCGACGCGAAGCCGTCGTTCGTGCTCAAGCTCTCTCGCGCCGACCTCCTCATCGCGGCCGGCCTCGAGCTCGAGATCGGCTATCTGCCGCCGCTGATCGACCAGAGCCGGAACGACAAGATCCACCCGGGCAGCGCGGGGTACCTCGACGCCTCGATCGGGTGCGACATCCTGCAGAGGCCGACGCAGGTGGTGACCAGGGCCATGGGGGACGTCCACCCCTACGGCAACCCGCACTACTGGACCGATCCCGAGAACGGACGGGCCATCGCGCGGGCGATCGCGGCCAAGCTGGCGGAGCTGGACCCGTCCGGGACGGCGACGTACGACGCCAACCTGGCGGCGTTCGAGCGCAGGCTCACGGCGAAGGAGTCGGAGTGGGATGCCGCGATGGCGCCGTACGCGGGCACCAAGGTGGTGACGTTCCACGAGTCGTGGCCGAATTTCGCCAAGCGATTCAAGCTCGACCTCGTCGGGACGATCGAGCCCAAGCCGGGCATCCCGCCGTCGCCGTCCCACACGCTGGAGATCATCAATCTCATCCAGGAGGACAAGGTGCCGGTGATCCTCGTCGAGCCGTACTTCGACATCAAGACGCCGAAGTACATCGAGAGCAAGACCGGCGCGACCGTCGTCACGTTCTACCCGTCGGTCGGCGGCATCCCGGCGATCAAGGACTACTTCGACCTCTTCGACTACGACGTGAAGGCGTTCGTTACCGCAATGAAGGGAAAGCGATGAGCGCATTCCAGATCCTCCTCCCCGCATTCGTCGCAAGCCTCATCCTCACCGGCATCCACGCCTATCTCGGTGTTCACGTGGTGGAGCGCGGCGTGATTTTCGTGGACCTCTCCCTTGCGCAGATCGCCGCGCTCGGACTTACCGTCGCGTATCTCGCGGGCTACGACCTGCACACGTCCTACCAGGCGTACTTGTTCTCGCTCGGCTTCACCTTCATCGGGGCCGCGATCTTCGCGTTCACCCGCACCCACCGCAAGACGCGCATCCCGCAGGAGGCTGTGATCGGGATCGTCTACGCGGTGTCCGCCGCGGTCGCGATCCTCCTCATGTCGAAGGCCACGCAGGAGACCGAGCACCTCAAGGAGATGCTGGTCGGCAATATCCTCTCGGTGTCGTGGTACGAGATCGGCAAGACGGCGGTCATGTACTCGCTCATCGGCGCGTTCCACTTCGTCTTCCGGAAGCGCTTCCTTCTGATCTCGATGGACGAGCCCGAAGCCGAGCGCCGGGGGATCAGCATCAGGCTCTGGGACCTCCTCTTCTACATGTCGTTCGGCTTCGTCGTGACCTCCTCGGTGGCGATCGCCGGCGTGCTCCTGGTCTTCTGCTTCCTCATTGTGCCGTCGGTCGCCGCGATGCTGCTCTCCGAGCGCCTCGGCGTGCGGCTCGCGATCGGCTGGACGATGGGCGCGCTGGTCTCGGCCGGCGGGGTCGCGCTCTCGTTCGTGCTCGACCTGCCGACGGGAGCGACGATCGTGGCGACGTTCGGCGCAGCGCTGCTCCTGGTGGCGGCGTATCGGGCGGTGTTCGTCCGCCCGGCACCCGCCACGAGCTGAGCGCCTCGCGGCGCCGACCGAGCCGCGCCTCGGCCCGGCCGTGTCCAGGATGTCGTTGGACGGCCGCCGTTGGGAACCCCTTGGAGGTCTGTGCGACCGCATCCGCGTGGTTGCGCCGGATCAGCGGGGGAATTTCCGGCGCCACCTCGGAATTGCAGCAGAGGTAGTGATGCCGACGTACCTCAACCGGCCCCGGAGGGCGACCGCTTTCGTGTCGACCGCGCTGGCGTTGTTCGGCGCCGCGGACGCGACGCTGCACGTCCACGCCGGGGGGACTCTCGAAGCAGAGGCGAGCGCCTACTCCCGGGTGTCGGTGGCCATCGTCGCCGACCCGGATGGGCCGTCGCAGGCCGTCCACCTCCACTCGGGGTCGACGGTCCCGAGTGAGCCGTGCCCCGCGTGCGTCCTCTCGCGTGCGCACGGCGTGATCGTGCCGCTGATCGTGGCGCCGCCCGCCGCCGATGTCGTCACGCTCGAGCCTCCCGTCCCGGCGACGGTCGCGACCTCGCCCGCCGCGAGCACCGGCTCGCGCTCGCCGCCCGCCTGCGCTTGACCCCTTCCATCTGACAAGCCAACCGTAAGGTCCCGCCGCTGCGGGCGGGACCGCGCTTGCCGCACCAGGAGGACAGGCCATGTGGAGTCGAACGACGTTGTCTCGCGTCAGCATCTCCGCGCTCGTCGCGCTTTTCGCCGGGATTGGCGCCGCGCCGGCAACCGCGGAGTCCGCCGGCTCAGTAGTGGGGAAGGTGATCGGCCCCGACGGCGGGGCGATGCCCGCCGTCACCGTTCTGCTGCGCAACGACATCACGGGTTTCTCGGCGTCCGCGACCACCGGCGGCGACGGCGCCTTCAAGTTCCTCAACGTGCCGTTCAACCCCTACGAGGTGCACGTCGAGGTTGAGGGGTTCAAGACCGTGCACCGCAGCATCGAGGTGCGGACGATCCTGCCGGTGCCCGTGACGGTGGGCCTCGAGCTGGCGCCGGTCGCCGAGTCTGTGACCGTGAAGGCGGAGCCGACGGCGGTGCAGCTCGAGACCGACACCTCGACGAGCCACCTCGACATCGACAAGTCGTACATCGCCCGCGCGCCGGCGACGGTCGCCTCGCGAGGGATGGAGCAGATCATCACCTCGACACCGGGGTTCGCGAAGGACGAGAACGGGCGTTTCCACTTCCAGGGGGCGCACAGCCAGGACGAGTACGTGGTGGACGGGCAGATCATCTCCGACCAGACCGGCGTGACGTTCTCGAACTCGATCGACCCGGGGATCGCACAGTCGATCGAGGTGATCTACGGCAACGTGCCGGCCGAGTACGGGGAGAAGACCGGCGCCGTCATCAACCTCACGACGAAGAGCGGGCTCGGAGACGGCGCCTTGATCGGCGACGTCTACACCGGCGCCTCGCGGTTCTCGACGCACGAGGGCGGCGCATCGGCGGGGTGGGGGAACAGCCGTTTCGGGGTGTTCGCCTCCGTGGACGCGTCCCGGTCGGACCGCTTCCTCGACCCCGTCAACTTCGCCAACCTGCACAACCAAGGCGATACCGCCCGCGGTTTCGTGCGCCTCGACTGGCTCCCCGACCCGTCCACGTCGCTGCGCCTCTCCGTCCTCGCGGGACGGACCGACCGCGACGTGCCCGACACCTACACCCAGGCGGCGGCGGGGCAGGCGCAGCGGGTGTTCACCCGCGACCGGAACTACAGCCTCGGCTACCAGGGCGTGGTCTCGAACGACTCGGTGGTCGACGTGGCGGCGTTCGCGCGGCTGTCCTCGTTCCGGCTCGCCGCCTCGCCGGCCGACACGCCGGTGACGGCGACCTCGAACCGCTCGCTTGACAACTACGGAATCGCCCCCTCGCTGACCTGGGCGAGCGGCGTCCACGAGATCAAGGTCGGGGGCGAGATCAAGCGCTTCCCGATCGACGAGACGTTCACGTTCGGGCTGACCGACGCCACGCTCAACGACCCGGCGTCGCCTGACTACAACCCCTCCCTCGCGCCGTACGACCTCACTCGGGGCGGCGCGCCGTTCATTTTCCACGGCCGGCGCACCGGTACCTACTGGGCCGGATACGCCCAGGACAACGTCCGCCTCGGCGACTTCACCGCGAACGTCGGCGTCCGCTACGACCACAACGACCTGCCGCTCACCGAGGCGCAGCTGGAGCCGAGGGTCGGGGCGGTCTACTACGTGCCGGAGACGAGGACGGCGTTCCGCGCCTCCTACAACCGCGTGTTCTATACGCCAGAGTACGAGAACATCCTGTTCAGTTCCTCGCCCGCGGTCGCCGCGCTGGCCCCTCCGGCGATCCAGACCTCACGCGCCCTCGGCGGCGGCTCCCTGCTCGTGCGCTCGGAGCGTCAGAACGCGGTCACGGTCGGCGCGCAGCAGGCGATCGGCTCGAAGTTCCGGCTCGACGTCGACTTCTGGGACCGCCGCTCGACGTACGCCGGCGACCAGGACCAGTTCCTCGGCACCGGGATCGTGTT
>DATKLI010000038.1:0-35106 GCA_035542455.1 Thermoanaerobaculaceae bacterium
TGAGGTCTACCGCGCCCACGACACCCGCCTTCGGCGCGACGTAGCCATCAAGGTGCTGCCGGCGGAGTATGCCGCCGATGCCGATCGCCTGCGCCGCTTCGAGCAGGAGGCCCGCGCCGTCGCGGCGCTGAACCATCCGAACATCCTCGCGCTCTACGACGTCGGCACGTCCGAGGGAGTCCCGTACCTCGTGACGGAGCTGCTCGAGGGCGAATCCCTCGGCGAGCGACTGGCCGCCGGTCGGCTGCCGGTCGGCAAGGCGGTGGAGCTCGCCGTCGAGATCGCCCACGGGCTGGCGGCCGCGCACGAGAAGGGGATCATCCATCGCGACCTCAAGCCGGCGAACATCTTCGTAACCGGCGATGGACGCATCAAGATCCTCGACTTCGGCTTGGCGAAGCTCGCGCCGTCGCGAAGCGGCCAGCCTCAGCAAGCGACCACACTGGTTGAGGCGACCGACGCGGGTACCACGGTCGGCACCGTGGGCTATATGTCGCCGGAGCAGCTGCGCGGCCAGCCGGTCGACCAGCGCAGCGACATCTTCTCGTTCGGGTGCGTGCTGTACGAAATGCTGTCAGGGAAGGCGCCGTTTCGGAGAGACACGACGGCCGACACCACGAGCGCGATCCTGCTTGGGGAACCGCCCCCGCTTCTCAACACCCGGTCGGACATTACTGCAGCACTGGCGCGCATCGTCGCGCGATGTCTGGAGAAGCGACCGGAAGACCGGTTTCAGTCAGCGGGGGATCTCCGTTTTGTACTCCAAACGGAATTGAGGGACGGGCAAGAACAGGCGGGGCGGTCCGACCTCGTCACTACCGCGGCCCCGATTCGGTCCATTGCCGTACTCCCGCTGGTGATCTTCTCGACGGATGCCGAGCAGCATTTCTTCGCTGACAGCATGACCGATGCAATCATTACCGACCTCGCAAAGATCCGCGACTTGCGAGTGGTCTCCCGGACCTCGGTGATGCGGTACAAGCAAACGCAGAAGTCAATCCGCGAGATCGCCGGAGAGCTGAACGTCGATGCAGCCGTGGAAGGATCCGTGGAGCGAGTTGGCGACCGGATCCGGATCAGGGCGCACCTGATCCGCGCTGCGACCGACGAGACCATATGGGCCGAAGGATACGAGCGACACTTGGCCGACGTACTTGTCCTGCAGAGCGAGGTCGCCCACTCGATCGCGCGCGAAATCGAGGTAAAGCTCACTCCTGAGGAGCGCGCCGTCCTCATGCGGGCGCGTCGCGTGGATCCAGAGGCGTACGGCCTCTACCTGAAGGGCCGCTACTTCTGGGCCAAGAGAACCCCCGAGTCGGTCGTGAAGGCCATCGGGCTCTTCGAGCAAGCCATCGACAGAGACCCGACCTACCCGCAGGCGTATGGTGGCCTCGCAGACTGCTATATGTCGCTTGGCTTCTCATTCGACGTGGGCTCGCTTCCACCGACTGAAGCCATCCCGAAAGCCAAGGCGGCGGTGGCGAAGGCGCTCGAGATCACCGAGTCCCTCGCAGAGGTTCACAGCCCGCTCGCGTTTATGAAGTTGAACTACGACTGGGACTTCTCCGGGGCGGAAGCCGAGTTCAGGCGGGCCCTTCAGCTCAACCCCGGGAGCGCGAACGCGCACCACTGGTATGCACACCTCCTCGTTGTTGCTGGGCGGCCGAAGGAATCACTAGAGGAGAGCCAACGGGCGCTGGAGCTGGATCCGCTGAGCCCGATCATGAGCGTGCATCTGGGTTGGCTCTTGTACTATCTGCGCGACTACGACCGGGCGCTGGAGCAACTCGCCAAGACCCTCGAGCTTGATCCGACCTACGGCCTCGCCTACTGGTACATCGGCCTCGTCAAGGAACAGCAGGGCGCCTTTTCGGAGGCCCTCGCCGCCCTGAGGCGTAGCGATGAGCTGCTAAAGGACAATACTGTCGTCAAGGCCGATATGGCCCATACGCTTGCGGTCGCGGGTTGCCGGGCAGATGCGGAGCGGGCCCTGGAGAATCTGCTTGCGCTGGCGCGCAGGCGGCACGTCAACCCCTTTGAACTTGCTCTGGTCTACCTGGGCCTCGGTCAGAACGAGGCGGCGTTCGAGTGGCTGGAGCGGGCCTATGAGGCTCGCTCCGACCTGATGGTCTACTTGAGGGTGGATCCACGGCTGGATTCCGTTCGTTCCGATCCGCGTTTTCGGGAACTCGTAAGGCGCATGTGCTTCCCCAAGGCCGGTGGGGGATAAGCGGCTGTCGAGCTTGGCCGTGTACGGCGTCCGGCGTCCTCCGTGGGCTGCCGCCGCACCCTCTGCTGGGCCCTCGGTGCCTTGTCTCTACACCTGCTCGAACGTCGCGGTGAAGTGGGGGAGCACCGGGGGGCGGTGGACGAAGCGCAGCCCGCGGATCTCCCGGCGGCGCTGGTACAGCTCCGCGATCCCCTCGACGACGTAGTCCATGTGGCTCTGGGTGTAGGTGCGGCGGGGGATCGCGAGGCGCACGAGGTCGAGAGCCGGCCACTTCCACGCGCCGGTCCTCGGGTCCTGCGTGCCGAACATGACGTTCCCGATCTCGCAGGCGCGCACGCCGACGTGCTCGTACAGCGCGGCCGAGAGCGACCACCCCGGCAGCCTCTCGTCGGGGATGTGGTCGCAGAACTTCCGCCCGTTGAGGTAGACGGCGTGCCCCCCGACCGGCTTGACGATCGGCACGCCGGCGGCGGTGAGGTGGTTGCCGACGTACGCGGTCGAGGCGATCCGGTACCTGAGGTACTCCTCGTCGAGGATCTCCTCGATCCCGATCGCGAGCGCCTCGAGGTCGCGCCCCGCGAGGCCGCCGTAGGTGATGAACCCCTCGGTGAGGATGAGGCGGGTGCGGACGCTGTCGGCCCACTCGTCGGAGTTGATCGAGATCACGCCGCCGATGTTGCCGAACGCGTCCTTCTTCATGCTCATCAGCGCGCCGTCGGAAAGCGCGAACATCTCGCGGGCGATCTCGCGCGGCGTCTTGTCGCCGTATCCGGGCTCGCGCAGCTTGATGAAGTAGGCGTTCTCGGCGAAGCGGGCGGCGTCGAGGAGGAGCGGCACGCCGAACCGGTCGCAGATCGCGCGGGCGCCCTTGAGGTTCGCCATCGAGACCGGCTGCCCGCCGCCGGAGTTGTTGGTCACGGTGATCAGCACGAACGGGACGTGCTCGCGGCCGACCTCCGTGAGGCAGCGCTCGAGGGCGGCGAGGTCGAGGTTCCCCTTGAACGGGTGGTCGAGCTCCGGGTCGCGCCCCTCGGCGATCACCATGTCGCGCGCCTCGGCGCCCGCGTCCTCGATGTTCGCCCGGGTGGTGTCGAAGTGGGTGTTGCCGGGGATCACGTCGCCGGGCTTGACGACCGACTTGCACAGGAGCCGCTCGCTCGCGCGCCCCTGGTGGGTCGGGATGACGTGGGCGTGGCCGAAGATCCCGCGTACGGCCTTCTCGAAACGGAAGAAGCTCCTCGCGCCGGCGTACGACTCGTCGCCCTCCATGACGCCGGACCACTGGTGGGTGCTCATCGCGCCTGTGCCGGAGTCGGTCAGGAGGTCGATGAGGACGTGCTCGGCCTTCAGCCTGAACGGGTTGTAACCGGCCTCCCGGATCAGCGAGGCGCGCTCCTCGCGCGTGGTCATCCGGATCGGCTCCACGACCTTGATGCGGAACGGCTCGATGATGGTCCTCACGGCATCCTCCCGGGGCGCCCCGCGGGGCCGGCGCCGGAGCGCCGTGCGGCGCGCGTCGTTCGTCGAGGTTGGCTCAGCGGCCCTGCGGGGCGGCGCCTTCCGCCGTCTGCACCGGCTTCGACCCGTTGCGGACCGCGGCCTGGAGCCGGGCGGCCTCGTCGAAGCACTTGAGCGCCGTCTGGACCTGCTCGTCTGTCTCGAGGATCACCCGGTACCCCGCGTTGAGCGACACGCCGGCGTTGAGGATCTCGAATCGCAGGGTGGCGTCGATGTCGCGGTGGTCGCCGGGGTCCGCGAGGGTGGCGTCGATGTCCGCCTCGGGGAGCCACTTCTCCTTCAGCACGAGGGCGCGGAACGCCTTGATAACGTCGTCGGTGACGGCGAACGACTTCGCGGCGGCCGCCTTGTCGGGCTTGTCCGCCAGGTACGAGATCGCGAAGTGGAAGAACGCCGAGTTGCCGACCAGGCGCGCGACCCGCTCCGAGTAGTCGCGGATGTGGACCTCGTGGTCCGGGGTGATCCCGCCGCCGCCGAACACCTTGCGGCCGGAGTCGGTGAGGAACACGGGGCCCTTGGGCTGCGGCTGCGCCTCCTTGCCGTCGCCGGCGGTGCGCACGTGGATGTAGTCGAAGAACGAGTCGAAGTCGCGCTGGATGCACCGGCCGGACGGCGTGTAGTACTTGGCGGTCGTGAGCGCCAGGCCGGAGTCGCGGACCGGGAAGATCGTCTGCACGACGCCCTTGCCGAACGTGGTCTCCCCGACCAGGATGCCGCGGTCGTGGTCCTGGATCGCGCCCGCGACGATCTCCGCCGCCGACGCGGACCCCCGGTTCACGACCACGACGACGGGGCCGGTGAAGTGGAGACCGTCGGGGGACACGCGGTAGTCCTGGAACGAGTCGGCGGTGCGCCCCTTGGTGGAGAACACCTCCTCGCCCGGCGCCAGGAACAGCGCCGCAGTCGCGACCGCGGAGTCCACCATCCCGCCGGGGTTGTCCCGCAGGTCGAGCACGAGGCGGGTCGCGCCCTCCTTCTGGAGGCGCTCGAGGGCGTTGCGGACCTCGTCCCCGGTGGATCGGATGAAGTCGTTGATCCGGATGTAGCCGGTATCCTTGTCGATCATCAGGGCGTAGCGGACCGACTCGGACGGGACCCTGGCGCGCTCGATCGTGAGGTCGAGCGGCGCCGCCAGGCCGGGGCGGGTCACGGTAATGCGGACCTTGGTCCCCTCGGGGCCGCGCAGCCGCCGTGCGGCCTCGTCGATGTCCATCCCCTCGGTCGACACCCCGTCGACGGTCTCGATGATGTCGCCGGCGCGCAACCCCAGGCGGGCGGCCGGCGTGCCCTCGACGGGCGTAATCACCGTGATGCGCCCGCCGCGCAGCGAGATGATCACCCCGATGCCGTGGAACGCGCCCTGCTGGTGCTCCCGCATGTGGGCGTAGATCTCCGGGCGCATGAAGTTCGTGTGCGGGTCGAGGAGGGCGAGCATGCCGTCGATGCTGGAGTAGACAAGGTCGGCGGCGCTGGTGGGCTGGGGCGAGTTCTCGATCACCAGCCGGAGGAGCGAGGCGTACCGGTTGAGGAACTTGTCGGACCCCGCGAACTCCTTTTGCGTGGCCTGGCCGGCGACCCCCCCGGCAAGGGCCCCCGCCCCGATCACGACACCCGCAAGAACGACCTTCCGAAGAGCCGTCATCGCTCCCCCTTGGGGTTGCGACTCTAGCACACTATACTCACGGAGCCGCCGCCGGTCGCGACGGCGCGGGGGGTGAGCATGTTCGGTTCGATCGGGCTTCCCGAGCTGCTGCTGATCTTCGTCATCGCGCTTCTCCTTTTCGGCCCGCGCAAGCTGCCCGAGATCGGGAAGACGCTCGGCAAGGCGATGAACGAGTTCAAGCGGGCCTCCAACGACCTCCAGCGCTCGCTCGAGGAGGAGATCGCCGTGGACGAGCTCAAGCAGACCAAGCGCGAGGTCGAGGACGCCACCCGCCTGACGCCGGATGCGAGCGCAGCGCCGCCTGCCGCCACGGCACCCCCCACAACCCCGCCGCCCCCCCCGGAGGCGAAGGCCACGGAGCCGAAGTAGGCGATGGCCGAGCCTCGCCAGCGCTCCGCCGAGAACGGAGAAGACCTCCCCCGCATGACGCTGCTGGAGCACCTCGACGAGCTGCGAAAGCGGCTCCTCTGGTCGATCGTCGCCATCTTCGTCGGGTTCCTCCTCTGCTGGTACTGGGCGCAGCCGATCTTCAAGTGGATGTCGGTGCCGATCACGCAGTTCCTGCCGGCAGGGGAAAAGCTCGCGTTCACCGGCCTGGTGGACCCATTCATGCTCTACATGAAGGTGGCGCTCCTCGCCGGGATATTCCTCGCGTCGCCGGTGGTGCTGTGGCAGTTCTGGCTGTTCGTCTCGCCGGCGTTGTACCGCAACGAGCGCCGCATCGTGATCCCGTTCATCTTCTTCACCACGCTGTTCTTCCTTGCCGGCGGCTACTTCGGGTACAAGATCGCGTTCCCCATGGTCGTCCGGTTCCTGCTGACGGTCGGCCAGGACTTCCGGCAGGTGGTCACGATCAACGAGTACTTCTCGATGGCGAGCAAGGTGATCCTCGGCCTCGGCCTGGTGTTCGAGATGCCGGTGCTGATCATGCTGCTCGCGAGGTTCGGCATCGTCACCGCCAAGTTCCTCCTGAAGTACTTCCGGTTCGCTGTGCTGATCATCTTCATCATCGCCGCCGTGATCACTCCCACCCCCGACATCCCGACGCAGTGCGTCTTCGCCCTCCCGATGGTCGCCCTCTACCTCCTCGGCATCCTGGTGGCGTGGATCTTCGGGAAGAAACGCCCGACCGAGGAGAGTTGAGCGAGTCCCGCCTCTGGCGGGACGAGCGTGGGGGGCCCGGGGGGTCGAGAGCGGCCGGGTGGGAGGGAGGAGCGGCCGCGGGACCCCCCGTCAGGATTGCGCGTGGATCTTCGGGAAGAAGAGGCCCGCCGAGGAGAGCTGACCCGGGTGGAGGAGGTTCGAAGGTTCCAAGGTTCGAAAGTTCGAAGGTTCAGGGAAGAGGGGAGACGGCACACGGAAGAGGAAAGGCGACCTGCGTCCCTCTGTCCTTGCCTTCCCTCTACCTTCTTCCTTCTACCCCCTGACCTCTCGTCAGCGAACCTTCGAACCTGTTGACTTTCGAACCTTCGAACAGCTTCTCAGGCGGTGAGCTGCTCGTAGAGACGGACGTACTCGCGCGCGGAGGCCTTCCAGGAGAAGTCGCGAGCCATCCCGGCGCCGCGCATGGCGGCGAGCCGGGCGGGGGACGCAAGCACGGCGCGGGCGCGCCCGAGAGTCGCCACCAGCGCGGCCGGCGTGAGCTCCGGGACGATGAAGCCGGTGCCGCCCGGCTCCTCGGCGTCCACCACGGTGTCCGCGAGCCCCCCGGTCCGGGTGACCACGGGCAGCGTGCCGTATCGCATCGCGATCATCTGGCCCAGCCCGCACGGCTCGTACCGGCTCGGCATCAGGAACACGTCGCTCGCGGCGTAGATCCGGTGCGCCAGCCGCTCGTCGAACCGGATGAACGAGGCGACGCTCCCCGGGTGCGCGGCCTGCGCCGCCCGCATCGCCTCCTCGTACCTGCGCTCCCCGGCGCCCAGCACGACGACGTCGAACCCGAGCCCCACGACCTCGTCGAGCGCCGCGGCGAGGAGGTCCGCCCCCTTCTGCTCGGCCAGGCGGGACACCATCCCGATGAGCGGACGCTCGCCCGGCGCGAGCCTGGCCTCCGCACCCAGGAGCTCCCTCGCCGCGGCCTTCCCCTCGACAACGTCGTCCTCCGTGTCGCCGTACGTCAGCTCGAGGTGCGGGTCGCGGCGCGGGTCCCACTCGTCGGTGTCGAGCCCGTTGAGGATCCCGAACAGAGTGTCCCGCCGGGTCGCGAGCACGCCCTCCAGCCCGCAGCCGAACTCGGGCCGGAGGATCTCGCGGGCGTACGTCGGAGACACGGTGGTGATCGCGTCCGCGCTCACCAGCCCGCCCTTGAGCAGGTTGACGTTGCCGTAGAACTCGAGCAGGTCCATCGTGAAGAGCTCGCGTCCGAGGCCGCACGCCTCGAGCACCCACGGGGGGAACACGCCCTGATACGCGAGGTTGTGAACCGTGAGCACGCTCTTGGCGGCGGGCATCGCGAAGCGGGCGGCGCCGTCGTGCCGGAGGAGGAGGGGCGCGAGCGCGGCCTGCCAGTCGTGGGCGTGGACGACGTCCGCACCGCCGAGGCGGGCGACCGCGGCCAGGGCCGCCCGGGCGAAGAACGCGAACCTCACGGGGTTGTCGGGGAAGTCTCCGTCCGGGAGCGAGTACAGGGCAGGCCGGACGTAGAGCGCCGGGCAGTCGAGCAGCACGACGCGGACGTTCCGGTGGAGGAGGACGTTCACCCGGGCGGTCATGCCGAGTGCGCTCACCTCGCCGCGGGGCTCTCCCGGTAGGGGATCCTTGAGCGTCGTCCGGTGACCCGGGGCCACGACGGTGACCTCGTGCCCGAGCGCGGCGAGGGCGGGCGGGAGGGCGCCAGCCACGTCCGCCAGCCCGCCGGTCTTCGAGAACGGCACGACCTCCGACGCGATGTGCGCGATTCGCATGTCCGACTCCCAGCTGACAGCCGACAGCTGACAGCTTACAGCGAAATCTCAGCCGCGGTGAACCCCGGTCCGCTGTCGGCTGTGAGCTGTGCGGGTGGTCGGGGGAGAGCTGTCAGCTGGCGTCGTCGGCGGTCACCTCCCGCAGGTAGCGTGCCGCCTCCTCGGGCGGTGTCGGGTTGATGCTGTACCCGGACCCCCACTCGAACCCGGCGATCCGCGTGATCCGCGGGATGAACTCGAGGTGCCAGTGGTAGTCGTACTCGATCGTCGTCCAGTAGCGCGGCTGGCCTGGGCGCGGGTGAGGGCTCGGCGCCGTGTGGAGGATGAAGTTGTACGGCGGGTCGTCCAGCAGCGTGCGGATGCGGCGGAGGAAGTCGCGCACGAGCCGGGCCAGGTCCTCGAGGAGCTGGTCGGTGCAGAGCGCGAAGTCGTGCGCGTGGACCTTCGGGAGGAGCCACGTCTCGAACGGGAACGCGGCGGCGAACGGCTCGAGAAGGATGAACCGGTCGGTCTCCATCGCCACACGGTCGGCGAGGGCGCGCTCCTGGTGGACCAGGTCGCAGAAGATGCAGCGCTCCTTGCGCGACCAGTGCTCGCGCGCGACGTTGAGCTCCTCCACGAGAGCGGTCGGGATGATCGGGGTCGCGATGAGCTGCGAGTGCGGGTGGAAGAGCGAGGCGCCCGACTCCCGCCCGTGGTTCTTGAAGATCAGGACGTACCGGATCCGGATGTCCCGCCGGAGGTCGACGAGGCGCTCGCGCCACGCCCGGAAGACAAGCGCGATCTCCTCGACGGACATGTCCGCCATCGGCCGGTGGTGGTCCGGCGTCTCGACGATCACCTCGTGGGCGCCGATCCCGTTGACCCTGTCGAACATGCCGACCGCCTCGCGCGACAGCTCGCCCTCGATCCCGAGAGCCGGGAACTTGTTCGGGACGACCCGGACCTGCCAGTTCGGGCTGTTGGGCTGGCGGGGGCCCTTGGCGATGGCGAAGATCTCCAACGGCGTCGCGCCCTCCTTGCCGTACTCGAACGGGCACGCTCCCACGTCGCTGGGCGGGTCGGGGTCGGGTCGCTTGAACTCGTGCGGCCGGAAGCGCCGCTCGGTCGCGATGATCGACCAGCGTCGTCGGATGGGGTCGAATCGGAGCTCAGACATTGGTCACTCCTGTCGGACGATCGGACGGGAAACGCAAGCCGGGCACGACGGGCGCACGAGGTCGAGAGGTCGCCGCGGGGCCGGAACCGTGGGCGGTCGGAGCGGGTCTCACGATTCGTCGACCTCCATCAGCTCGAGCCGCCAGAGGCCCTCGGCGGGTAGCCGCTCCCCGCCGCACTCGATCCCGAGCAGCACCTCGCCGCTGGCGGGGAGCGGAAGCACGGACTCGAGGAACCGCCCGACGGCGCACGAGTCGGGCCGGTCCGCAGGCAGCGTCCAGCCCTCGCTCGCGCCCGCGCGGACCATCGTCACGACGAGCGGCGACGGCGGGTCCGCCCCGGGCCGGGAGTCCACCCGGAGCCAGAGCTTCCCCGGCTCGGCGCGCAGCGCCGCGCGCGCGATGCGGCGGTGCGTCGGCGGCGCCTCGACCCACGTCGCAACCGTCCACTCGAAGTACGTGGTCGTCTTGCCGTCGAGGACCGGCGGCGGCCAGGTGCGGGAGAGCGGCACGCGCAGGCGCGTCGAAGCGGCGCGCACGGGGGCCGCGAGCTCCGCGGGCGGCGAGACGCCCGCGGCGGCGCAGGCGTCGCGGAGATGCGCCCGGAACAGCTCGTCGTACAGGGGCGCCAGGAGCGTGGGGTTGTCGTCGCCGAACCACCACCACCAGTCGCTCCCCTCGGCCGCCAGCCACGAGCGCCCTCCCCGCGCGCCGGTGAGCGCTCTCACGCGGGAGAGGACCTCCCACGCCCGGTTCTTCTCCGGGTGGCCAATCCACGTCCCGAACGTGCCGCCGATCCACGACCCGGGGTGGAGCTTTGGGAGCGTGCACGGCTCCTCGCCGAGCCTCTCGGACAGGGTCGCGGGCCTGAGCTGGGCGGCCTGACCGAGCTCGCGGCCGAGCGTCGTGAGGAACACCGCACCCCCGTCCGGGTACGCGGTCCAGGGGTTCTCGCCGTCGAGGGCGATGACGATGCCCGCGTCCGCGGGCAGGTGCGCGGCCAGGCGCCGGAGGTGGCCGACGAAGTCGGTCGCGGCGTCCGCTTCGCTTGGGTACCGCGCGGCCTGGAACCCCACGAAGTCCGAGAGGTCGCGGTGGCGGAAGAAGAGCGCCGGCCCGCCGCCGGGAAGCCGCCAGGAGCTGAACAGCTCGAGCCCGACGCCGGTCTCTCCGGAGAGGTTGCGCCCGAGTGACGCGGCGAGGATGCCCTCGTCGGTCGCGAGCCAGCGCACCGCGTGGTCCCCGTAGAGCCGGACGGCGGCCTCCGACACGGACCCCTCGGGCGGCCAGCACCCCGTCGGCTCGAACCCGAACTCCCGCGCGGCGGCGAGCCCGGACCTGATGTGCTCCCCCGCGTCGTCCGGCGCCGTGAACGACGGGGCCGACGGGCAGGGACGCGGGGACCACGACTCCTTCACGACCCTCGTGTCGATCAGGAGGGGCACGATCGGGTGCGCCCACGGCGAGGTCGCGATCTCGATCCCCTCGGCCGACGCGAGCGCGCGGTACCGCTCGAGCAGCCGCCCGGGGCACCCCTCGAGCCACGCCACGGCCCTACGACGCGCGCCGTCCGGGAAGCCCGAGCCGCGCGCGGCGAGGTCCGCGAGCTCAGGCTCCCAGCGCAGGTTGGGACCGGCGTACGCGAGCACGGTCAGAACCTGGATGTCGTTGAGGTCCTGCACGGTGAAGCGCCGCGCGACCTCGTGGTGGGTCCCGCCGCTCGCCCGCGCCGCCAGCTCGGCAAGCCGCGGCCACCGGCGAAGCTGGTTCGGGTGGAGGAGGAACGCCCACCGGAGGAGCTCGCGGACACCCCCGGGCGCGAGGTCGCGGGCGGGAGTCCGGAGCGCCTCGAGCAGCGGGTCGCGGGCCGTCCCGTCCCGGTAGGCGGCGAGCTGGTCGAGGAACACCGGCGTGAGGTTGAGGACTTGGCCCCGCAGCGCGCCCTCGGCGAGGGTGTGGACGAGCGTGTAGTACTCCCCGGCGGCGTGGAGCAGCACCCACGGCGCGTGGACCGTCCCGTCGGCTGTGCGGTACTGGGGCTGGTGCAGGTGCCAGAGGAACGTCAGCTTCGCCATCAGCGGTTCAAGCGCTCCTCACGAACCGCTGCACCTCCTCGCGGTACTTGCGGACGAGCTTCTGCGCGGCCTCGGGCGAGCCGGACTCCGCGTGGAGGTGGAGCGTCGGCGCAACCCGGTCCGGCCGCAGCAGCACCCATCCCCCGTCGAGGTGCACCTTGATCCCCTCGAGGTACGAGACCTCCTGCCCCTGGATCTTCTCGGCGAAGCGCCGCATCACCTCGCCCTTGCGCTCCATCGGGCAGGGGAGGGTCACCTGCGCGACCCGCACGGCGGGCGCCTGCTTCGCGACGTCCGCGAGCGTGTACGGGGTACGCACGAGGAGCTCGAGCAGCTTGCCCAGCGCGAAGAGCGCGTCGGGCGCGTGGTGGAGCCCAGGGAAGATGAAGTCGCCCTCGCCCGACGACGCGAACAGGACGCCTCGCTGCCTCGACGCTTCCGTGAGCGCCCGGGGCGCCGAGAGCGTCTCACGCAGCTTGTGGCTAGCCTTCTCGAGCGCGTTGTGGAACGTGGACGGCACGAACGCCGGCAGCACGACCTCGCCGGCCGGCAGGTCGGCGGCGCACACCGCGGCGACCATGAGAGCCGCGAGGTCCATGTCGGCCCACAGCCGCTGCTCGCGGTCGGCGAGCACGAGGCGCTCGCTGCTCGGGTTGAGCCAGACGCCGATGTCTGCCTCCAGGGACGCGACGATCGTCGCCAGCCGCCGGTGGGCGAGCGCGATCTCGTTCGCGAGCAGCGCCTCGTGGACCCCCTCGGTGTGGGCGTTGAGCGTCACCACGTCGCACCCGAGCTCGTTGAGGAGCCGCGGGAGCACGACGACCGCCGCAGAGTGCGCGTAGTCCACGACGACGCGCATTCGGCGGGCGCGGATCTCCTCCACGGCGAGCGCCTTGAGGAACGACTCCGCGTAGAAGTCCACCAGTCGCGGGTGCTCGAAGATGACGCCGATCTCCTGGTGGCCCGCGCGCCGGAACTCCTCGCGCAGGAACACGCGCTCCACGGACTTGGCGAAGCTCGTCGAGATGTCGAGCCCGTGGTCGTCGAAGAACCGGATCGAGGTCATCCCGCGCACGAGCTGGACCTGCTGGAACGACACGCCGCCGACCTCGCCGAACCCCTCGAGCTTGTGGCGCATCACCGGCACCGGGAGGAGGCCGAGGTCGACCACGTGCACGCCGGTGGAGCTCATCCCGCCGACGAACGCGCGGCGCAGCATCCGCGAGGCGGGGTGGTCGTCGCGCGCGGTGAGGATCGTGCTGCCAGGCTGCAGCAGCGTGCCGTAGGCGGCGCCGAGCCTGGCCGCGACCTCGGGGGTGAGCTCGAGGTTCGTGAGCCCGGTGACGGCCCCCTCCTCGAACGCGGAGGTCCGCCACCTCTCGGCGTACACCAGGTTCGAGTGGACGACGGCGTGGTCCTCGACCACCTTGGCGGGCCAGATCTTGACGCCCTCCTTGACCCGCACCTCCTGCCCGAGGACTGTGTCGTCGGCGACCACCGCCCCCTTCTCGACGACGGTGCCCGTGCCGACCTGGACGCGCGCGCCGAGTACGGAGTCCTCGACGCGGGCGCCCTCGCCGATCACCACCTCGTCCCAGATCACGGCGCGCCGGAGCTCGGCGCGCGGCGAGACCGTCGAGCCGGGCCCGAGGACGACGTCCTCGAGGCGGACATTCGCGCCGATGCGGCACCCCGGCGCGATCACGACGGTACCGCGGACCTCCACCGACGGGTCGATCTCGGCCTCGCGCTCGATCCAGAGCGGCTTGCCCCCGATCTGGCGGAGCTCCCCGGGCGGCATGAGGCGGAGCACGCCCTGGAAGTAGTCGTTGTGCGCGGCCAGGTACGACTCGGGGTCGCCGATGTCGCGCCAATACCCGCGCATCACGTGACCATACAGCGGTGCGCCGGCCGCGAGCAGGCGCGGGAAGAGGTCGCGCGAGAAGTCGTGCGGCTCGGTCCGCGGCACCTGCGCGAGCGCCTGCCCCTGGAGGACGTAGACGCCGGTGTTCACCGTGTCGGAGAACACCTCGCCCCAGGTCGGCTTCTCGAGAAAACGGCGGACGCGCGAGTCGCCGTCGATAATCACGATCCCGAACTGCAGCGGGTTCGCGACCCGCGTGAGCCCGATCGTGACCGCGGCCCCGCGCTGCTGGTGTGCGGAGATCAGCGCGGAGAGATCGAAGTCGCAGATCACGTCCCCCGAGAGGACGAGGTAGTCCTCGGCCGGGACCAGATCCGCGCCGTGCGCGACCGCGCCGGCGGTCCCGTAGTCCTGATCGGCGTTGTTGTAGTGGAGGCGCATCCCGAGCCGTTTGCCGTCGCCGAATGCGGACCGGATCTTGTCCGGGTCGTAGTAGGTGAGGAGCACGGCCTCGCGCATTCCGAACGAGGCGAGGTGGGTGAGCACCCGCTCGAGGATCGGGCGGTTGACGACCGGGAGCATCGGTTTCGGGCGGTTCGCGGAGAGCGGCCGGATCCGCGTGCCAAACCCGCCGGCCATCACGACAGGGATCATCGCGCCTTCCCCAGACACCGCCTCACGGCCTGCTTGAGCTCGTTGAGGTCCGAGGACTTCACGATGTACGCGTCCGCGAGCCACGAGGAGAAGTCGTCCTGGTAGCGGGCGTAGGCGGTGGAGAGCACGACCGGCAGGCGCGAGTCCTTGGCCTTGATCTCCCGGAGCAGGGCGAGCCCGGACGCCTCTCCCAGGCGGATGTCGAGCACGACGAGATCCACCCCGCCCTGGGCGACCCGATCGCGGGCCCCTTCGATGGTGGCCGTGGTTTCCACCGTGTACCCGTCACGGCTGAACGCGGCGCGGTAGAGCTCGAGGAAGCCTTCCTCGTCATCCACGAACAGCAACCGTGAACCGTTCACGACCACCTCCGCAGGAAAAGCGTGAATCGCACCCAGCCAGGCTCACGCTCATCGTACTCCACCTTCGCCCCCATCGCCTCGGCGAGCGTACGCACCGAGGCCAGCCCGAGCCCGCTCCCGCCGCGCCTCGTCGTGATCCCTCCCGCGAACGGGTCGGGCCTCAGCGCAGGGGGCAGCGGCTGGCCGTTGTCGGCGACCTCGACCCGCACCCACTGCCCGTCCTCGCGGACCGCGGCGTGGACCTCTCCGCCGCTTTCGCGGAGCGCCTCGAGCGCGTTGACGACGAGGTTCTCGAGGCAGCGCTCGAGGGAGCGCACGACGGCGCTCGCCATCAGCGGGCGGGCCGGGTGGTAGCACACGAGGCGGACGCCGCGGCTCGATGCGAGGGTGCGGAACGCCTCGACCACGCGGTCGACGAGCGCGCCGACCTCGACCGGCTCGACCGCGATGCCGTCGGCACGGCTCGCCAGGCCGTCCACGAGCTCGCCGACCCTCTGCTCGGCGCGGCTGATCGCGGCCGCGGCGATCCCGAGCTGCCGGAGGAGCGTCTCGCGGCTCGCCGGCGACGCCGCCATCAGCTCGCGCGCGAGCCCCCCCGCGAGCGCGAGGGGGTTCTTGAGGTCGTGGGCGAGCGTGCGCGCGGTCTCGAGCAGCGCGGTGGCATGCTCGGCGACCAGCCGGCGCCGCCTCTCCTCCTGGAACCGGCGCAGGAGCTGGGTGCGCTCGAGCGCCGCGCGGAGGTAGTGTGCGAGCGTCTCGGCGGCCTCAAGCGTGGCGTGGTAGATGGGCGCGTGAGTCACGAAGTTGTCCGCCAAGACGACGCCCCACGGACGGCCGCTCGCCATGAGCGGGACGACGACCAGCTCGCGCGAGTCCAGCACCGACACCCAGTGGCGGACGCACGGGTTGGGGTGGTTGCTGCGGCCGATGAACGCGCGCCGCCACGCCCCGCACCCCCTCTCGGCCGCGTGCGTGAGCGACACGAGGACGGCGGCGTTGCGGCGCTGCTCCGCCTCCACGGCGCGCGGGTCCGGCTCGGCGAGGCGCTCGAGCGGGAGCACGCCGTGCTGCCGCATCTCGGCCCAAACCTCGCGCGCCTCGTCGCGCGTCAGCGGCCCGACGCCGAACCAGCCGCGGAGCTGGTCGCCGTCGGCGAGCAGGAGGAACGCCCGGTTGAATCCGAGGCCTTCTCCCGCGGTGTACGCGACCAGGACGCTCCAGGCGGCGACCTCCGGGTCGACCACGGTCTCGAGCACCTCGCTCACGCGCCGGAGCAGGTCGAGCACGCGGCGCGGGCGGATGCTCCGGAGGGCGGGTCCCCGTTCCCTCAGGTGGCGCGTGCGCTCGGGGCGGGCACCGCGCTCCCGCTGGGCGGGTGACCCGCGGGACGCGCTCACGTGGCGGCCCTCCTCCGGCAGGGGCCGGGAACGTCCGCCGCGCCGGGGCGCAACCGCGCGCGGCACCAGTCGCACGCCGCCGTCATCCTCACTCTCCGTTGGAAAGTGTACCGCCGCTGGGCAGCTCTCCGCGCGTGGCTCAGCGCACGCCCGGCCGGGCGATCTCCTTCCACCCCGCCTCGTCGAAGAACCCGAACCGCCGCTCGACCTTCGCGAACAGCGGTCCGCCAGTGCCGGCCAGGCCGGCGGGCATGGTCAACGTCCCCGTGCCCCCCGCGCCGTCGAACGACGCCTCCCCGAGGACGCGGCCGGTCCGCGGCTCGCGCACCGGGGTGTGCCCTCCCGAGGCCGGGAGGCCCACGACGAGGCGCACGGGAGGCTCCCCAGCACCCGCGAGGCAGAGCGTCCGTGGACCGAACGAGCGAAGGTGCGTTCGAGAGGCGACGCTCACCGTGAGCGAGCGCTCGTCGAACCGGGCCTCCGCAACGGGGTGCTGCTCGAGGCCGCTGGGCGACTCCGCGAGGTAGTAGCGCTCCTCGTCCGAGGCGAACGACAGCAGCCACGAGCCGCGCAGGACGAGCTGGCTCTTGTGGCACGCGATCGCGGCCCGCTTGCGCGCCCGCTGCGCCTCGGAGAGGGGGAGCACGAGGGAGCCCTCGTGGCGGCGAGAGCGCAGCTGGGGGTTGTGGACCAGGAAGCGGACCACCTTGCGGACGGGCAGCCGGTCGTCGAGCCGCCTCATCGCGAGCGTCATCATCACCGCCAGCGCGCTGTGGTCGGGGTGGAGATCGAGCAGGGACGGCATCACGACGACCGTCGGACGGAGCTCGTCCAGAGCGTCGGCGATCGCGCCGCGGGCGAGGTCGTTGGCGTGGAGCAGGAGATCGGCCGCGCCCTGGTCGGGGAACCCCAGGAAGCGCGTGTCCGCGAGCGGGACCCCCAGCTGCGCGAGCGCCTGCTCCACCTCCGCCCGGCGGCGCGTCGCGAAGCGTGCCCGGTCGGAGGCGCCGATCCGCCAGCGGAGCTCGAGCGCGCGCTGCGCCCACGGGTTGTTGTCGCCCTCCGTGAAGAACACCACGCACACCTTCGAGCCGACCGCAACCGCGTGCTGCAGCAGGCCGCCGGTCGCGACGCTCTCGTCGTCCGGGTGAGGCGCGAGCACCAGGAGCCTGTCTCCGGGCGTGAGCGCGAGCGTCTGGATCATGACGCTCCGCCGCCGGCTGCGAACGGCGAGTATCCGCGCTCCACCGCTCGCGCCCACACGACGGCGAGCAGCGGCGAGCCCGCCTGCGGGGCGAACGCGTGGGGACCCGCCGCGAGGTCGCGCGGCCCGGCGTACGGCGTCCCGTCCAGGGAGCCGGCGGCCGGCCCGGAGGGCGCGACGACCGCGAACCTCCCCGCGACCGCGACCTCGAACGTCACGCTCCCGCCCGGGACCCGGGGGACGGCGAGGAACTGGCCGGCGACCCGCAGCGAGCCGGCCGGGACGAAGTTCCGGTTGAGGAAATCGCGGCCCACCGCGGGGAAGCGCGCGCTGTCGGGGACGGCGACGAGGCACCCGGCGCGCACGACGTCGCCGGCGACGGTGTCGGGGATGAGGCCGCGCCGCAGCCGCTCGATCGTGATCGTCTCGAGCACCGGGAAGAACGGCCGCTTCCGGAAGATGGTCTCGCCCTTCGTATCCATGACGAATTCGTCGCGGTCGGTCAACCGTAGCACGTCGGCGACGAGGGCGGTCTGAGGGGCAGCCCGGTCGCGCCATATCGGCCCCTTGAACACGATCACGGCCGACTCCGCTGCAAGAAAGACGGCGAGCACGGCCGCGGGCGCCCGCACCCCGGCGGTCCGGCGCCTCCACGTTTCGAGGCCGGCGGCGGCGAAGACGGCCGCAAGCGGGAACACCGGCAGGTAGTCCTGGCCGGTCACGAGCGGCCATGCCCCCTCGAGGATCACCACGTACGCGACTCCCGTGAGCGCGACCAGCGCCCGCCGGATGCCCCTGCCGTCGGAGCCGGTGGACCGGAGCGCCGCGACCGCGATCCAGATCGCGAGTGCCGCGCCTGCCGGCAGCAGGGCGCGCCTCCACGCCTCCCCCCACGTCCCGAGGCCCGGAACGAGGTTCTGGGTGAGCACCGACCGGGCGAGCGCCGGGAGGGCGCCCCGGGACGCGAAGTACGAGGCGATGGCGATCGGAAGGAGTGCGAAGCCGAGGGCCGCCGCGGCGGCGAGCCGGAGCGTCCTCGTGCGGCCGACGGCGCGGCGCGCCGCGGGCGACACGACCGCGACGACGGCGCCGGCACTCGCGAGCGCCGCGACCATGAGCGCCGTCTTCTGCGAGACGCACGCGTCGGCGCCGAGAGCCGCGCCCGCGAGGAAGGCGCGGCTCCCTGTCGCAGGGGCACCCGCGGCCAGCGCCAGCGCGGCGAGCCACCCCACCGTCCACAGGTTGTCGGTCCGGAACTCGATCGACTTGAAGAAGAACTCGTAGTGGAGGGCGAGGAGCACCGCGGCCCAGAACGCCGCGCGCCCGCCGTAGAGCCGCGAGGCGATCGTGTACGTCAGCCAGATCGCCGCCAGCGCCAGAGGCACCATGGCGCCCCGCATCACGATCACTGCGTCCGGGCGCTCCCCCACGAGAGCGAGGAGCGGCGCCATCAGGAGGTGGAACAGCGGCGGATGGTTGTCCGACAGGTCGCGGTACTGGAGCAGCCCCGCCGTCCACCCCCAGACGACGTGGAGGTGCTGCGGCTCGTCCGAATTGACGCGGTAGTGGAGGATGTAGGGAACCCTGAGGAGCGTCGCTCCCCCGAGGAGGATCAGGGCGACGGTGCGCTCCTTGGCGGACACGGCGGGACTTCCGGCAGCGATCAACCCGGGACCACCTCGTTCAGGCGCACGAGTGTAGCAGGCGCGCCTCGGTCGTCGCAGGATCGGGGGCGCGGACCCGGCCGGCGCCGCGAGTTGCCGTCGTCGACGTGAAGTGCCGGGCGGGTGAGATGCCCGCCGCATAGGGGTATCCTTAGGTGCGCGGGAGGTGCTCCGTGGACCCGATGAAGATCGTCGAACGCCAGGCCGAGCAGACGCCGTCCCGGATCCTCATGCTGGTCATGGACGGACTCGGCGACCTCCCGCGGTACGGAGACGGCCTCACGCCCCTCGCTGCCGCCGCGAAGCCCCACCTCGACCTCCTCGCACGGGACGGCTGCTGCGGGCGGTTCGACCCTGTCGGTCCCGGGATCACCCCCGGCTCCGGGCCCGGCCACCTCGGGTTGTTCGGATACGACCCGACCGAGTTCGAGATCGGCCGCGGCGTGCTGTCGGCGGTCGGCATCGACTTCGAGCTCCGGCCGGGCGACGTCGCGGCCCGGTTCAACTTCTGCACGCTCTCGCTCGACGGCAACATCTCGGACCGTCGGGCCGGGCGCATACCCACCGAGGAGAACCGGCGGCTGGTGGCGAAGCTGCGCGCGATCCCCGCGCCGAACGGGGCCGAGATCTTCATCGAGACCGAGGCCGAGCACCGGGGAGCGCTCGTGATCCGGGGCCCCAAGCTCGGGCACCGGCTGGCCGACACCGACCCGCAGCACACCGGTGTCCCGCCGCTGCCGGTCAAGGCGCTCGACGCGGCGTCGCGTCCGACGGCGAAGATCGTGACGGCCTTCGTCACAGCGGCACGCAAGGCCCTGGCCGGCGAGCCGCTGGCGAACGGGATCCTGCTGCGCGGGTTCGACTCGCTGCCCGAGATCCCGTCGCTGTCGGAGCGCTTCCGCCTCCGGCCCGTGTGCGTCGCGACCTACCCGATGTACCGCGGGCTGGCCCGCCTGGTGGGGATGGAGATGCCACCCACGCCGCCCTCGCTCTCGGAGTTCCCGGCGGCGGTGCGCGCGGCCCGTGAGGGGCACGACTTCCTGTTCGTCCACGTCAAGTACACCGACAAGGCCGGGGAGGATGGCGACTTCGAGCGGAAAATGGCGGTCGTCGAGGAAGTGGACCGCCTCCTCCCGGATCTCCTGGGCGACGGGTTCGAGGTCGTGGTCGTCACCGCGGACCACTCGACGCCGGTGGCGCATAAGGCGCACTCGTGGCACCCCGTGCCGGGGTTGCTGTGGGCGCCGGGGCGCGTGTTCCGCGATTCCGTGACGACGTTCTCCGAGACGGCGTGCGTCGGAGGCGCGCTCGGCCGGATGCCGCTCCGCTTCCTGCTCGCCGAGGCGCTCGCCGCCGCCGGGAAGCTCGCGAAGTTCGGCGCCTGAGGAAACAGCTCACCCGCCCCCAACCGTCCAGCCGACAGCTAACAGCTAACAGCTGACTGCTATGAGCCCAGGCAGCCGCCCCCATCTGCTGCGAGCTGTCGGCTGTGAGCTGTCAGCTGTCTCTCGCGAGGGGCTCGACGTGGATCACGACCCGCCCGACGTGGGGGAGGCGCGCCCGCAGCTCGCGCTCGAACCGTTCGGTGAGCTCGTGGGCTGCCGTGATCGCGGTGCCTGCGTCGAGTGCGCAGTGGAACGAGACCGTGAGCCCTCCGTCGGCGCGGCGGACCATCACGTCGTGAGGGTGGCAGTGCATGCCGGCGCCGCTCGCGAGCTCGCGGAGCACCGCGAGGACCTGGCCCTCGTCCTCCGGGGCGGCACGGCTCGCCCCGGCGGACTCGTCTTGCGGCTCGATGTGGGTCACGATCTGCGCGAGGCCGGCGATCTCCGCGCGCAGAGCCGCCTCGAGCGTCGTCGCCCGCTGGTGCGCCTCGGCGACCGAAAGCGACTTGTCGACCTCGAGGTGGAGCTCGAGGGATCGTGAATCGAGGACGTGGTGCAGGTGGATGTCGTGGACGGCGAACCCGAGCCGTGCCGCGACGCCCCTCACCGACTCCGACGGGAGCTCGTCCTCCGGCGGAACCGGTGCGTCAGCGGGCTCGACGTGGACCACCACGTCCGCGCCCGGCACGAGGCGCCTGATGGCTGCCTCGGCTGACGTGGCGATCAGGTGGGCCCGGTCGATCGCCGTGCCCGGCCCGACCGTCAGGGTGACGTCGGCGAAGGCGTCCGCGCCGCTGCGGCGGACGCGTACGCGGACCACGTCCACGACGCCCGGCACGCGGACCACCCGGTCGATCTCGTCCCGCAGGCCCGGAGGGATCGCGTCCAGCAGGTCCGCGACGGTCTTGCGGCCGAGCTGGACCGTGATCCAGACGACGATCGCCGCGACGCCGAGGGCGGCGACAGCGTCGGCATCGGCCAGCCACGCGAGTCCCGGCGCGCGAGCGGCCGCGACGCCGGCCAGGCCGACGATCACCACGGCCGAGGACCAGATGTCGGTCGAGAAGTGGAGCGCGTCCGCTTCGAGCGCCCTGCTGTCGTACTTGACGGCCACGCGTCGCAGCGCCCGCGACCGCCAGAGATCCACGGCGATCGACATCGCCATGATCGCGAACGCCCAGGCGGACGCCTCGACGTGGACCGTCTTGAAGAAGAGGCGCTCGATCGCCTCGACGATGATCCACGTGCACGTCGCGAACAGAAGCGCGGCCTCGAAGAGCGCGGAGAGGTTCTCGACCTTGCCGTGCCCGTACGTGTGCTCGCGGTCCGCGGGCTTGGCGGACGCGCGCACGGCCAGCAGCGTCACGACCGCAGCGACGAGGTCGAGGCCGGAGTGGGCCGCCTCCGAGAGGATCCCGAGCGAGCCGGAGACCGTCCCCACGAGGAGCTTGGTCGACGTCAGGAACACCGCTGCCGCAACGGACACGGCGGCCACCGCGCGCTTCTCGCGGGCGTCAGCCGGGCGTTCGCCGGAGCCGTCGGGCCTCGTCGGCATGCTGGTCATCTCAAGACGAACTCAACCGGCACGAGCATTGTACACGCTCGCGTCCGCTGATCGCGGCGGAAACCGGACTGCAGAAGGTCTTAGTCGAGACGGCATACGCGAGGAATCAACGCCGTCCACGTTCCGTTCGCGGTGGGGGAGGACATGGCATGAAGCTCGTTGCTCTGCTGCTGGCGTCCCTCGGCCTCGCCGCGTCGGCGGCCGCGGAGGGGATGCTCAAGACCGGTGACGCGTTCCCCGCCTGGCAACTGACGGACCAGAACGGGGCGAAGGCCTCGTCTGCCGACTTCGCGGGCAAGACGTACCTCCTGTGGTTCTTCCCGAAGGCCATGACTCCGGGGTGCACCAAGGAGGGATGCACGCTCCGTGACAACTACGCCGGGTTCCAGAAGGCCGGCGTCGAGGTCGTCGGCGTCTCGTTCGACGATCCGAAGTCGAACGCCGAGTTCATCAAGGAGCAGCACTTCCCGTTCCGCCTGCTCTCGGACACGACCAAGGCGCTCGCGGTCGCGGTCGGCGCGGCCGACTCGCCGGGCCGGCTGTGGGCGCGCCGGATCTCGTACCTGGTCGGGCCCGACGGCAAGGTGCTGAAGGCGTACCCGGACGTCGACCCCGCGAAGCACGCGGGAGAGGTGCTCGCGGACATCGCGAGCCTCAAGATCGCGAAGTAGCCAAGGGGCGGGCGGCGCACGCCGCCCGGCTCACGCGTCCCAGCGGTGCTGCACGACGGTGACCGCCGCTCCGTGCTGGAGGCGGCGCGCCCACTCCTCGACGTCGACCGCCGTCTCCGCCTCCTCGCACGCCCCGGCGGTCGTCCGCGTCGCGGGGTGCTGCGGCTGCAGAAACGAGCAGCAGTCCTGGTGGGGGAGTATCGAGGTCTCGAACGTGCCTGCGCGCTCGGCCAGGCCGATGATCTCCTGCTTGTCGAGCCCGATCAGCGGGCGGAGCACCGGCATGTGCGCGACGCGGTCGATCGCGGCCATGTTCTCGAGCGTCTGCGAGGCCACCTGGTTGAGCGACTCGCCGGTCACGAGCGCCTCGCAACGCCACCGCCGAGCGATGCGCTCCGCCGTCCGCAGCATCATCCGCCGGTAGAGCACGACGCGCAGGCGCTCCGGGCACGACGACACGATCTCCCGCTGGCAGTCGCCGAACGGGACGACCGCAAGACGGCTCGCCCCCTGGTGCCGCGTCAGGATGCGAACGAGGCGCTCGACCTTGGTCACCGACGAGTCCGAGGTGTAGGGCGCCGAGTGGAAATGCACGTAGTGCGCCTTGGTGCCGCGCTTCATCGCGAGGTACGCCGCGACGGGCGAGTCGATCCCGCCCGACAGGAGCACGAGCACGCGCCCCGAGGTCCCGACCGGCAGGCCGCCGGGTCCGGCGACGCGGTCGGTGTAGAGGTAGAGCCCGTCGTTCTGGACGATCACGTGCAGCGTGAGATCGGGGTTCTCGAGGTCCACGGCCTTTCCCGTCAGCTCGTTCACGAACGCGCCGAGGCGCCGGTTGACCTCCTCGGACGTCATCGGGAACCGCTTGTCGGAGCGCTTGCAGCGGACGGCGAACGTGGCGCCGACGAAGCCGGCGGCGTGCTCGGAGACGAAGCGCTCGAGCTGCTCGTACGTGGTCCCGACGCGCTCGACCGGCATGATCCCGTTGATCCCGAACACCGTCTCGAGCCGTCCTCGTACCTCGAACCACGCGACCGGCTCGGCGAACCGGATGACGATCCGCGCGGGGATCGAAACCTCCGCCACCGGCAACCCCTTGAGCGCGGCGCGCACGTTCTGGACGAGCGTCCGCTCGAAGAAGCCGCGGTTGCCGCCTTTGAGGGCCACCTCGTGCACTGTGGCGATCACGTACGAGACGCTGTCCATTGCGCCTGAAGCCTAGCATACGGGCGCGGCCGGTGTCGGACGAGTTGCGCCGCCGATAGCGGACCATCTGCGGCGTCAGGCTCGCGCCGCGCGTCCGCACATAGCCACCGACTATGCTCCGGCGCTCACCGCTCGCCTTCCTTGCATCTGGCCCGCTCTCGGCCGCGCGGCTGCGCGCACTGTGCTGAGGCCCTGCGGTGGCGCCGGCGCGGCGATGCGGCATGCGGGACTTCGCTCGTCGGTCCGTTCATGCTGACCGCTGACCCCTGGCCGCCAAACGGTCTCCTCGCCGGCGTAGAATGCAGCTGCATGGTCGCGGCGCTGGTCCTCGCGGCGGCGGTGCCGCTTCACGTCACGGTCAGCTGGGAGACGGCAGAGGTGCGAGCCGGGGACGAGGTTGCGGCGCGCGTTCTCTGCACCACGGAGCGAGGCGTGGACGAGTCGCTGCTGACCGACGCTCAGCGCGCGCAGCGCGACGACGTGTTGCGGCGCGTGGACTCCAGTTGGGAGGGCGAGTCGCGGAGGGGAAGGATGCGCCTCGTGCTCGCGCTCGCCAAGGCCGACGGCGCGGTTCCCAGCGCCGGTGTCCATCACAACGGGTGCCGGTTCCTGTTCCCCGACCAGACCGTTGTTCGCGCCGACTTCGTGCTCTCGTCGCCGACCGGGTCGGAGGCGGTCGTCGTGGAGGACTTGGAGAGCGGTCAGTACCTCGCCGTGGAGAAGCTCGGCAAGCCGTCGGACCTGCCGGAGCTGCTCCACCTGTTCATCGGAGGTACCTCGTTCGTCGGGCCCGGCCACGAGAAGCTGG
Organism: Thermoanaerobaculaceae bacterium; assembly: GCA_035542455.1. GTDB lineage: Bacteria > Acidobacteriota > Thermoanaerobaculia > Thermoanaerobaculales > Thermoanaerobaculaceae > RBG-13-68-16. Next base: position 24,329 of record DATKLI010000038.1, read on the forward strand.
ACGCGGCGAAGCGAGAGGAGTTGCAGCAGCGTATCCGGGAGGTGAGCGAGCGCGAAGCCGCGAAGACGCGCGCGATCGCGGAGGTCAACGGCCAGCGCGACCTCCTCGCCGAGGGCGCCACCGACGACGAGATCGGCGCCGCGCTCGCGGCGATGTGGTGCAACCTCGACGGTGAGCCGCGCACGCGCACCGAGCGCGTGCTCGGCATCCTCGCGTTCATACGGACGGCCATCGACAAGGAACCGCCGGACATGGAGGCCCTGACCTCAGGCGCACTCCTCCCGGCGACCGCCCTGCGATTCAAAGGCGTGCCGGCGATCCAGGCTCCTGCCGGCACCCGCGTGGTCCGGACTTCCAAGCGGACCGACGGGATGATCCAACTCGAACCGCCGCCCGAGGACGTCGCGAAGGCGTTCTACGGGAGGCGGGGATGGTGGACGCTCGACTTCTCGGCGTCGTTCCCATCGCAGGTCGAGCGCCTGCTTCGCGGCGATCGCCCCTGAACCGCGGGAAAAGGGAAGAGGGGAGACGGAAGAGGGAGGACGAAAGACCCATATTGCCGCAGGTTGTGCCTTCCCTTTACCCTCTACCTTCTTCCCTCTTCCCGTCTTTGCGACCAGGGGCGGCCTCGCGGCCGCCCCGTCGTCTCTCTGCCGTTGTCGTCTCGGTCCACGGACCACGATCCACGGACCACGGCTTCGTCGCTACGGCTTCCACCCCTGCAGGATGCGCATGTAGTTCGCGCGCTCGAGGGCCTGCGGGTTCGGCGAGTTCTGGTGGCTCATGGAGGCGTGCGCCTGGGCGAGCGAGGAGTACTCGTGCTCCTCGAGCCACCGCGCGATCCCGTCGCGGAGCGTCGCGATGTACTCCGCCCCGCGCTTGAGCAGCACCGAGACGAGCTGGATCGAGTGCGCGCCCGCCATGACGGCCTTGACGGCGTCGAGGTGGGAGTGGACGCCGCCGCTGCACGCGAGCGAGCCCTTGAAGTGGCCGGAGAGGATCGCGAGCCAGCGCAGCCTCAGGAGCAGCTCCGAGGAGTCGGAGAGCTGCAGGCTCGGGATCACCTCGAGCTCCTCGACGTCGATGTCCGGCTGGTAGAACCGGTTGAACAGCACCAGCCCGTCGGCGCCGGCCTCGCCGAGCTGCTTGGCGAAGTTCGCCAGCGAGGAGTAGAACGGCGAGAGCTTGACGGCGACCGGGATCTTGACCGCGTGCTTGACCGTCCTGATGCTCTCGATCGTCCGCCGCTCGACGCTCTCGCTCGTCTCCCACGACTGGGTCGCGAGGTAGTAGACGTTGAGCTCGAGCGCGTCGGCGCCCGCTTCCTCGATGAGCTTGGCGTAGTTGAGCCACCCCGCGGGCGTGGTCCCGTTGAGGGAGCCGATCACGGGCACCTTGACCGCCGCCTTGATGCGGCGGATCTGCTCGAGGTACTTCTCGGGCCCGAGGCGGAACTCCTGCGGCTGCGGGAAGTAGGACAGCGCCTCGGCGAACGACTCGGCGTGGAGCTCCATGTCCATGGCGGTGCCGAGCTGCTCGCGCGTGATCTGCTCCTCGAACAGCGAGTGCATGACGATCGCGGCGCACCCGGCGTCCTCGAGCCGCTTGACGGTGTCCATCTCGTCCACCATCGGAGACGCGCCGGCGGTGAGCGGGTGGGGCAGGGTGAGCCCGAGGTACTTGGTCGAGAGGTCCATGCTGTCCCCCTTAGCTTTCCTTCTCGGCGACGGGCTGTTCGTCGGCCGTCTTGAGAGGCATCGTGACCTTGGCGAGCTGCTCGTAGACGGCGAAGCGGTTGGTCACCTCGCGCTGAGCCATCGCGAGGAGGTGCCTGAAGCGCTCCGGGTTGGCCTGCTCGACCATCCGGAACCGCGTCTCGTTGCGGAGGTAGGTGGCGAGCTCGACCTTGGGCGTCGGCGAGTCGAGCTTGAGCGGGCTCTCGCCGAGCGCGATCCGGCGCGGGTCGAAGCGGTACAGCGGCCACGAGCCGGTGTCCACTGCGAGCTTCTGCTGCTCGCACCCGTAGGCGAGGTCGTAGCCGTGGGCGATGCAGTGCGAGTACGCGATGACCAGCGACGGCCCGGGGTACAAGTCCGCCTCCTGGAACGCGCGCACGGTCTGCGCGTCCTTGGCGCCGAATGCGACGTGCGCGACGTAGACGTGGCCGTACGTCATGCCCAGCATGCCGAGGTCCTTCTTCGGCATGCTCTTGCCGGCCATCGCGAACTTCGCCGCCGCGCCGAGCGGGGTCGCCTTGGACTGCTGGCCTCCGGTGTTCGAGTACACCTCGGTGTCGAGCACCAGGATGTTGACGTCGCGCCCCATGGCGAGCACATGGTCGAGGCCGCCGTACCCGATGTCGTACGCCCAGCCGTCGCCGCCGACGATCCAGACGCTCTTCTTCACGAGGTAGTCGGCGAGCAGCGCCAGGCGCCCGGCCTCCGGCTCCTTCATCGCGGCGAGCTTCGCCTTGAGCGCCGCCACGCGTGTCCTCTGCGCGGCGATCCCGGCCTCGTCGTCCTGATTGGCCTCGAGCAGCTCGTTCACGATGTTCTCTCCGAGCTTGGGCGCGAGCACCGCCAGCATCTCGCGCGCCTGCTCGAGGTGCTTGTCGATCGCGAGACGGTACCCGAACCCGAACTCGGCGTTGTCCTCGAACAGCGAGTTGTTCCACGCCGGGCCGCGGCCGTCGCGGTTCACGGCGTACGGGGTCGTGGGGAGGTTCCCGCCGTAGATCGACGAGCATCCGGTGGCGTTGGCGATCAGCGCGCGGTCGCCGAACAGCTGCGTGAGCAGCTTGATGTACGGCGTCTCGCCGCACCCAGCGCACGCGCCCGAGTACTCGAACAGCGGCTGCATGAACTGGGCGCCCTTAACGTCCACCTTGATCGCGGTGCGGTCCACCTCCGGCAGGTCCAGGAAGAACCTGTAGTTCGCCCGCTCGCTCTCGCGGATGGGGAGCTGCGGCGTCATGTCGATCGCCTTGTGCTTCGGGTTCGACTTGTCCTTGGCGGGGCACACCATGACGCAGAGCGTGCACCCCGTGCAGTCCTCGGGCGCGACCTGGAGCGTGTACTTGGAGCCCTTGAAGTCCACGGCCCTGTAGTCGGTCGCCTTGAACGTCGCCGGGGCCTTGTCGAGGAGCTTGGGCTCGTAGACCTTCGCGCGGATCGCGGCGTGCGGACACACCATCGCGCACTTGTTGCACTGGATGCAGATCGCCGAGTCCCACGTCGGGATCTCGAGCGCGATGTTCCGCTTCTCCCACTGCGTGGTGGCGACCGGCCACGTGCCGTCCACCGGGAACGCCGAGACCGGCAGCAGATCGCCCTTCCCCGACATCATCACCGCCGTCACGCGCTTGACGAAGTCGGGCGCCGCGTCCGAGACGGTCGGAGGCATCGTGCGGGTGGCGGTGACCTTGCGGGGCACCTTCACCTCGTACATGTGCGCGAGCGTGTGGTCCACGGCCGCGAAGTTCTTCTGGACGACCACGTCGCCCTTCTTGCCGTACGTCTTCTTGATCGCCTTCTTGATCTGCTCGATCGCCTCGTCGCGCGGCAGGACGCCGGAGATCGCGAAGAAGCACGTCTGCATGATCGTGTTGATGCGCACGCCCATCTCGGTGTCCTTCGCCACCTTGTAGGCGTCGATCACGAACAGCTTGAGGTTCTTCTCGACGATCGCCTCCTGCACCTCGCGCGGCAGGTGTTCCCACACCTCGTCGGGTCCGAACGCCGTGTTCACGAGGAACGTCGCGCCGGGCGCCGCGTACGCGAGCATGTCGTACTTCTCGAGGAACTCGGTCTGGTGGCACGCGACGAAGTTCGCCTTCTTGATGAGGTAGGCGGACCGGATCGGGCGCGGGCCGAAGCGCAGGTGCGAGATCGTGACGGCGCCGGCCTTCTTGGAGTCGTACACGAAGTACCCCTGGCCGAAGTTGTCGGTCTCCTCGGCGATGATCTTGATCGAGTTCTTGTTGGCGCCCACGGTGCCGTCGGACCCGAGCCCGAAGAACACGGCCCGCTTGACGTCGTCGGGCTCGATGTCGAACTCCGGATCGACGGCGAGCGAGGTGTGCATGACGTCGTCGACGATCCCGACCGTGAAGTGGTTCTTGGGTTTGTCCTTCGCGATCTCGTCGTAGACGGCCTTGATCATCCCGGGCGTGAACTCCTTGGACGAGAGGCCGTAGCGACCCGCGAACACGCGCGGGCAGGGGTCGAACGAGGTCATTCCGGCGTCGTGAGCCTCGCGCAGCGCGGTGACGACGTCGAGGTAGAGCGGGTCGCCGATCGCGCCCGGTTCCTTGCAGCGGTCGAGCACCGCGATGTTCTTGACGGTCTTCGGCAGGGCCTTGACGAAGTCCCCGACCGAGAACGGCCGGTATAGCCGGACGCGGACGACGCCGATCTTCTTGCCCTGCTTGCGCGCCCACTCGACATACTCGGTGGCCGTGTCGCCGCCCGAGCCCATGATAACGATCACGTCCTCGGCCTTGGGGTCGCCGAAGTAGTCGAAGAGGTGGTAGTGGCGGCCCGCGAGCTTCGCGAACTTGTCCATCTCGCCCTGCACGATCGCCGCACACGCCGCGTAGTAGGGGTTGCACGCCTCGCGCGCCTGGAAGAACGCGTCGGGGTTCTCGGCGGTCCCGCGCAGCACGGGCTTGTCCGGCGTCAGCGCCCGGCCACGGTGCGCCGCCACGAGGCCGGCGTCGATCATCTGGTGCAGGTCCTCGTTCGTGAGCTCCTCGATCTTCGCCACCTCGTGCGAGGTGCGGAACCCGTCGAAGAAGTGGAGGAACGGCACCCGCGAGCGCAGGGTCGCCGCCTGCCCGACGCACGCGAGGTCGTGCGCCTCCTGCACCGACCCCGAGGAGAGCAGAGCGAACCCGGTCTGCCGGCACGCCATGACGTCGGAGTGGTCGCCGAAGATGGAGAGCGCGTGCGTCGCGACGGTCCTCGCCGACACGTGCATGCAGTAGGAGGTGAGCTCGCCGGCGATCTTGTACATGTTCGGGATGAACAGGAGCAGGCCCTGCGAGGCGGTGAACGACGTCGTGAGCGCCCCGGCCTGTAGCGCGCCGTGGACGGCTCCGGCCGCGCCCCCCTCGGACTGCATCTCCGTGACCTGGGGCACCGTGCCCCAGATGTTCTTCTTCCCCTGAGCCGACCACTCGTCGGCGAACTCACCCATGTTCGACGAGGGGGTGATGGGGTAGATCGCGATCACCTCGTTGGTGCGGTGGGCAACCGAGGCGGTCGCCTCGTTCCCGTCGAGGGTGACCATGCGCCGCTTGGACATGACGTTCCTCCTTGGTGGTTTCCGGCTCCGCGTGCTGCGAGTCTTCCGGGGGGTCGGATCTTGCGAAACAGTCCACGTCCCAACGTGAACCATTTCACATGAAGAGTCTAGGCCCCGCGCTGGGATTTGACAAGCCCTTTCGGGCCGCGGCGAACCGCGTGGAAGCGGAAGTTCACAGTTGACAGTCGACAGTTCACAGTCAACAGCGAAGAGGCCGCGGCTCGAGCCGACGGACCCATCGGCAGGGCTTGTAGCCGCCGCTCGTCTTTCGACTGTCGACTGTCAACTGTCAACTGTCGACTGTCAACCGGGCGGGCGGGGGATGGCGGCCCTGACGGGAGTCGAACCCGTGCTGCTGGCTTGAAAGACCAGTGTCCTAACCGTTAGACGACAGGGCCGCGTCGCCCGCGCAGCGTACCACAGCCTCGCGGGTCATCCCGCGGGTGCCCCCGGCGGCTTCGCTGGGGCCGAGGCCCGGGAAGCGCGCCCGCGAGGCGGCGTGCCGTCCCGGCGCCGCCGTCTCGACTCCGCACGCGTCGGCCGGCGCCGGGCGGGGTCCGGTCCCGTCGCGGCTACTGTTGCGTCGCGACGGTGGTCGGGTCGTTGGTGATGTTGTCGATCACCGAGGCGAAGGCGAACACGCCCGTTCCCGACTGGACTGTGACCGTGGCGTACCCGCTGGCCATCGCCGCCTGTCCGGCCTCGGTCTTGAACGGTTGCGTCGCCTGCGCCCAGGCACCCGGAGCCAGCGGCACCGTGTACTCGGCGAGGTACGTCCCCGCGCCGTTGTACAGCTTCACCAGCACGGACGCGTTCGTCGACCCGGCGTTCACGATCCCGATGTTGGTGTGGTACGAGGCGTTCTCCGTGAGCCCCGCCAGGTACGCGGTCTGCCCGGTGCCTAACCCGCCGCTGGAGGCCACGGCCGGGTAGTCCTGCCCCTGCGTGCCGCTGGCGTAGCACGTCGCCGTGGACGAGACCTGGTTGTAGGTGTGGGCCGTGACGTACAACGCGCGGCTCGACGTGACCTCGAGCGCGCCCGATCCGCTCCCGCCGAGCTGTCCGACCACGTCGGTCAGGATCGACTGAGTCCCGGCCGCCACCGACACGGTCTTGCTCAGGTTGCCGCCGCTGCCGACGAAGACGACCTGCACGTTGGCCGCCCCCGGCCCCGGGTTGAGCAGGCTGAGGCTGCTGCGCCACTGGCTGCCGTTGAGGCCGCTCGTGTGGCTCGCCACCGGCACCCAGACGACGAGCGAGGGCGCCGACACCTGCATCGCGACGGTGGTCGGGTCGTTGGTGATGTTGTCGATCACCGAGGCGAAGGCGAACACGCCCGATCCCGACTGGATCGTGACCGTGGCGTAGCCGCTGGCCATCGCCGTTTGCCCGGCCTGGCTCTTGAACGGCTGCGTGGCCTGGATCCACTCACCCGCGGACGGTCGAACCGTGTACTGCGCGAGGTTCGTCCCTGCGCCGTTGTACAGCTTCACCAGCACGACCGCGTTCGTGGCCCCCGTGTCGACGATCCCGATGTTGGTGTGGTACGAGGCGTCCTCCGTGAGCCCCGCCAGGTACGCGGTCTGCCCGGCGGTGAGGCCTCCGCTGGAGGCCACGGCGGGGTAGTCCTGTCCCTGGGTGCCCCTGGCGTAGCACGTTGCCGCGGATGAGACCTGGTTGTACGTGCGCGTGGTGACGAAGAGCGGCCGGTCCGAGGTCACCTCGAGCGCTCCCGAGCCGCTCCCGCCGAGCTGCCCGACCACGTCGGTCATCATCGACTGCGTCCCGGCCGCCACCGACACCGCCTTGCTCAGGTTGGCGGAGTCGCCGACGAACACGACCTCCACGTTGGCCGTCGACCCGCCCGGGTTGAGCAGCCCGAGGTCGCTGCGCCACTGGCTGCTGTTGAGGCCGTTCGCGTGGCTCGCCACCGGCACCCACGCGGCGAACGAGCCCGCCGAGCTGACGTGCAGGGCGAACGTCCCCTGCGCCGAACCGCTCGCGCTGTCGACTACCTTGATGGTGAGGCTGAAGTCCCCACTCGCCGTCGGGGTACCGGCGAGCGCTCCAGCGGCGCTCAGGGTGAGACTGTCGAGGGAGCCGCTCACCACGCTCCAGGTCGTGGCGCCGGTCCCGCCGGTGGACGTGAACTGGAACGAGTACGCCACCCCGACCGTGCCGCTCGGAAGCGGCGAGGTCGTCGTGATAGTGAGGGTCGAGCCGGCGCTCGAGACGGTGATGACGAGGTGGCTGTCGGTCGCGGTCGCCGCCGCCGCGTCCGTGACCTTGAGCACGACGGAGTACGTGCCTGCGGACGCGTACGTGTGAGCGGGGTTCTGCTGGCCGGAGTGCGCGCTGCCGTCGCCGAAGTCCCAGTCGAACGTATAGGGCGACGTGCCGCCGGACGCCGACCCGGTGAAGTTCACAGGCAGCGGCGCGGTCCCGGACGTCGCGCTGGCGGTCGCCGTGGCGGCAAGCGTGCTCGCGGCCCCGCAGACCATGGTGGTGATGGCGTTCGTGCTGATGGCGCTCAGCGTGGTGGTCGGGAGCGGTACCGACGCAGGGCTCTCCGTCACGGCCAGGGTCCCGGGAGTCACGTGTGTCGGGGTCACCGTGACCGGGAAGTTCGCCGGGTTCACGGTGGTGGGGTGAATGAGGTCGCACCCGGCGAGCTGGCCGTTGGCGTCGAGAAGCATCGCGAGCATGTCGGAGCCCGCCGACCCCAGCGGCTCCGTCGAGCCGCTCAGCAGCAGCCCGCCCCCCGAGAGCCGGTTGATGTCGGCGGAGCCGTCGGCCGCGCCGGGGTAGGTGTTCTGCCAGATCGGCGTGCCCGAGCCGTCGGTCTTCACGAGCCATATACCCCCGCTGCCGCCGGCGAACGACGTGGTCGTGCCGAGGAGGAGGAAGCCGCCCGCCGAGTCGGGCAAGGCGACCAGCATGTCGGCGCCGGAGCCGCCGTAGGTCTTCGACGACGTCACGTTGAGGTTCGAGTCCAGGAACGCCAGCCAGCCGTCGGTCGAGCCCGCGCCGGAAGAGTCCGTGGAGCCGGAGAGGATGTACCCCCCGCTCACCGCCTCCAGGTACGCGTTCTCGTCGCCGGCGCCACCGATCACCTCCTGCTTGACGAGGTTGCCCGAGGTGTCGAGTTGGAGGAGCCACACATCGGCCTTGCCGGCGCCGAACGACGTCGTCGAGGCCGCGATGAGGTAGCCCCCGCTGATGGGGAGCGCCAGGAACGCCGTCTCCTGGCCGGGGCCACCGAAGCTCTTCTGCCATGTGATGTTGCCGCTCGAGTCGAGCTTGACGACGATGATGTCGGTGGTGCCGGGGTTCAACGGGTCTCCGATCGTCCCCGCCCCGATGAAGCTTCCGTCGGCGAGCTGGTTGAACTCGACCGCGACCGGGCTCGGGGCGGTGAACTGCTTCTGCCAGACGACGTGGCCCGACGTGTCCGTCTTGATAACCGTCAGGACGAACGACAGCGTCCCCCCGCCCGAGAGCACCGGCGTGTTGCCGTAGACGAGGAAGGTGTTGTCGCTCTGGACGGCCGCCGCCGCCATCCCCTCGCTGCCGTTGCCGTACTGCTGTTGCCAGACGGTCGCGAACGAGCTGTTGAGCTTGATGAGCTGGAGGAAGAACTGCCCCGGCGTGGGCTCGGAGACGACGGTGACGAAGTACCCGCCGTCGGGCGTGCCCGCGGCGAAGCCGGCCTCGGCCTGGTCGGTTCCCCACACGTGCTGGGAGATCAGGTTCCCGCTTCCGTCGAGCTCGGTGAGCCACGGCTTGAACCCGCTGCCCGGACCGAACGAGTCGGAGAGGCCGCCGAGCACGAAGTTGCTGCCGGACTGCCTGATGAGGTTCCCGACGTCGGAGTTGGACCCGCCGAAGGAGCGCGCGAAGCCGCTGCCGCTCGCCAGAGGCACGACGCCGGTCGCGAGAGCCTGCCCGCGCTGCAGCCTGGCGGTAAGTGCCCTCAGGATGCTCGCGCGATCGGCGCCCTCGGAGGCGGTCGCCAATCCCACCAACGCCAAAGCCAAGGCCAAGGCAATCGAAGCCCAACCGGTCGAGCCGACCTTCGTGCGCACCGCCACCGTCCACCTCCTCCAACCTGATCTTTGACGGGAGAACACCCGCGTCCGTCCGCCGATTTCCGGCCGGCACGCTCGGCCGGGTACGAGGAACGGCCGCCGTGACGCCGCGACGTGGAGGCTCCCGGGCGAACGGGTCAGAGGGTGTCCGAGGTGGGTCCGTATGGGCGAGCTCACAGAAGCCTGGTGGTCACGGTGTCGGCCAGGCCGTCTCTGTGGTCTGCTCGGCTGTGTGGCCGGCTCGAGAGAGGGAGCTCGCGACCGGCGGAGCGCGAGCCGGGATGATCGTCGCGCTGGATCCGGGATGAGTCGCGTTCGGCGCACTCATCCGGGCCGCGGCACCTCAGGGGAAGGGAACCAACAGGTCGCAGATAGTTCCGGCCGGAGTCGGCAACTCATTGGGCCGTGTGGGGATCGAACCCACGACCTTCGGGTTAAAAGCCCGCTGCTCTGCCAGCTGAGCTAACGGCCCGGACGGAGGGTAACGACGGGCGCCGTGGGCGTCAAGGAGAACGCTTCGGCCTCGAACCTCGGCGCGAGCGCCTTGTCCGGCTCGGAGTGCGATGCGATGATCTCGGCGAGATGGCAGGATCGCGCATCGCCCGGATCCGCTCGGCCTGGCCGCTCGCTGCGGCGCTTCTCCTCGCCGCCGCGGCGTGCGGGCCGACGCCGTCCGGGACCGATGACGCTCCGATCGACGTGTCGCAGGCCCCGGTGCAGACCGCCGTCGACGCCGGTGACGGGACGGACCCGGTGCGGATCACCGACGGCGACTGGGAGTTCGTCGTCACGCCGCTCGCCCGCTACGTGCTGCGCGGTGTAGTCGTCTCGCGCGAGAACTACTCGTGGGGTTGGAACGGCCGGCTCGCACCGTGCGACGTCGCGATGGTGTGGGGCGAGCTCGCCGAGGGACGCGCGTGGCGCCGGCTCGAGTGGTCGCAGGACGGCCGTTGGTACTTCTGGCACTGGAGCGGGCAGCCGCCGTTCCCGGCGGCCACCATCGTCCGCAGCTCCTCGAACACGCACATCGTGCCCGCGAACCCGAACCTCAGGCGCGCGGCGCGCTCGCTCGGCAGAGGGGACGTCGCCGAGCTGTCGGGCGAGCTCGTCCGGATCGAGGGCCGTCGCGGCGCGGAGAGGATCACGTGGAGGTCGTCGCTGTCGCGCGAGGACGTCGGCGACGGCTCGTGCGAGCTGCTCTACCTCCGCCGCCTCCGGGTCAACGGCAAGGTGTACGACTGAGCGCTAGATGTTGTTTCTCACCACGTTGTTCAGCTTACTGATGGGCGGCTTGCCACCGAGAGACGCATGAGCTCGGTGGTGGTTGTAGAAGTGAAGATACCTCGTCAAGAGCCTGGTGCGGAGGTAAGACGACCTGAAGGAAAA
>DATKLI010000039.1:0-37730 GCA_035542455.1 Thermoanaerobaculaceae bacterium
TCCCCTTCAACGCCTCCCGCTTTCGCACCAGGCTCTTGCCGCGCTATCTTCACTTCTACAACTGCCACCGAGCCCACGCTTCACTCGGTGGCTCGCCACCCATCAGCAGGCTGAACAACGTCGTGAGAAACAACAGCTAGCCGCCGCCCAGGTGCGGGCCCCTACGGCGCGCGGCGGAGTCGGTGCCGGACCGCGTGCGGCTCGCTGTGGACCAACCCCACGACGCGGCTGTTGCCCGCGTCCACGACGACGATCCGGCCGGTGGCGTCGATCGCCACGTCGGCGGGCCGCGAGAACGGGCCCGAGTGGACGCCGTCGTTCGGGCGGTCGTAGGCGGCGACGAGCTCGCCGGTGTCGGAGAGAACCTTGATCAGACCGTGGCCGGTGTCGGCGACGACGACGCGGTCGCCGCGCAGTGCGACGCCGTCCGGGTCGAGCAGGTCCCCGGTGATCTCGCGGACGAAGGTGAAGGCGGCGCCGTCGAACGAGAGCAGCTGCAGGCGGCGGTTGCCCGAGTCGACGACCACGACGCGGCCGGCGCCGTCGGTCGCGATCCCCTTCGGGGCGAGGAACTGGCCCGGTCTACTGCCCGGCGTCCCGTACGAGCCGACGGCCCGGCCGAGCGCGTCGAAGACGTGAAGGTGGTCGTTGCCGACGTCCGCGACGATGATCCGGTACGTGCACGTGTCGCTGTCGCCCAGGCGTGGGACGTCGCTGATCCGGAGCTCGTCGAGGACCGCGTCCGCCTGCTGGGCCCCGTCGGCATCGCACCCCACGAAGACGCGCGCCCCGAAGCTCGCGGGCAGCGTGCAATCCCGGGACTCGGCGACGAGTCGGCCGTCCACGTACATCGAGAGGTCCGTCCCCTGCCAGGTGACGGCCAGGTGATGCCATACACCGTGCTTCCAGTCCGCGACGCCGAACCCGACGCCGCGCTCCGCACCGTTCGCCCAGGCGAGGAAGCGCAGGTTGTTGGCGCCGTCCTTGAACAGGCTCACGCCGTCGCCATGCGGAGCGCCGGCCGCCAGGAGCACGTACCCGTTCCCGTCGTCGCCGTCCCAGAGCGGCTGCACCCAGAACTCGATCGCACCGCCGCTGGAGGAGAGGAGCGGAGGCGTCGCGTACGAGAGCGTCGCGGGCGCCGCCACGCGTACTCCCTGGCCGAACTCCCCCGGAACGAAGGCGACTCCGCTCGCGCTCGCGCGGGCGCTGCCCTCGCCGTCCGCCGTGCCGTCGAAGTGACAGAGCAGGAGGGCGCGCGCGTCGCCGGCGTACGGGCCGCCCCAGCGGCACGCGTCGCCCCACGTCGCGACCCCCGTCGGTCCGGCGAACTGGTCGGGGCCCGATCCGCCCTCCCCGACCTCGCGCAGGATGTTCGTGCCCTCCTCACCGGTCGGGTCCACGACCGCCACGGTGTTGCCCCTCTGCCGCGACACGATGAGATGGCCGAACGCATCCCACGCGAGGTGGCCGACGTCGTACCCGCCGACCGGCAGCCAGTCGAGCGAGCGCCCCGACGCGTCCTGCACGCCGATCGCCTCCCGGAGGCGGACGTACCGCCGGTTGCCGGGCCCGATCGCGACCCCGGTGGGCGTGTCGAGGCGGAGCCCCCAGTACGTCTCGCTGAATCCGCTCTCGCGGCCGGAGCCGTCGACCGCCGTGACGGTGTACCCGACCGCGGTGCGGTCGAGCGCCGTCGCGCACTCGGTCCCGGTCACGGACCGGGCGAGCGGGACCCAGGCGTCGCGCGGCCCGGACGTGCGGTACACGTCGTACCCGACGACCCCGGGTGTGGGGCTCGGACCCCACTCCAGCGAGATGCTGCCGCCGTCGCACGCCCCGTCCAGGTACGGCGGCGGCAGCGGCGCCCCGTCCGGCGGGAGGTGCGATGCGAACTCGTACACGTCGCCTCCGCGCCACGCGAGCAGGTTCAGGTCGGTGTTGGCGAGCCAGGTGAACTCCTGGTGCGAGCCCCTGCGGATCTCCACCAGGAACATGTTCTTGTTCCCGACGTCGATCGCGCCGAACGGGTTGTCGTGGAGCGAGTGGCCGGTCAGGGTCGTCGCGGGGCCGCCCGCCGGCCGGTTCGGGAGGTAGGCCGTCCCGTCGGGACCGGTCACGACCTCGATGCCGGGCGCCGCGTACTCGGCGAGGGGATCGCCGGCCCACCGCCGCACCCGGAACATCCGCACGGTCGCCCCGGCCGCGGGGGCTCCGACGGCGTCGAGGACCCTGATCCGCGTCCGAGCCGGGAGGTCGTACTGGTACTCGCCGAAGTACCCGCGGCGGTACCCCTTGTTCGCGTTCATCCCTCCGGTGGTGTGCTCGTCGAACAGCGGAGGGTCCGGGCACTCCGCGCTCATCAGCCCCGGCAGGTAAGCGCTCGAGTGCTCCAGCAGGACGGGCCGGCCACTCAGGTCCGCGATCCGGTGCGGCTGGTTCACCCAGAAATCGAAGTTGTAGAGGTCGATCACACCGAGCTGGTGCGCGAGCTCGTGGACCATCGCCCAGTCGAGGTCGGTTCGCGGGTCCACCGAGCCGTTGAAGCGGTCGTCGGAGGCGAGGAACCACCCCCCGATATCGCCGTCGTTGGCGACGTGCTGCGAGGTCACCCGGAACTGATCCAGGCGCACGCGCTCCTCGCACCCGTCCGGCGCCGACGGATACACCGAGCGCGCGAACGCGTCGTTCATCGCGCGGAACTGCTTCTGCACCCAGTCCTCCGCGGAGAACGGGAGGCTCGGGTCCACGGGGGTCTCGAGCGCCCGGTACACCTCCGGCGTGATCTGGAAGCCGAGCGGCGTCGCGTCCGTCCGGTCCTCGATCAGGTTGTTGCTCCGGTTCGTTTCCGCGATCTTCCCGTCCGGGTCGAGCGTGAACCGCACCGTGTGCCGTCCCAGCAGTCTCCCGTCGACCACGTCGTGATCCCAGGGCCACACGTACACCGCGAGGCTCCCGGTCCCCGGCTGCAGGCCCGGAAACGCCCCACGCGCCACTTCGACGCCGTCGATCGCCCACGCGTACTCGAGCGCCCCGGAGGCGAGCGTCCCTTTGTTCATGAAGTGCGCCGTGAACGTCACGGGTTCGCCGCGATCCGGCCAGCGCTTGTCGTCCTCCGTCCCGGGGCACTGGCGCGGCACTCCATTGGCCGAGTACTCGACGCAGTACGCGTGATACAGCGGCGTCATCTGGATGTAGAGCGCGTCGAGGTCCACGCCGTCGGGCTTCACCGGTGACGGTGGGCGCACCGGCGCCAGCCGGTACACGGCCCGGTTCTCCGCGCGATCCGAGGCCACCGCGCGCGCGACCGGATCCGCGCCGGCGGGGCGCGGCCGTGCGCCTCGCTCGTCGGCCGCCCGAGATCCCGCCCCCGCGCCGTAGCCGACCGCGGCGAGCGCGAGACACGCCACCAGTGCCGCACGCGGTCGCCACGGCCGCACCGACGCGCTCACCGGCGCGCGGCTATCGGGGGGGATCGGCGCAGGCGTCGCCAACGTCCGCCCTCAGCGCTCCGCGCGGCGGGTGCGACCGGACACGTACGGCTCGAACGAGTCCGGCTTGCCGGGCGGCGCGATCGCGAACGTCACATCCACGACGCCCTCGGCGACACGGACGTACACGAGCCGGAACGTCGGCGACGACGGGCGCGGCTCGCTCTCGAGCACGACCCGGTTCCCGCTCTCTTTGACCTCCACGCCGTACCGGATCGTGTGGCCCTCGTTGTCCAAGTAGACCGCCTCGAGCTTCCCGGTTCCGGGCGCGGGGTAGATCACCATCAGGTCGTCGTGCTCCGCCGCCGGCCGGTCGCCCAGCGCCGGGTACTCGGAGTGGCTGCGCCGGAGGAGCACACGCCCGCCGAGGTCGAACCCGAACGAGGCCGACCCGCTCCCCCGTCCGGGCTGGCCCTCGCCCTCGCCGGTCCACGTGCCGACGAGGAACCGGAGCGGTTCCAGCGGCGACGGGGCGGCCGACGGAGTCGGCGGTGCCGCCTCCGCCCGGAGAGCCACGCCGGCTCCGAACGCCACGAGAACGATCGCCGCGAGGTTTCGCACGCTCACCTCCACCCGGGATCGCCGCCGGTGCCGGGCGCCGGCGGCTCGGCGTCCGGTCGGAAAACCCGCGTCACTCCTTCGGTACGACCATGCCGGAGGCGTGCAGGTGGACGACCAGCCACTTCCCCTTCTCGCGGGCGAGCACGACCGTCCGCCGGGAGATCTGGTCCGTCCCCTTGAAGTGGAACGTCGCGACCGCGGTGTCTCCATACATCTGGATCCGCAGGTCCTCCGGCGACAGGTTCATGTAGTTCGGTCCGGACTTCCCCTTGCGCACGCTCTCGAAGAACACGGTGAACACCTTGACGATCTGCTCCTTGTTCTCGAGCCGGAGGTAGAGCGGCGCGAGAGGGAAGAACATCGTGGCGTCGGGTGCGAAGAACTCGGAGAACTTTCCGATGTCGGCGTTGTTGAGCGCGTCCATGAAGCCGCCGATCACGGTCGCGACGGCCGCAACGTCCGGCGGGGGCGCAGCCGGGGGCTGCGTCTGGGCGGCAGCCGCGGCGAGGCACGCGACCGCCGCAACCACGCTCGACGCGACCCGTCGTGTCATCGTCCCCTCCCGACGCCCGCTCACACCGCCTGAACCGACACCGCGGTGCCGTAGCACACCATCTCGGTCACGCCCTGCATCAGCTCCGTGGCGTCGTATCTGATGCCGATCACCGCGTTGGCGCCCAGCTGCTCGGCGTGGGTGAGCATCATCTCGAACGCCTCGGCGCGCGTCTTCTCGCACAGTTCGGTGAAGAGCGAGATGTTCCCGCCGGCGAGGGTCTGCAGCGCGCCGCCGATCGTGCCGAAGATCGACCGCGACCGCACGGTGATCCCGCGCACGACCCCGAGGTTCCTCGCGATCCGGTACCCGTCGAGCGTGAACGCCGTCGTGGTCATCGCGTGGTTCATCTCGTCCTCCCGCGGGGTCCGCGGCTAGTTGGCGGCGTGGGCCGCCGCCCGCACCCCGGCGAACTCGTCGCCCGGGACCCACGTCGGCATCACGTCCGCGTCGGCGACGGCGAGGCCCGCGAAGAAGCCGAGCTGAGAGTCCTCGATCATGCCGTCGAAGTTCCAGCTCTCGCTCCACTCGTCGCTGGGCTGGTGGTAGTGCGCGCTCCCCCACTCCTCGGTGACCTTCCGCCCCCACCCCGGATCGCGGCCGACGTAGTCGAGGCCCCCCTTGAAGTACAGCCCGGGTACGCCGATCCGGGCGAAGCTGAAGTGGTCGGAGCGGTAGTACGCGCCGCGGTCCGGGAACGCCTCGTCGGTGACGACGCGCCCCTGGAGCGCGGCTGCGGCCTCGGCCACCGCGTCGAGCGAGGACTTCCCCTTGCCGACCAGGGCCACGTCGCGGGTCTTCCCGAAGATGTTCCCGGCGTCGAAGTTGATGTCGGCGGCGATCTTGTCGGGCGGGAACGTGGGGTGCGCCGCGTAGTAGGCGGACCCCAGCAGCCCGGACTCCTCGCAGCTCACGATCGCGAACAGGATCGACCGGCGCGGCCTCTCGGGCAGCGCCATGAACGCCTTCGCGATCGCGAGCACCTGGGCGACCCCGGTCGCGTTGTCCACCGCGCCGGTGTAGATCGTGTCGCCCTTGGCGTCGGGCTTCCCGACGCCGAGGTGGTCGTGGTGGGCGCTGAACACCACCACCTGGTCCTTGAGCACCGGGTCCCGGCCCCGGATGAGGCCGAGCACGTTGGCGGTCTCGCCGCGCTTGAGGGCGTTGACGAGCCGCAGGGAGGTGGTGATCCCGAGCGGTACCGGCCGGAAGTCGCGGCTCCGCGCCTTCTTCACGAGCGCGTCGAGGTCGAACCCGGCGGCCGCGAGCACGCGGCGGGTGGCGTCCTCGGTCGTCCACGCGCGCACCTGGATCCGGGGCTCGCCTGCGGCCGGCAGCTCGAACTGCTCGCCGGTCCAGGAGTTCTGGACGACCTTCCACCCGTACCCCGCCGAAGGCGTCGTGTGAATGATGATCGCACCCGCGGCGCCTTGCCGCGCCGCGCTCTCGTACTTGTAGCTCCAGCGGCCGTAGTACAGCCGCCGCGTCCCCGCGAACAGGCTGGGGTCCCAGTCCGGGTCGTTGTTCATCATCACGAGGATCTTGCCCTTGACGTCGGCACCCTTGAAGTCGTCCCACCGGTACTCGGGCGCCTGGATGCCGTACCCCACGAACACGAGCTCCGTCTCCGGGATCGAGACCTCGGGCGCCTGGACCCCGCTCGCCGCGATGAAGTCGTCCCAGTAGCGCAGCGCGGTTTCCTTCCCCCCCGACCGGAACGTCCACGTCGGCGGCGCGGACGTGGTGATCCCGACGATCTCGAACCGCTGCTCCCACCGGCCGCCCGGCGCGCCCGGCTCGAGCCCGAGCGCTTCCATGACCGACGCGGCGTACCGGCACGCGACTTCGTCGCCGGGGTGAGAAGGAGCGCGACCCTCGAGCAGGTCGTCGGCGAGGAACCGGACCGGTCCCTCGAGCGTGCCCCTGTCGATGAGGGCCGCGGCGTTCTGGGCGCCCGCGGGGAGCTGGAGGGCGGGCGGAGCCGCGAGGGCTGCGGCGGCGATCAGCGGTATCACGCTGCACACGACCGTCAGGCGGACCGACATGGGGGGCCTCCCAGGCATCGGGGGCCACCATACCAGAGCCGAGGCCGCCCGGGGTATCCTCGTTCCACGGACGGGAAGGCCATCCCCTGCATGGGCGTGACATCGTCTTTCGTCGTTCCGGCGCTGCTCCTGGCCCTGACCGCGTTCGTCGCCCACCTGTCCGGCCCGCTCCCGGACGAGCTGACCTCGTTTCTCCGCGTCTACCCGTGGCTCGTGCTCGCGGCGGGCGTCCTGCTCGGCCTCCGATTCCGCCGGGGACGGGTCGTGTTCGCCGTGGTCGCGATCGCGCTCGCCGACCGCATGCTCCTCCGCTTCGCTCCGGGAGCCGCGGGCGCGGAGTCCGCCCGCTGGGCGTTCAACGCAACCGCATTCCTCCTCCCGCTCGACCTCGCGTGGCTCTGCCTCGCCCGTGAGCGCGGCACGCTGACCCCGAACGGGTTCCTGAGGGCGTGCGTCATCGCCGCCCAGCCGGCCGCGGTCTCGTTCACCTGGCTCTCGTACCACCCCCGGCTCGTCGCGCTCCTCGACCGGCGCGTCCTGCCTCCGGGTGTGGCCCCGGCGCTGGTTGTTCCCCACCTCGCGCTGGCGGCGTTCGCGGCGTCGTTCCTAGCCGTCGGCGTACTGTGCGTGCGGCGCCGGAAGGCGCTCGAGGTCGGGTTCCTGTGGGCGATCGTCGGGTGCTTCATCGCGCTTGAGTGGGGACACCCGGCGACTCTCTTCCTCGCCACGTCGGGGCTGATCGTGGTGGTCGCGCTGCTCGAGAGCACGTTCGCGATGGCGTTCCGGGACCCGCTCACCTCGCTCCCCGGTCGGCGCGCGTTTGACGAGACGGTCGAGAAGCTCGCCGGCGCGTACACCCTCGCCGTCGTCGACGTGGACCGCTTCAAGGAGGTGAACGACAGGCACGGGCACGACGTCGGCGACCAGGTGCTCCGCATGGTGGCGACGCGCCTCGCGGCGGCGGGCGGCGGCGCGCGGGCGTTCCGCATCGGGGGGGAGGAGTTCGCGCTCGTGTTCCCGAACAGGAGCCCCGAGGAGGCCGAGCGGGAGCTCGAGTCCGTCCGAGGGGGGATCGAGGAGTCGCGGTTCGCCCTCCGAGGCCCCGGCCGGCCGGCGCGCAAGCCCAAGACGCCGGTCCCCCGGGCCGGCCCGACGCCGCAGATCGGGGTGACCGTCAGCATCGGATTCGCCGCACCGGGCGGGCGGCTCACGGATCCCAGCCGGGTGCTCCGGGCGGCCGACGCGGCTCTCTACAGGGCCAAGCGCGCGGGGCGCAACTGCGTCCGCGGGTCAGGGGAGTCGAGAGTCAGAAGTCGAGAGTAGAGAGCCGGCGACCCGTCTCCCGCTTTCGACTGTGGACTTTCGACTTTCGACCGGCCCCAAGCGATGGTACGCTTCGTACTCGGGCCGAGGCGACGCCCAGGTCTCAGATTGGAGATTCATTGAGCAGGCGAATGCTGATCAACGCGCAGCGCGCCGAGGAGGTGCGCGTCGCGATCATGAGCGGTGACACGCTCGACACGTACCAACTCGCTGTCGCGGAGGCCGGGCTGTCGCGGGGGAACATCTATCGCGGCGTCGTGGCGAATGTGAACCCGGCGCTCAACGCCGCGTTCGTCGACTTCGGCGCGGCACGCGACGGGATGCTCCCGGCGCACGACGTCGTCGCGGCGGCGTACCACCGCCCCCCACCCGCAGGCGAGGCCGTCCCCAGGATCGACCGCGTCGTCGAGCGCGGCCGGCCGCTCCTCGTTCAGGTCACGAAGGATCCGGTTGGCTCCAAGGGCGCGGCGCTCACGACCAACGTCAGCTTCGCCGGCCGGTACCTGGTGCTGACGCCGTTCGACGAGACGCGCGGCATCTCGCGCAAGGTCGAGGACGACGAGACGCGCACGGAGATGCGCCAGCAGGCGGCCAAGCTCGACGTGCCGGAGGGGTGCGGGATCATCCTGCGGACCAACGCGCTCGGCCAGACCAAGGCGGTGCTCAAGGCCGACCTCGCCGCGCTCCTGCGGCTGTGGAAGCGCGTCCAGGCGGAGTCGGCCAAGGGGAAGGGGCCGCGCCTGCTCTACTCCGACCAGGACATCGTCGTGCAGGCGCTGCGCGACCTCCTCGACTCCTCGATCGACGAGGTGCTGGTGGACGACGACGAGGTCTTCGCGCGGGCGGAGGCGTACATGCGGGCCTCGATGCCGCGCGCGAAGACCCGCCTGGTCCGGTACACCGAGCGCATGCCGCTGTTCTCGAGGTACAACGTCGAGCAACAGATCGAGGGGATCTACAGCCGGACCGTCCCGCTCCACGGGGGCGGGTCGATCGTGATCGATCCGACCGAGGCGCTCACCGCGATCGACGTGAACTCGGGCAAGGCGTCGCACGGCGCCTCGCACGAGGAGAGCATCTTCGCCGTCAACATCCAGGCCGCCGCGGAGGTGGCGCGGCAGCTCCGGTTGCGCGACATCGGCGGCCTCGTCGTCGTGGACTTCATCGACATGCGTGCGCGCAAGCACCAGCACGCGGTCGAGAAGGCCCTGCGCGACGCGATGAAGGGCGACAAGGCGCGCTTCTCCGTCGGGCGCATCAGCGGCAACGGCCTCCTCGAGATCAACCGCCAGCGCGTCAAGCAGGCGCTGGCACTCCGCACGCACCGGCCGTGCCCCACCTGCTCCGGGACCGGGACGATCCCCTCGCCGGAGTTCGTCAGCCTCCGCATCCTGCGGCGAATCGAGGCGCGCGCCGCAGACGGCACGCTCAAGTCCGCTCGCGTCCGACTGCACCCCGAGCTCGCCGACGCGCTCCAGAACGGCCGTCGCCAGGAGATCGCCGCGCTCGAGCGCGAGTTCGACATCACGATCGAGATCAACGCCGCCACGAGCCTCCACCGCTCCGAGGAGAGCGTGGAGTGGAACGTGCGCGAGGCCACACCGGCCGCGCCCCGCCTGGCGGCCGTGAGCGCGGCGGACCTCGCGACCGGCGGGAACGCGGCCGAGACCGCCGCCGGCGAGAAGCGCCGCAAGCGGCGGCGCGGCGGCCGCAAGCACCGCAAGCCGACGGACGAGGCGGCGGGCGCCGAGGCGTCGTACCCACCGGACGGCGCCGAGGTGGCGGCGACCGACGACGCCCAGGCACCGCCGTTCGAGGCGGAGGGCGCGGATCCCGCTGCGGCGGCCCCGGGGAAGAAGAAGCGCCGTCGCGGCGGCCGGCGCCACCGGAAGGCCGGGGCGGGCGCCGCAACGGCACCTCCAGACGCCGACGACCTGCATGACGGCACCGGTGTGGTCGCGGACGCGGACGAGCGGCAGGACGATCCCCCAGGCGCCGACGGCGAGGCGGCGTCGGCCCGGAAGAAGCGTCGGCGGCGGCGTCACCACAAGGCCCACCCCGAGGCGGGCCGGGGCTAGGGAGGGAGCTCCGGATGGCGGCGATCCAGTCGTTCGACGTGACCAGCGGGTGCGATCTCCAGGAGGTCGACAACGCGGTCAACCAGGCCTCCAAGGAGATCGGCCAGCGCTTCGACTTCAAGGGGCTCGCCGTCAGCATCGAGCTCCGGCGCAAGGAGAACCAGGTCGTCCTCGCCGCGCCCGACGAGTTCAGGCTGCGGGCGATGTGGGACGTCGTGCTGGGGAAGATGACCCGCCGGGGCGTCCCGGTGAAGAACCTCAAAGCGGGGGCGATCGTCCCGGCCGCCGGCGGCACGGTCCGGATGGAGGTGGCGCTCCAGCAGGGTATCCCCGTCGAGACCGCTCGCGCGATCGTGAAGCTCGTGAAGGAGAACAAGTTCAAGAAGGTGCAGTGCGCGATCCAGGGCGACCAGGTCCGGCTCTCGTCGCCGTCGCGGGACGAGCTGCAGTCCGTGATCGCGCTCCTGAAGAAAGAGGACTTCGGGATCGAGCTGGCGTTCGGGAACTACCGGTCGCAGTGAGGCGGGCGCCTGCCCGGGCTGCCCCGCCGCGCCGAGTAGGGTATCTTGTTCGATGCTGGTGCCGTACCGGGAGATCGAGGCCGTGCCGACCGTTTCCTTCCAGACCGGGCGCCCGGAGCGCTGATGGCAGTATCCGGCAACCTCCGGACGATGCCGTTCCCCGACGTGATGCAGTGGATCTCCGTCAGTCGGAAGACCGGGACGCTCGTCATCAAGGGCCAGCGCTACACGAAGAAGATCCTGTTCCAGACCGGCCTGGTGTCCGCCGTCACCTCCAACAACCCGCGCGAGCACCTGGGGTACTACCTCGTCGGGTGGGGGATCCTGACCGAGGAGGAGCTCGAGCACCTGCTCGATCGCCAGAAGGAGCTCAACGTGATGCTCGGCGAGCTCCTTGTCCAGACCAACCGCCTCACGCGCGAGCAGGTCGATCACCTCGTCCGCCTGAAGACCGAGGAGACGATCTACGATCTGATGCACTGGAACGAGGGGGAGTTCTTCTTCCTCGACGACGTCCAGCCGCGGCGGGATTTCAAGGAGCTCCAGCTCCCGGTCGACCAGTTCATCATGGAGGGCGCCCGCCAGCTCGACGAGCGACGGCGGATCAGCGCCGTCATCCCCGACTCAGGGTGCGTCCCGCGCGTCGTGCAGGCGATCGACGAGACCCGCCTGACGCCCGCGGGGGCCGAGGTGCTGGCCCAGATCGACGGCGCCAGGACGATCGAGGAGATCGCGCTCGCCTGCCGGATGCCGCAGTTCCCGGTGCTCAGCTTCGTCTACCAGGGCGTCCAGAACGGGGTGTTCGAGCTGATGGAGCAGAGCGGCCCGCCGCGGAAGATCCCCGGGTTCTACCGCTCGACGTGGCGCGACCGCATCCTGGAGGCCGAGAGCAGCCTCGCCCTCGGCGACATCCTCGAGGCGTACCGCAAGATCCTCGAGGTGCGCGATCAGTACTCGAACATCCCCAAGGCGTTGTCGGCAGCGGAGGAGATCGAGAAGCAGATCGTCAAGGAGATCGAGACCGTCACCGTCGCCTCGGGGGCGATCCTCGAGCTCGCGCTCGCGCCGAAGGACCTCGTTCAGCTCAAGTGCGCGCCCGAGGAGGGGTTCCTGCTCTCCCGCGTCAACGGCCGCTACACGGTGGCGCAGATCTTGGCCCTCCTCCCCGGGGGAAAGCTCTACAACCAACTCATCATCCACAACCTGATCCAGCGCGGCGTGCTGAAGCTGAGGGAGTCGCAGGAGCTGGTGCGCCACCCCGGCGCGCCCCGCCTGCGCACCTGAATCGGCGCCGTCGACAGCGGACCATCTATCCGGTCGGGGGGTCACGCGTCTGCTCCACCGCCCGCCCCGTCGCTCTCGACCCCCCGTGCCCCCCGCTCGCCGCGGCAGAGCCGCGACTCGCCCGGCGTTGGACTCGGCGGATCGGATGCTCACGTAGCCTCCGGCTACGCTCCGCTCCTCCCGCCTTGTCCGCCTTGCATCTCGCCCACTCTCGACAGCGCGGCTACCCGCGATTCGCCGCGGCTGTGCGCTGGCCGACGGCATCGCCCGCTAAGTCCGCGCCCGCGCGGCGCCGTGAGGCGCAGAGCGTGCGGTCGGAGGGCGGTGCGGCGTTACCAGAGCGGGAGGAACCTGCCATGAGTAGCCGCGACCGATCGCTCGCCGCCGTGCTCGTCTCGTTCATCGCCGCATTCCTGGCCGGCGCCGCCGTTCCGCCGAAGGCAACGGTCGCGGCCCCGCTGAACAGTTCGCTCCCGGGACCGGGCCACCCGCCGGTCAAGCTCTACGCCGACGTGGTCGTCCTGCCACCGGTGGTTCACACGAACCTGATTCCTGCCTCGGGCACCAACCCGGCCGGGTACCAGGTCGTGTGGAAGGTCAAGAACCAAGGGGCAGCCCCGACCGCCAACCGGGTCAAGCTGACGCTCAGCTGCCAGCCGGCAGCCGGGATGGCGGGCTCGCCGCCGACCCCGCAGCAGGCGCAGCAGATCTGCTTCACGCTCAACAACACGTCGTACCTCTCGTACCCGTCGGGCCAGCCCCCGAACGTCCCGGTGCCGCTCAAGCCGGGCCAGGAGAGCGAGCCGTTCTTCGTCCTCTCGACCACGGCCGCCGCCCCGTGCAGCGCGTGGCACGCGAGGGTCACGGCGGTGGTCGAGGCGTACGACGAGGGACCGACAGGCGGAGCGAACAACACGCGGGTGTTCGAGATCTGCGAGATGAAGGCGATCCCGCGCTGACCGCCGCCGCTGCGCGCGGCGGGCGGCCGCCCCCGCAGCGACACCGGGAGGAGGACGAAGATGACGTACCGGACGCTTCTCGTCGCAAAGGCTGCGGTAGCCCTTTTCTTCGGCGCGCAGCTGCTGCTCGCACCGGTGCCGGTGTTCGGCCTGATGGGCGTGCAGCTCGGCGCCGCGGGCTCGTTCCCCGCGCGCGAGTACGCCGCGGCCATGCTCGGCATCATGGTGTTGACGTGGCTCGCGAAGGACGTGAAGGCGCCCGACGCGAGGGGCGCGATCCTCGTCCAGCTCCTCGCCTACGACGGCATCGGCGTCGTCATCACGCTGCACGCGCTCGCGACCCGCCTGCTTAACCCGCTCGGCTGGGGGATCGTCGCCGTCTACCTGTTCTTCACCGCCGGCTCGGCCTGGGTCCTCGCAAAGAAGCATCCGTTCCGCCGGCCGTCTGCACAACCCGTCGCCTGAGGCGCGACCACCTCCGACGCCGGTTGAGAGCGGCCCGTCGGCCGGAGTATCGTCAGGGCCGCCGGTCGCCGAGTCGTAGGTGGCACTGATGCCCGGGTTCAGACACATTGCCGAGAGAGACGACCCGGCAGCAATCGCAGTCGCCGAGGGCACGTACCGGGATCGTGTGGTCCGAGCCCTCGCGACAGCGCTGAAGAGGGCCGCGCGGAGTCAGCCGGTCGTACGTGCTGTGCTGAGCTCGGCAACTGTTCGAGGTCGCTTCGAGGACCTGAAGGCCGCCGTCGTTACGTTCACAGCACCCCCGTTTCGCACCGACCTCCATCACTTCTACCGCTGGGACTACCTTGACGACCTCTCCTCGGCCGAACTGGCTTCCGAGGTGTCACGCGTCGCCCGGGCGGATATTGCCAGAGCCCGGGGCAGCAGCGGCTAACCCGCGCCCGGATTGTCAAGGGTGGTCTGCAAATTGCTCGGATTGTGAGGGCAGGGACGGCACCGTCAGGCGAGCCAAACCCTGAACGCGGCTGGCCCCATCACCCAACCAGCGCTGTCGCGAAACGCGTGCAGCCGCGCCGGCGCCGTTGGGCCAGATGCAAGGAAGGCGAGCGGCGAGCGCCGGAGGCGTACCCGGAGGGTACGTCGAGGACGCGAACCGCGAGCCTGACGCCGCAGATGGTCCGACGCCGCCGGCGCCCAGCGGTCAGCGCCGGTACAGCTTCGGGTCGCTGACGACCGTGGCGCCCTCGGCGGCGAGGGCGGCGAGGAACCCGTCGCGATCCTGCGGGTTCAGGAAGAAGCGGCCGTCGGCCTCGACGATCACGCCGTCGCCGTCGCGCGTGGAGGCGAGGACCGTGGTCGCCATCGAGTCCAGCATCCACGACCCGATCTGGTACCCGGGTAGGGAGGTCCCCGAGAGCCTCTGCCCGAGGAGCGCGCGGTGCGGCAGCGCGCGCGCGCCTGAGAGAGCCATCGCGCGGCGGCCGAACAGCGTCGAGACGGCGAGCGTTCCCCCGCTCACCGCGTACGAGAGGCGCGCGGGCGCGACGAAGAACACGGTCACCAGCGCGATGACGACGGCGAGCAGGATCGCGAGCACCGTGGCCAGCGTGGCCCACCACGACGCCGTGCGCTTCTCGGGCGGCTGGAACGTCGCGGTCTGCGCCCCGCGGAGAGCCTTCAAGAACCCATCGCGGTCGGCCGGGGTGACCACCACCGGGGTCGCCTCGCCGCTCGAGACGAGGTAGACGCCGAGCTCCGAGCAGTCGGTGATCTGGAAGACCTCGCCGAGCCGAGGATACGCGAAGAAGCCGACGCAGTACCCGGGCTTCTCCGTGCCGAACCGCAGCGCGCCGTCGCGCAGCCACTCGGGGCGCACCTCGGCTAGCCGCGCGAGCGACAGCGTCTTCTCCTGGTGCTCCGAGCCCAGGGAGCTCGTGATCGTGAGGTTGATGCTGTCGACGGCGTACCGGATCGTGGGGGTGCGCAGCAGCTCGAACAGCAGCCAGAGCAGCGGCACCCCGAGAACCGCAAGCAGGATCGCGAACCAGGTACGGGCGGTGCCGGGGACCGGGACGGGCCGGAACACTCGGGCGGGGCGTTCGTTCATGACGGCTCCTTGGGAGCAGTCTACATCGAACGCACGTCACCGCGTCGGCGGCGGGAGCGATTCCGGGCCGGCGACGGCGACGCCGACCGGCGCGAGACGCTCCCGCCACGCCGCGACCCGTGCAGCCGACGGGATGACCAGCGTCGCGCCGTGCGGCAGCGACCCGACGGCCGACGGCGGCACGAATGTGAGCGGGCGCTCGAGCGCGAGGCGGGCGAGGCTCCGGCGCTGTGCGAGCGCGTCGCCGTCCTCCGGATCGCCGGCGAGGTCGTCGAGCACGTACGCCGTGGCGCCGGCCGACACCGGCGCCTTCGCCTCCTCGAGCGCCGCGCGGACCGCGGCCACCGCAGCGAGGTTCGGGGTGCCCGCAGCCGAGATCATCTTTCCCGCCGCGGTCGCGAAGTGCTCCGCATACGTGACCTTGAGGAACTCGTAGATGACTGACGCGGGCCGGAGCGGCGCGGCGACGGTGGCGAAGAAGCGGAGCCCCTCGCGGTCGAGCACGGCCCCGTCGCACTCGTTCCCCCCCTCGAGCACCCACACCCGCGTTCCCACGAGCGGGCCGAGCCGCAGGAACGCCACCATCGCGGCGAGCGACGCTTGCCCCCCGTCCGGGTACCCGCAGTTGGTGTACGCCGAGAGGCCGAGCGCGTCAGCGCGCGTCATCCAGTCGAAGATGTCCAGCGCCGCGAACGCCGCGCGCCCCTTCTCGAACTTCTCCGGCACGAACCCCGAGAACTGCAGCATGAACGGCACCGGCTGCCGGGCGCGACCGTGCCAGATCGTCCGGCAGTCGTCGAGCTGGCGCACGACCCAGGTGTTGATCATCGAGACGAACTCGAAGTAGGCGACGGCCGGCTTCCCGAACGCCGGATCGTCCTCGTTGAGCGGGAGCGGGACCTTTTCGAGCGCGGGGAACGCCGTCCCGAAGCGTGCGTTGACCGCCGCCGCGCCGCCGAAGCGCTCCGCGAGAAAGCGGGGCCAGAGCGCGGCGACGAACGGCGTGTACTGGGCAATCTCGTACGAGTTGGTGGCGCCGTCGAAGCAGAGCAGGCTGCCGCGCTGCGAGACGAACGGCTCGTTGAACACCCCGACGCCGAACGCGCGCAGTGCCGGCTCGCCCGAGAACGTGTCGGCGTAGTACGCGGTTTCCTCCCGCATCCAGCGCTCGTACGCCGCGTTCCCCACTGTGGCGAGGAAGTACTCCGGCGTGGGCTGCCCCGAGGGGAGCCGGCCCCGCTCGGTGAGGACGTTGCCGTACAGCCAGTTCGAGCGCTCGCGGCCGGGCCCCGAAAGCGCGCTGCCGTCGATCCGGTTGAGGACGACGCCGACGCCGCGGGCCGCGGCCCGGGAGAAGATCCTCCGCAGGATCGCGACGCTCGAAGGGTCCTCCCAGATGTGCGGCGGCGGGACCACGTTGAGCACCTGCGCTCCGTTCGCGAACGCGAACGACAGCAGCCGGTCGCACTCCGCCGCGTCCGAGAAGAAGTCCCAGTGGAGCGTGTACCCGACGAGCGGCGCGCCCGGGCGGTCCCCACCGCCCGCGACAGCCGCGGCCGCCGGGAGGAGCAACGCCAGCCCGAGCGCCGCCGCACCTGCGAGGCGAGGAAATCCGCGCACCACGGGCGGAAGGTAACACAGCGGGGGACGGAGGCTTCCGCGTGCTACCATCGCGCCCGGGAAGGCGGTCGGAGCGTGGTGCGGCACCCCGGACACGGCACGAGGCTCGATTCGGCTGAATGAGTTGTGACCATCGCACGATCGGGCGCGCCGGCATCGGCGGCGCCGGGTGGCGTCTGTTGGCGGCGCTCCTGATCTCCGTTGCCGTCGCGGCGGCCGGCGACGACGACCGCCCGCGGACCGTTCTCGTCGTGTACGAGCCCGGGCCGAGCCCGGTCGCGAGCGGCCTCGGCGACGCGCGCCAGCTCCGGCAGTTGCTCGGCCACTTCCGCACCGACGTGACGCTGGAGCCCGCAGACCAGTACAAGCCCGAGACGCTCCGGCGCTTCGACGTCGCCTTCTTCGTCGGATACACGCGCTCGTACAACCCGCCGCTGCCGTTCCTGCGCGACGTCTACGCGGACCGCGCGACGTTCGTCTGGCTCAACAGCGGCCTCGCGGAGTTCGGCCGGACGTTCGACCTCGCGAGCCGATTCGGGTTCCTGGCGCAGGGGTTCGACACGACCTCCACGTTCGACTCGGTGCAGGCCGACGACCACCGCTTCACCAAGACGGAACCCAACGCGAACATCATCAAGGTGGTGGACGACAGCCAGTGCCAGGTGCTGGCGACGACCTCGTCGAGCAAGAGCAAGCTCACGGTGCCGTACGCGGTGCGCTCCGGCTCGTTCTGGTGCCTCGCGGACTCGCCGTTCTCGTACGCGACGGAGGCCGACCGCTACCTCTACTTCGCGGACACCCTCCACGACATCCTCGGCGAGGACCACCCTCGCTCCCACTCGGCGCTCATCCGGATCGAGGACACGAACCCGTTCTCCGACCCGGCCAGCCTGCGCGCCATCGCCGACCTGCTCTCCTCGCGTCGGATCCCGTTCCTCGTGGGGGTCATCCCGATCTACGTGAACCCGGCGACGCAGACGCGGGTCGCGATGTCCGAGAAGCCGGACTACGTGGACGCGCTCCACTATGCGATGGAGCACGGCGGTACGATCGTGCTGCACGGCACCACCCACCAGTACAAGGGCGAGAGCGCCTCCGACTACGAGTACTGGGACGAGAGCCGGAACCGCGTGCTGCCGATGGACTCGAGGGAGTACGTCGCCCGCAAGCTGCGCGACGGCATCGTCGAGTGCGTCAAGAACGGCGTGTACCCGCTGGTGTGGGAGACGCCGCACTACAGCGCCTCGACGCTCGACTACACCGTGTTCGGCGAGCACTTCTCCACCGCGATGGAGCAGCGGCTGGTCGTGGACAACCTCGACTACAGCCAGTACTTCCCGTACCTCATCAAGCGCGACATGTACGGCCAGCGGATCCTGCCCGAGAACCTGGGCTACATCCCGCTGGACCCGGACCCGGCGAAGGAGCAGCAGTACGTCGACACGTTGCTCTCGTTCGCGCGGACGAACCTCGCGGTGCGGGACGGCTTCGTCTCCGCCTTCTTCCACCCGTTCGTGAAGATCGAGTTCCTGGCGCACCTCGTGGACGGGATCCGGGATCTCGGGTACACGTTCGTCGACGCGCGCGAGATGACGAACACGGTCCAGATGGACGACCGCGCCATCGCCAGCGGCGACGCGACGGTCAAGGTCACGCTCGCCGACCAGTACCTCCGCGAGTCGTGGCTCGACGCCGACGGCCAGGTCGTCCGGCGCGAGGTGTCGGCGACCCGGCTGCACGGACAGGTCCAACGCGAGGTGAAGCTCCCGCCCCGGTGGATCTACGTGGCGGAGCCGCGTGAGTACCGCGAGCGCACGCCCTCGATCTGGGAGAAGGCGAGGAACCGCGCGAGCGCCCTGCTCGCGAAGGTGGCGAGGGGAGAGGAGCCCCACCGCCCGGCCGACGCGCTCTTCCTGTACGACCCCCAGGCGACCGGCGGCGCCGCGAACGACCAGCAGAGCCTGGTGGCGCCGTTCGTGGCGCTCAACATCCCCGTCGACCAGGTCCCGCTGACCTCGAACCTCGACATCGAGCCCGGCGAGCACAACCTCGTGATCGTGCCGTACACCATCGCCGAGGAGCTCACCGCAGCGCAGGTCGAGAAGATCAAGGCGTTCCTGGCCGGCGGGGGCGACCTGATCACCGACTTCCGGAACGACCTCGCGGCGGCGCTGGGCGTCAGGTTCCTCGAATCCACGATCCTCGTCGAGCGCGTGCGCGACCGGCTGTTCCCGGACGAGTCGCTGCACTGGAAGACCGGCGAGGTGATGAACAAGTTCGAGACCACCGACGACGACGAGGTCCTGGCCACCGACGAGGTGACCGAGATGCCCGTCGTGATCGGGAGGAGGTACGGCCACGGGCGGTTCATCCTGTTCGGCACGCGGTTCGATCCGACGAGCACGGGCGGGTACTCCCGCTACCCGTACCTCGCCCACTACGTCGAGCACTTCTTCGGGCTCACGCCGCTCGTGCGCCGCGACCAGCTCGAGATGTACTTCGACCCCGGCTACCGGCACACCGTGAGCATCGAGCAGCTCGTGCCGCGGTGGGCGGCCGCGGGGATCCGCATCCTCCACGTCGGCGGCTGGCACGAGTACGCCAAGTGGACGTACGACTACCGCCGGCTCATCAGCCTCTGCCACGCGAACGGGATCCTCGTGTACTGCTGGATCGAGCCGCCGCAGGTGAGCGAGAAGTTCTGGCACGACCACCCGGAGTGGCGTGAGAAGAACTACAAGGGCGAGGACGTGCGGCCGACGTGGCGGTACCCGGTCGCGCTCACGGACCCCGCGTGCCTCGCGGCGGCGGTCGAGTTCTACCGGAAGCTGCTGGTCAGCCAGGACTGGGACGGCGTCAACATCGGCGAGCTGTGCTTCGAGGCCGGGCGCGGGATGAAGGACCCCCAGCTCTACACGCCGATGCACCCCACGGCCCGGAGCGAGTTCAGGCGCCAGTCCGGGTTCGACCCCGTCGAGCTGTTCGACCCGGCGTCGCCGCGCTTCTGGCGCCGCGATCCGGCGGCGCTCGCGGCGTTCGGCCGCTACCGGCTCGCGAAGGTGCTCCAGCTCCACGAGACGTTTCTGGCCATGGTCGACGCCGTCGCCAAGGGGAAGCCCGGGTTCCAGGAGGTCGTGACCGTCTACGACAGCGTCGCGGTTCCGGAGATGCGCGCCTGGCTGGGAGTCGACGCCCGGCAGATCGCGACCCTCGCCGAGAAGTACCTGTTCAACCTCCAGGTCGAGGACCCGGACTCGCTCTGGTCGACCGACCCTAGGCGGTACGAGGCGATGGCGGCGCGCTACGCCGGGCTCGTGAAGCCCGACCGGCTCGCGCTCGACCTCAACATCCTCTCGTTCCGGGCGGAGAACGCGATCACGCCTTTCCCGACCCGGATCCAGACCGGCACCGAGGCCGCCTGGCTCGTCAACTCCGCGGCCAGGGGCGCGCGGCGGGTGGCGATCTACTCCGAGTCGAGCATCAACCAGCAGGACCTCGCCTACCTGCCGGCGGCGTACGCGGCGCGCACCGCGGTCGCGAAGGTCGAGGACGGCTGGATGATCAGGACGCCCACGCCGATCGTGCTGCAGCTCGGGAGCGACGTGCAGGAGATCTGGCGCGACAACCAGAGGCTGCACACTCTCGGCGAGGGACGCTTCCTGCTCCCGGTGGGGAGCTACACCGTCCTCGAGGTCCAGCCGACGCTGCAGGCGCTCCAGCCGGGCCCGCCCGACTCCCACCTCGTGTCGCTGAGCGGCGACCTCCTGTTCCAGAAGAGCTCGCAGCGCAGCGTGACGTTCGGCTACCGCTCCGACAACCGGTGCATCGCCACACTCACGAGGCAGCCGTTCGCGCTGTTCGTGGACGGGCACGAGACGCCGTTCGAGGCACTCAAGGGGAACGGGATGGAAGCGCTCGTGCTGCCCCCCGGCGAGCACTCGGTGCTGCTCGTGACGCAGAGCCCGGTCTCGTACGGCGTCGACATCACCAGCTTCTGGTCGTCGTACGTCATCGCGATCTTCGGCGCGGTCTCGGTTGGCCTGTTGGCGTCGCTCTACCTGATCGTGCGGGTCCGCCCCCGCGCCCCCCGGCTGCCCGCATGACCGAGACCGCGCTCCAGCTCGATCTCTCGATCGTGTTCGTGCTGGCCGTGATCCTGATCTGGTTCATGATCGCGTACCAGCTCGTCCTCACCGTCGCCGGGTTCTTCCACACGCTCCGCTCCGCCCGCGAGAGGCGGGAGGTCGACGCGATGAAGTTCGACTGGCCCGAGGTCGCGGTGCTCATCCCTGCGCACAACGAGGGCCTCGTGATCCGCCACACGCTCGAGGCGATGCTCGCGTTCGACTACCCGGCCGACCGCTACGAGGTGCTGGTCATCAACGACGGTTCCAGCGACGACACCGGCGCGATCGTCGAGGAGTTCGCCCGCCGCGACCGGCGGATCCGCCTCGTGGACGTGAAGCCCGGCGAAGGGGGAAAGGGCAAGTCGCGCGCGCTCAACATCGGACTGGCACGGACCGAGGCCGGGCTGATCGCCGTGTACGACGCCGACAACACCCCGGAACCGCCCGCCCTCCGCTGCCTCGTCGCTCAGCTCCTCCTCCACCCGGAGCTCGGCGCCTGCATCGGGAAGTTCCGCACCGTGAACAAGGACCGCAACCTGCTGACGCGCTTCATCAACGTCGAGACGCTCTCGTTCCAGTCGATCGTCCAAGCGGGGCGGTGGAAGCTGTTCGGCGTCTCCACGCTGCCGGGCACCAACTACGTGATCCGCCGGCCGCTGCTCGACCACCTCGGCGGGTGGGACGAGAGCGCGATCACGGAGGACTCCGAGATGTCGATCCGGATCTACATGGAGGGGTTCCGGATCAAGCCGATCCCCTACGCGGTGACGCACGAGCAGGAGCCCGAGACGTGGAAGGTGTGGTTCAAGCAGCGCACGCGCTGGGTGCGCGGCAACAACTACGTCGCGACCAAGTTCGTGCGCCAGATCCCGAAGTTCAAGGACAAGGTGCTCGCCGTCGAGGTGCTGTACCTGCTCTCGCTCTACTACGTCTTCTTCGTCGCGATCGTGGCCTCTGACCTGCTCTTCCTCGCGAGCGTCGCCGGGCTCGTGGCGATCCCGCTCCCAGGTCCGTACACCGCCGTCTGGCTGCTCGCGTTCGGACTTTTCATCATGGAGATCCTGCTCGCCCTCGCCTACGACCGCGAGGACTCGTTCGCCAAGGTCGGGCTGATCGTGCTCGCGTACTTCACCTACTGCCAGCTGTGGATCCTGGTCGTCGCGAAGGCGCTCTGGCTCGACTTCGTCAGGCGCGAGAAGCAGACGTGGGTGAAGACGCTGCGCTTCGAGCGCCGCCCCGCCAAGTAGCAGCAGAAGCGCGGTCCGTGGCCCGTAGTCCGAAAGAACGAAGCATGCAGGGCCGGGGCGTGTTGCGTGTAGCCGCGTCGCCGAGAGTGGGCCAGATGCAAGGCGCACGAGGCGGGAGGAGCGGAGCGTAGCCGGAGGCACCGTGAGCATCCGATCCGCCGAGTGCAACGCCGGGCGAGTCGCGGCTCTGCCGCGGCGAGCGGGGGGAACGGGGGGGCTGGAGCGGCCGGGCGGGTGGTGGAGCGGACGCGGGACCCCCCGACCGGATAGATGGTCCGCTATCGGCGACGCCTAGTGGAGCGGGAGCTCCATGAACACCAGGCCGTTCACATGGTCCGGCCGGTACGGCTCGATCGGCCGAAACCCCAGCGTCCGGTAGATCACGATCGCCTCTTCCATCCACGGCGCGAGGTTGAGGCGCACCGCGCGGTACCCGCCGTCGCGCGCCGTCTCGATCACGGCGAGGGCAAGCCGCTTCCCCACTCCCTTCCCCCGGAACTGGTGCCGGACGAACAGCCGCCTCATCTCGCACGCGTCGTCGCTCAGGGGCCGCAGCGCGACGCAGCCGGCGAGACGCCCGCCGCAGTTCGCGAGCAGGAGCGCGCCGCGCGGAGGGGCGTACTCGCCGGGCAGCTCCGCGAGCTCGCGCCCAAAGTCCTGGAGAGAAAGGTCGCGCGCGACCGCGGCCGCGTACTCGCGGAACAGCGCCCGGGCGCTCGCGACGCTCTTGTCGTCGTCCACCCTGCGGACCTCGATCACGGCGGGGTTTCGCGGCACGCTCGCCCTTTCCGTGCGCATCTTGCCACAAAACGCGCGTTTGTGCGCCTGAGACGCGGGACAGATCTCGCCCGGCGGGCGTGCGGCCGTCTACTCCGGCCCGACCGGCACCACCCGCCCGACGTGGATGAACCACAGCTCGAAACGCGGCGGCGCCGGCAGCGCCAGGGCCTCCTGTAGCGCTCTCACGTAGCTCTTCCCCTGTGAGACGTACTTGGCTACCTTCTCTCTGACCTCAGCTTCCGTGTGAACCTCGTCCGTCTTGTAGTCGGCGATGACCAGAACGCCGGTCGACGGGTCGCGGTACACCACGTCGATCACGCCGGAGACACATCCCACCGGCTCGCGCTCCCCATCCCCCGGCGGCAGCAAGACGGGGAGCTCGCGTGCCACGACCTCGCTGGCGATCGCGCGCAGCCGTTGCATCAGCGGACCGGCGCGGAACCTGTCCAGCAGGTCGCGCGCCCGGGCGAGCCCGTTCGGGGCGTCCTGGGGATCGACGAGGCCCGCGATCGCAACCGGCAGCCGCTCGGCTCCACGGGCAAGCTCTGCCTCGAGGTCGCCCCCGAGGTCCAGTTGCTCGAGGACACGATGCACCGCGCTCCCGGCAGCAGTTGCGGCAGAGCGGTCGACTCTTGGGCGCCGGTGCCCGTCCCGGTCGCCCTCATCCTCGGACGACGATTCGCGCAGCAGCCGGTGCGCTTCCTCCGACGCCGGAGCGGAGTAGGACCGCGCCTGCCTGGCCTCGGCGTCCCGGTGGAGCCGATCGAGGAGGGCGGACTGGCGCGCGATCTCGCGCGCGGGCGCCAGCGTCACGGGTGCGGCGGCGACGCTGGGCTCCTCCGGCGTCGGCCGCAACGCCGGGAACTCCCAGCGCGTGCCCTCCGCGTCCACCGAGCTTGCTCCTGCGGCGGTGCCCGCCGCCGCCGCGCTGAGCCCCCCTTCCGGCGTGTCGCGGCGCGAGAGGAGGTCCATGTGCGAGCGGGCCGCGGCGACCTGCGGGGCATCGCCGTCGTCGGGCCAGACGCCGGCGACCACGAGGCGGTCGCGGGCACGCGTCATCGCGACGTAGAGCGTGCGCACCAGCTCGGCCTGCCCCACCCGGCGCCGGCGCGACTCGACCGCGTGCCAGCCGGGCGTGGCGGCGCCGAAGAGCGCGTACTCGAGACGGCCGCCGACCTCCTCCACGTCCACGTCCGGGCGCGCGTCGCCCCGCGTCCTCGCGTGCGTCTGCATGAGGTAGACGTGGCCGAAGTCGAGCCCCTTCGCCTTGTGGATCGTCGTCACCCGAACGGCATCCTCGTTCGCCGACACGGGCCGCCCCTCTTCGGCCTCGCGCTCCTGGACGACCGCCGTCCGCAGGGCGCGCAGGACGGCGTGCGGATCGGCGTCGGCATCCATCGCCTCGGCGAGCTTCCGGAAGAAGCGCTCGAGGTTGGCGATGCGGTAGCGGCCCAACGACCGGGCCGCCTCGCTCGCCTCGAAGAGCGTGAGGGTACGCAGACGCTCGACGAACACCGCGGCGGGCTCCTTCTCGAGGGTCTCCCGCAGGCTCGCGACGTTCTCCACGAATGCGACGAGGCAGCGCTCCCACCCGCGCACGCGCTCGATGCCGGGGACGTCGGCCGGGAGCGCGGTCGCCGCCTCCCCGATCAGGCGGCGCAGCAAGGAGAGCTGCGCTTCGTCGGGGGCAGTGAACTCGCTCAGGCGGTCGGGGAACCGGCGCGTCCACAAGGGGATCAACGCCGCGTCCGGAACCCCGACGGCGCTCGAGCGCAGGGTCGCGACGAGCGCGAGCTGGTCTCCGGGGTCGAGCACGGTGCGCACCAGGGCGGCGGCGTCGATCACCTCGCGCCGACGGTAGTACGAGCGGTCGCGCTCGACGGTGTACGGAACGCCGGCGTCCCGGAACGCTAGGAGGAACGTGTCGAGCCTGCTCGTGCTCCGCAACAGAACGCCGAACGACCCCCATGGAGCGCCGGCCGCGGCGAGCTGCCGGATGTCGGCGGCGAGCGCCGCCGCCTCGAGCTCGGCGGCCTCCGGCACCGCCGCCGGCGCGAGCGGGCCCGCCGCTCCCTCCGGCCCTGTCCACGACACCCAGTACTCCACCGGCGCGCGGCCGGGCGCGGGAGGGGCCGTCTCGGCCGAGCGCGCGTCGGAGGCGACCAGCGCCTGGAACGCCGGCTGTACCCCCGCCTCCCGGCTCATCACCGGGCGCACGATGCGCTCGACCTCGGCGAGGATCTCAGGACGGGACCGGAAGTTCACGCACAGAGGGAGCACGTCGCCCCCGGCCGCCCGGACGAGATTCAGGAAGCCGTCGTACGCCGCGAGGTCCGCCTCCCGCCACCCGTAGATCGACTGCTTGGGGTCACCGATGAGGAACAGCCCCGGCCGCTCCTCCCGGGGGCCGTCGAGCGCGAGCAGGCGGAGGATCTCGCACTGGCGGCGGTCGGTGTCCTGGAACTCGTCCACCATCAGCTGGCGGATCTCCCCGCGGAAGCGCGCCCGCACGCTCGGGTGGCGCTCGAGGACGTTGTGCGCGTCCCGGAGGAGCGCGGCGAACGTCTGCGCGCCGCGTGCCCGCATCGCGGCGTGGACCTCGGCCAGCAGCGGTGCGAGGGCGCGGCGCGCGACGTCGAGCAGCTCGGGATCGAGCGCTGCGAGGTGCTTCGCCAGCGCTGCCAGCTCTCCGGCGGGAGCGATCAAGTCGGCCGCCGCCCCGTCAAGGAGGTCGCGCTCGGTCTGCGTGAACCCGTCCTTCGACCAATCGCGCAGGCGCTCGACGAGCCTCTCCGGCAGCGCCTCAGCCACAAGATGGCGCAGCTCGGACGCGTCCACGGGTCCGCCATGGCGCGCGAGCTCGTCCGCCAACCTGCCGGCGCCGGCGGCGGTGTCCGCACCCTTCTTCGCGCGCCCCGATCCGGCCAGTTTTTCCCCGACGGACGCACGCACGGCCTGGGCGAGCGCTTGCGCCCCGGCGGCGACCGCGGCGACCTCGTTCACCCCGAGCGGGTCCCCGTCGAGCGCTCCGGGCGGGAGGCCGCGGCTCGTCAGCGCGACGACGGCCTCGACGATCGCCGCCGGCTCGACGCCGCGGACCATGAGCCCGAACAGCGCGCTGTGTGGCGCCGTCAGTGCCTGACGCACCCCCGACTCAACGACCTCTTGGGCGACCTCCGCGAGGATGACCCCTTCCGCATCCACGGTGAAGCTCGGGTGCAGCCCAGCCTCGAGGGGCACCTCCGCGAGGAGGCGGCGGCAGAAGGCGTGAATCGTCGCGACCTGGAGATGGTCGAGCACAACGAGCAGCGCGGCCGCCCGCGTTCGCTCCTCGCCCTCGGCGCCGGCGAGGGCCTCTGGGAGCACGCCGACGGGCAGTTTCCCGATCCGTACGCCCGCGAACGCGCTCGCGACCCGGTTCGCCATCTCGGCTGCCGCCGCCTCGGTGAAGGTGATCGCCGCCACGCCGTCGAGAACGCGCGCAGCAATGCGATCGACCGGCACGGGTTCCCGCTTGCCGGCCTGCGCCTGCCGCTCGCGCGCCTCATCCGCCGCGCGCCGCCACCCCGGCCCGAGACACCACGCGAGGATCCGTCCCACGAGTGTGGCCGTCTTGCCGGTGCCGGCGCCCGCCTCGAGCACCAGCGGCGCCCCGAACGACGTGTGGGCGAGCAGGCGCGCCCGGCGATCGGCGGCGACCGCAGCGGTGGCGGAGGGGCTGCTCACTCTTCGTCCTCGTCGGCGCTGCCGCCGCTCGGGAGGTTCCACAGCTCGAGCAACGCCGCCTCGGCGTCCGCGCGATCGCCGCGACGTCCGCGCCGCGCCGCCGCCCACCGCGAAAGGCGGTTGCGCGCGCCGCTGTCGCCGCGGGAGCACGCGTCCCTGACCTCGCAATAGCCGCACCGCCGCGGCTCGACCGGCCTGTCCGGCCGTTCCAAGCGCGGGAAGAGGGCACCCCGATGCCAGGCGCCGAGGACCGCCGCGGTCGCAACGGGGAGAAGCGCCCCCAGGTCGGGGTCGTCGCCCGACAGTTCCAGCACGCGCTCGTGCTCCTCGAGGTCGGGCCTGATGTACAGATAGCGCGCCTCGGTCGGGCGGCCCGCCGCCGAAAGCGCGTATGCGCCCACCTGGAGCGCCTCGCCTCGGCCGATCGCCGCGAGGAGATGTCTGTGCCGGGTGACCTCGGTCTTCGCGTCGGACAGCGGGCGGCCGGTCTTGAAGTCGGTGAGCCGCACACCGGCGCCGCGCGCCTCCACGAGGTCGGCGCGGAAGCCGAGCTCGCGGGCGATGCCGGCCGTGTCCGCCACCGCCACCGACCCTTGCACCTCCAGGCCCAGCACCGGGGCCGAGTCCGCCCCTTCCGGCCAGAGCAGCGGCACGGCGATCTCGACGAACGGGCGCGCCCTCTCCTCGAGGACACGCTCGAGGCCGCGGACCGTGAGCCCCGCCTCGTGCGCGACCTGCAGCGAAGCCTCTCGCACCGCGGCGACAAGCGCGTTTGGGCTCGGCCGTGGAGCCGGGTGCGGAGGCGCCGCGACCGCCTCGGTGACGGTGCGGCCCGCCTCGGCCCCGCCCGCCGCGAGGAGCGTCTCGAGAGCCCGATGTACGGCCTGGCCGAGCGCGAGCGCGTCCACGCCGGGGACCGCCGCCAGCGGGTCCGGAGGCGGCGCAAGGCGCACGATCCGCCTCAGGAACGCCTGCCACGGGCAGGCGGCGAGGTTCTCCGCGACCGTGACCGCCGGCTCGTCGTGCCTTGGGTCGGGGACCTCACGCGGGGCGCCCACGAGGCCGAGATACGGCCCGAGGGAGGCCGCGCGGCGGCGGCCATCCGGTGTCGAGCGGTCGGGGTCGAGCTCATCGAGCACGGCGAGCCGCGCCGCCGCGCTCTCCCCTTCCGCGACCTCGAGCGCGCGGCCGAACTCCCGCCGGGCGCCGTACAGGCCAGCGAGCACTGCGTGCTCGTCCGGTGGCCTCAACTCACCTGGCGCCGGGTTGAGCACGGAGCCGACGATCGGCGGCTCCCCCTCGCCCTCGCCGAGGCAGAGGCGCGCGACGAGCGGCGACAGCGGACGGGCCTTGCCGTCGTCGTCGCACACCTGCCAGGAGAGGGTGACGCTCGGCGCCGAGGAGAGGAGCTGCGCGAACAGGTAACGTTCCTCGTCGAACCCGATCCGCTTCACCGGGATCTGCGGCAGAACGTCTCTCTCGATCGCCTGCCGGAGGCGGTCGGGAAGGAGCGGGTCCTCCCTCACCTGGCGCGGGAAGGAGTCCCGGTTGAGTCCGACGAGGAACAGGTGCCCGAACGTCCGCGCGCGCGCCTCGGTCACGGAAAGCACCTGGACGCCACCGCCCTCCCCGCCGAGCGCGCTCGTCTCGATGCCCTCGAGCTCGCGCCGCACCACGGTCAAGAACTCGTCCCGGGTGAGCGCCAGCTCGCCGGGAAGCTCCGCCGCCAAGGTCGCGAGAGCGTCGTCAACGTGCTCGGCACCGGGGACGGTCGGCCGCCACCCGAGCCCTTCCCGCAGCAGTTGCCTGAGGAGGCGGACGTGTCGCGCGGGGTTCGCCTCCGCGGGCCACGAGTCGAGGAGGTGCACGAACGTGCCCGCCCGGGCGACTGCGCGCCGGAAACGGGCGCCGGCGACACGCCGACGCGGCGCAACCCGCGACGCCGCCTCGTCCTCGCCCTCGCCAGGAACCGCGGCGAGCCCGCGGCGGATCGGGAGTGCGAACTCGCCGTCGTCGAGGAGGGCGTCGGCGTCGAGTGCCGCGACGTCGCGGATGCGCGCCGCCCCGCAGGCGTGTATCGCGAGCCGAAGGTCGAAGCCCGCCATGCCGTCCGTGGCCGACAGCCAGGCGTCCGTCGGCGCCCGGCCGCCCCGCCGCAGCAGGTCGGTGAGCGCCCGCACCCGCCGCCCGGGGGCGTCGAGCGAGGCGGGCGCGGCGAACGCCGAGAACGGTACTGCGAGACGGGTGAAATGCACGTGGATCGCGAGGGCGTACGGACCGAGGTCGCGGGCGACGATCGCGATCGACTCCGGTGCTGCGCCCGCGTCGAGGAGCGCGCGGATCCGGCGCGCGACCTCACGCACCTCGGCGTGCGTCCCGGGCGCGCGGAACATCGCCGGCGGATGCGTCGGCCGAGACGCGGGAACAGAGGGTGCGTGGTCCGCGACGCGCTCCAGCCGCTCGAGGAACCGGTCGCTGAACGCGACGCCGAGGTCTTCGCGCACGGCGTCCGCAGGGTCGGGCGGGCGGTCGAGGTAGAGGCGGGCGGCGCACCGGCTCAGCAGCGCCTCGATGAGGTCGGTGGCGAGTGCGGTCGCGTCCGCGAAGCCGTGGATCAGCACGGCCCGGGCCGGCAGCGCGTCGGCTCCTTCGTCCTTGAGCACCGCGACCGCCCGACGCAGCACGTCGGCCGCGAGGTCGAGCCCCCCCGCCTCCATCACGCGGGCGACGGCCGCCGCCGTACGCGCCAGCGCGGCCGCCCGCTCCCGCTCGGTCCCGCCCGGCAGCGCTGCGAGCATCTCCGCGAGCGCGTCCGCCGACGCGGGCGTGAGGCCGGCGTCGAGGAGGTCACGCACGGTCGCCGACAGCGGCGCAATGCCATCCTCGACCGTGGTCGCGAGCTCACGGAGCGCCGGTTCGAGCGCGGCGAAGCGTCCCACGAACACCGGCAGCAGCCGCTTTCCGGAGCGGCGCGCTCCCGCGTCGCTCCGGGCCGCGAGCCGCTCTGCGAGTGCGTGCAGCGTCACGATCTCAATGCCGGCAACAGCCCGCCCGCGGGCCCCGACGAGGCGAGCCGCGAGGTGCGCGCGCAGGCTCCTCGAGGGAACGACCACCACGATCGGCCGGGCGAGCAGCGCGACATCGGCCGCCGACGCGGGGAGGAGCGCCGCGATGTCCGCGAGCACATGATCCTCAGCTGCGCGCGCGCCCGGCGCGGTCACGATCGTCGGATTGGGCCGGACCGTTCCCCGGTCAGCGTCCATCATCCGTTTCCCGCGGCATGCGACCACGCGCCCCGCCCGGTGTCAACCGGGCGCCGGGGCGAGGTGGCCGCTCTCGACGGCGCGCTCGATGAGGGCGCGGACGTATTCCCACAGCTCGCGCGAGCCGTCCGCGATCCGGCTGTTGCGAGCGATCACCATGTCGGCGGTGACCCGGTTCTCACGCCACGCCCGCCCCTGCGTGTGGATGTTGTGGAGGACGGGCATCGTCCGGTCGAGCGCCGCCGCGAACCGGGCGTCGGGGGTGACGGCCGCCTCGAACTCCTCCCAGAGACCGCGGAGCTCGCGCCCCTGGTCGGGGGGGAGCAGGCCGAAGATGCGGTCGGCGGCGGCGCGCTCGCGCTCGCCCTTCGACACGGCTCCGACGGGGTCGTACACGAAGGTGTCGCCCGCGTCCACCTCGACGATGTCGTGCACGAGGAGCATCCTCACGACGCGGCCGACGTTCACGGGCTCGTTCGCGTGCTCCGCGAGCACGGCCGCCATGACGGCGACGTGCCACGAGTGCTCCGCCGAGTTCTCGCGGCGCGAGCCGTCGGCGAGGTACGTCCGCCGCAGGACGCCCTTCAGCTTGTCGATCTCGAGGATGAAACGGATCTGGTCGCCGAGGCGATCGCTGCCCATCGTTCCCCCATCGCCGCATCCGCGGGTCGCCCCGGTGCGGCGCCGTTGCGACTCCCTCATGCGCCGTAGCGCGCGAGGTACTCCCTCACCCGCGCCTTGCGGGAGGTGCTCTCCGACGACATGAAGCGGACGGTGCCGAAGACGGGGCGCTCGGGGCCCCACGGGCGGTCGTACCGCCCGAGGCACCACATGATCCCGGACGCTGAGTTGGGATCGGGGCCGTCGAGCGCCCAGCGGTTGTTGAGCTCGAGCATGACGGCGAGCGCCTCGCGCGGCGACGGCGACCACTCGAGGATCTTCTTCCCCCACAGCATCCTGAGCCGGTTGTGGATGCGGCCCTCGCGCAGGAGCTGGCGCTGCGCCGCGCTCCACAGCGGGTCGTGGGTGTCGGCCTGTTCGAGCCGTTCGGCCGGGTACAGGCGCGGGCGAGGATCGGAGGCGTGCCTTCCGAGGGTCGCAAGCGCCCACGGCGGCAACGACTCGTACGTCTCGCCGTCATCTCGCTTTGCCGCGAAGTTGAAACCGAGCTCGCGCCACGTCACCAGCTGGTCGAGGAACGCCTCGGCAGCCTCGCCCATCCCCCACCACCCGGAGCGCTTGCCGGACGGTCTCGGCGCGAGCCTCTCGGCTGTCCACCCCTGGTGGCGAGCGACCGCCGCGAACACCTCGTGAGCTGACACGTGGCCGAAGTGCAGGTACGGGGAGAGACCGCTCGTACCGTCGTCGTCGGGGTGGTCCCGCACCTCGGCGTACGGCTCGAGCGCCGAGCTGACGAACCTCGCGATCCGCGCCCGGCCGGCGGCGGTTCCTCCGGGTGTGCCGGCGACGGCATGAACGCTCCGGTCGAGCGGGAGCACTGCCAGCGTCGCCGAGACGGCCCCGGGCTCGTCCGGGAGCACCGCCGGCCACCCCCGGACGACCGTCTCGGGCACCGAGGCGAGACGTGAAAGCTCCACCCCCCGAAGCGGGTCGGCGGCGGGGAGCTCCGCGAGGTGGGCCGGCAGCTCCGAGTGGAGGAACCGCCGGAACGCGAACGCGGTGGGGAACACCCGCCCGGTCGCGGCGAGCGGCAGCAGCCCGTTGGAGTCCACCGCCTCGAGCAGCACCGGCGCCCGCGCGGCCGCGGCCCCCACGGCGCGCGGGAGGAAGAACACCGGAGCGTCGTCGGCGACCACGACGCATGCGTCGGCCGCCAGCGCCGCCAGCAGGCCGCGCCCGGCTCCCGGCGCCGGCTCGACGTACGGCAGGTACGTCACCGCCGACTCCCGGAAGGCGCGGCGGTTGTCGGCCATCCCCGCGAGGACGAACGTGTGGACGCGCTCGGACGCCCAGCGGTGGTCGGAGCGAACCGCCTCGAGGACGACGAGCGGCTTGCGCAGCGCTCGGGCGTGCTCGACGGCGCGCTCGAGCGCGAAGTTCCACCCCGCGCGCCGGAACGCCGTCATCCAGTAGACGATGTAGGCGCCGTCGCCCCGGACCGGAAGGCCGTTGCAGCGACGCACGCGGATCGCGGGGACGCTCATCTCGTCTCCGCCTCGTCCGGCTGCCGGTGCGGCCGGATCGGGTCTTTTCTCATCGGCGGGGATTGTACCGGTGCGGGCGGGAACGTCCGCGGGGGCGGCGGCGTTGATCGAATGCGACCGTGCGCGCGAGGCGCTCGCACCCGCATTCGGACTCGCGGGCGGCGCGGCGGTCGCAGGATTGGAGCGCGTCATGAAGGCCGCCGCCGTCGTTCCCGCGCAGCGCGAGGTGAGGCTCATGGAGCACCCCGAGCCGGCCCTCGCCTCGCCCACCGACGTCAAGCTCCGGGTGCTCGAGGTCGGCGTCTGCGGCACCGACCGGGAGATCGTGACGTTCCAGTACGGCGATCCTCCCGCCGGCTCCGAGTACCTGGTGATCGGCCACGAGTCGCTCGGCGAGGTCGTCGAGGTCGGCGCCGCCGTCACGCGCACCCGGCCGGGGGACCTGATCGTGCCGATGGTCCGGCGGCCGTGCCCGCGCCCGGAGTGCGGCCCGTGCCGCGCCGGGCGGCAGGACTTCTGCGTGACCGGGGAGTTCACCGAGCGCGGGATCCGCGGGGCCCACGGGTTCATGACGGAGTTCGTGGTGGACGACGAGAGGTTCATGAACGTCGTCCCGCCGGCGATCAGGGACGTCGCGGTCCTCACGGAGCCTCTCACCATCGCCGAGAAGGCGATCGCCGAGGTGTGGAAGGTCCAGCAGCGCCTCCCGGCGTCGCGTCCCGCGGAGCCCGGGCACCCGCCGGGCCGCGGGCAGCGCGCCGTCGTCCTCGGCGCCGGGCCGGTCGGGTTGCTCGGCGCCATGCTGCTGGTCGAGGCCGGGTTCCAGACGACGGTCTACTCCCGCGCGTCGGGGCCGCACGACAAGGCCGGGTTGGTGCGCTTGCTCGGAGGAGAGTACATCGCCGCCGAGACGCACACCCTCGAGCAACTCGCGGCCCACGTGGGCAACGTCGACCTCGTGTACGAGGCGAGCGGAGCGTCCCGCATCGCGTTCGAGATGCTCGCGGTGCTCGGCACCAACGGGGTGTTCGTGTTCACGGGCGTCCCCGGCCGAAAGGGGCCTGTGGAGCTCGACACCGACCGCATCATGCGGAACCTCGTGCTCAACAACCAGGTCGTGTTCGGCACCGTGAACGCGGGGCGCGACGCGTACGAGGCCGCGATCCGGGACCTCGCGACGTTCGCAGCGCGCTGGCCGCGGCCGCTCCGGCGCCTGATCACGAGCCGGACCCCGCTCGCCGGGGCTCCCCGGCTCCTCACGGGCGAGCCGGCCGGGATCAAGAGTGTCGTCACCGTCGCGTGACGCGCGCCGGGGCGCCGAGGCCGCCCGGCTCGCCGAGGCCGCTCGCAGGGAGCGCAACTGGACGCGGTGGGGGCCGTACCTCGCCGAACGCCAGTGGGGCACCGTGCGCGAGGACTACTCCGCCGACGGAGACGCGTGGGCGTACTTCCCGCACGACCACGCCCGCAGCCGCGCGTACCGCTGGGGCGAGGACGGGCTGCTCGGGATCTGCGACCGCGAGGCGAGGCTGTGCTTCGCGCTCGCGC
Source organism: Thermoanaerobaculaceae bacterium (assembly GCA_035542455.1). Taxonomy (GTDB): domain Bacteria; phylum Acidobacteriota; class Thermoanaerobaculia; order Thermoanaerobaculales; family Thermoanaerobaculaceae; genus RBG-13-68-16. The sequence goes on from DATKLI010000039.1 coordinate 33,363, forward strand.
TCTGGAACGGGCGCGACCCGATCCTCAAAGAGCGCCTGTTCGGGCTCGCGAACGGCGAGGGGAACCACGGCGAGGACGTCAAGGAGTGCTACTACTTCCTCGACGCCACGCCGACCGGCTCGTACCTCGCGGCGCTCTACCGGTACCCGCAGGCGGAGTTCCCGTACGCGGCGTTGCGGAGCGAGAACGCGCGCCGCTCGCGCAGCGACCCCGAGTTCGAACTCGAGGACAGCGGTGTCTTCGACGGGGGCCGGTTCTTCGAGGTGACGGTGGAGTACGCGAAGGCGGCTCCGGACGACATCCTCGTCCGCCTCACGGCCGCGAACCGCGGGCCCGAGGGAGCGACGCTCCACCTCCTCCCCACGCTCTGGTTCCGCAACACGTGGAGCTGGGGGCGCTCGGGCGACGAGTACCCGCCGAGGCCGATCCTCCGCGCCGCCGGCGCCTCCTCCGTCGAGGCAGACCACGCGACGCTCGGAAACTTCAAGCTCGCGTGCGCCGGCGGCCAGGACGGAGCGCCCCCCGCACTGCTGTTCACCGAAAACGAGAGCAACGAGAAGCGGCTGTGGGGGCGACCCAACGCGACACCGTTCGTCAAGGACGCCTTCCACGACGCCGTCGTGGGGGGCGACGGTGCGGCCGTCAACCCCGGCCTCAGCGGCACCAAGGCGGCGGCTCACTACCGCCTGGCGATCCCCGCGGGGGGCGAGGCCGTCGTGAAACTCCGCCTCGCCTCGGCCGCCGAGATGCCGGAGGACCCGTTCGCCGTGTTCGACGAGACGTTCGCGACACGCCGCCGCGAGGCGGACGAGTTCTACGCCGGCGTCCTGCCGGCCGCTCTGCGGCGCGAGGAGGCTGCGGTCGCGCGCCAGGCGTACGCCGGCCTGATCTGGTCGAAGCAGTTCTACAACCTCGTGGTGAGCGAGTGGCTCGCGGGCGACCCCGCGCAGCCCGCGCCTCCCGAGCCGCGGCGCGTGGGACGCAACGCGGACTGGCCGTACTTCCACGCCCGCGACGTGCTCTCGATGCCGGACACCTGGGAGTACCCGTGGTTCGCCGCGTGGGACCTCGCGTTCCACATGCTCCCGATGGCGCGCCTCGACCCCGAGTTCGCGAAGTCCCAGATCCTGCTCCTGCTGCGGGAGTGGTACATGCACCCGAACGGACAACTGCCGGCGTACGAGTGGGGGTTCGACGACGTCAACCCGCCGCTGCACGCGTGGGCGGCGTGGCGGGTGTACAAGATGACCGGCGAGCGCGGGTGCCGCGACCGTCTCTTCCTCGAGCGCGCCTTCCAGAAGCTGCTGCTCACCTTCACCTGGTGGGTGAACCGTAAGGACGTCGCCGGGCGCAACCTGTTCGGCGGCGGGTTCCTCGGCCTCGACAACGTCGGCGTGTTCGACCGGTCCCGGCCGCTCCCGGGCGGCGGTGCCCTCGAGCAGGCCGACGGCACCTCGTGGATGGCGTTCTTCTGCGGGACGATGCTCTCGATCGCGCTCGAGCTCGCGTCCGAGGACCCGGCATACGAGGACATCGCCTCGAAGTTCTTCGAGCACTACGTTGCGATCGCCGACGCGGCCAACGGGCTGGGAGGCACCGGCCTCTGGGACGAGCAGGACGGTTTCTACTACGACCACGTCCACACCGACGGCCACCACGTCCCGATCCGGCTGCGCTCGATGGTCGGGCTGGTTCCGCTGTTGGCGTGCGAGGTCCTCGGGCAGAGCGTGATCGACATGCTGCCGGGGTTCGGCAAGCGCCTGCGCTGGTTCCTCCAGCACCGCGCCGACCTCGCCGGCAGGATCTCGTGCATGGCGGAGGACGGCGACGCCGGTCGGCGGCTGCTCGCGATCCCGACGCGCGAGCGGCTGCTGCGGGTCCTCCGCGTCGTCCTCGACGAGCGGGAGTTCCTCTCGCCGTTCGGAATCCGCTCGCTCTCGCGCGTCTACGCCGCACGTCCTTTCACCTTCGAGCTCGCCGGGACGACGCACACAGTCGCGTACACGCCCGCAGAGTCCGACACGCCGATGTTCGGGGGAAACTCGAACTGGCGCGGACCGGTCTGGTTCCCCGTCAACTTCCTCCTCATCGAGGCGCTCGAGCGCTACCACCACTTCTACGGCGACGCGCTGCGCGTCGAGTGCCCGACCGGGTCCGGAACGACGAGGACGCTGCGACAGGTCGCCGCCGAGATCGCTCGCCGCCTCGCGAGCCTCTTCCTCCCGGACGCCGCAGGCACCCGCCCGTGCGGCGGGGGGAGCGCCGGCGCGGCCGCAGCCTCGGACCCGGTCCTCTTCCACGAGTACTTCGACGCCGAGACCGGGCGCGGGTGCGGGGCGTCGCACCAGACCGGTTGGACCGCGCTCGTCACACACTGCCTCGAGATCGTCGCCGCTGCGCGTGCCGCCCCGGTCGGAGCCCGCGACGGCGGCGTCCCGTGACCGCCGCGCCCGCGCGCCGCCGGGGCAACCTTGCACCGAGGAGTGCGTAGTATTGTGCGATTCGGTAGATCCGCGGGCACCACCGAGGAGGGGACCCGCCGGAGGAGTCGCGCATGAGAGGGCGTACGAAGATCGTCGTCGGCGTCGGGTTGGTGGTCGTGGTCGCGGCCGTAATCGCGGCCGTCGTCAGCAGCAAGAACAAGGGGATCCAGGTCCGCGTCGCCAAGGTGACGCGCAAGGACTTGGTCCAGCTCGTCACCGCCAACGGCACCGTGCAGGCCAAGACGAAGGTCGAGCTCTCCGCGAACATCATGGGGCAGGTGACCGCGCTCAACGTCGAGGAGGGCGACCGCGTCAAGAAGGGCGATCTCCTGGCGGTGATCGACCAGGCGCGGTACGCGGCCGCGGTGGACAGCGCGCGCTCGAACCTCCAGGCCCTCGAGGCCGAGCTGGTACGCTCACGCGAAGCGTCCGCGCAGGCGAAGCGCGACATGGACCGCGCCGAGCAGCAGTTCAAGGACGGCATCCTCGCCGAGGCCGACCGCGAGCGGGCCCGCAGCACGTACGACCAGGCGATGGCGTCCGCTCGCCGGGCGGAGCGACAGGTCGAGCAGGCCCGCGCCGACATCGCCTCCGCCAAGGACTCGCTCGAGAAGACCGAGATCCGCGCCCCGATCGACGGCGTCGTGACGCGCCGCAACATCGAGAAGGGCGAGGTGATCATCACCGGAACGATGAACAACCCCGGCACGGTGCTGATGACCATCTCGGACATGTCGGTCATCGAGGCTGTCCTCGAGGTCGACCAGACCGACGTCCCGCAGCTCCGCCTCGGCCAGAAGGCCGAGGTGAGGATCGACGCCTTCCCGGACGAGAAGTTCCCCGGCGAGGTCTCCGAGATCGGGTCGAGCCCGATCCAGGGGACGTCGTCGCTCGGCGGTGCCGCCACCGGCACCGACTACACCGTCAAGGTGACGCTGCTCAAGCACCCCGAGCGGATCCGGCCCGGCCTCACGGTCACCGCCGACATCACGACCGCGACGCGGAGCGACGCGCTGACTGTCCCGATCGGCGCCCTCGTCGTGCGCTCGCCCGACGCCAAGGGGACGCCGACGCCCGCTGCGGGTTCGGGCCCGGCCAGCAGCCCCGTCAAGAAGGAGTCGGTCGCGGCGCGCGGGCGCGACGTCGAGGGCGTGTACGTGGTCGCGGGGAAGAAGGCCGATTTCCGTCCGGTCACCACCGGCATCCGCGGCGAGCTCGACGTTGAGGTCGCGAGCGGGCTCAAAGACGGCGACGAGATCGTGGTTGGGCCGTTCCGTGCGCTGCGCGATCTGACGCCCGGGGCCCAGGTGGTGATTGACAAGTCGCCGGGCGGCGGCCCGCAGGGGTGACGCGATGAGCCGCACGCTGCGCCGCCGGGGGCGCTGCCGCACATGATCGTGGAGGACATCGTCCGGACCGGGGTGGGAGCGCTGACCGCCCACAAGATGCGTTCCGCGCTCAACCTCCTCGGGATCGTCATCGCTGTGATGACGATCGTGGCGGTGATCTCCGTGGTCTCGGGGTTGAACAAGTACGCCGCCGACGTGATCTCCGGCCTCGGCCCGAACACGCTGATCTTCACCAAGTTCGGGATCATCCGAAGCCGCGAGGCGTTCCTCGACGCGCTCAAGCGCAAGGACATCACCCAGGCCGACCTCGAGGCGGTGCGTCGGCTCGTCCCCCAGGCGCTCCGCGTCGCGGGGCGCGTCACCTCGATGCACCCCGTGTTCGCGGGTGGACGCCGCCTCGCCGACACGTTCGTGCTCGGCGCCGAGTACGAGTTCCCGTGGATGATCGGCCTCAACCTCCAGGACGGGCGCTTCGCGAGCGAGGCCGAGGCGGGCGCCGGGCGCGCGGTGGCGGTGATCGGCTGGGACGTGAAGGA